>JBMOGJ010000004.1:0-76759 GCA_049318425.1 Phycisphaerales bacterium | reverse complement strand
AGATCGAGCACACGACGGCCGAGGTCCTCAAGCAGGCCAACGGCGGCTCGACCGGCGCGGCGGCGATCGCCTTCGCGAAGGCGAAGATCGCTGCGGGCGCCGCGAAGAAGCAGATGGCCGGCGCCGGCTGCGGCGTGGGCTGCGGCTGCAAGGCCTGAGCGTTCCGGACGACCGATGACCAGCGGCCCCGCTCACGCGGGGCCGCTGTCTTTTTCGGTGCCTGGCATGTGCCTGACACCGTACGCTTCGCGGATGGCGACCAAGGCCGAGCGCTGCTGGTGGTGCGGTACCGACCCCGTGTACGTGGACTACCACGACACCGAGTGGGGCGTGCCGGTCGTCGACGACCGCGCGCTGTTCGAGAAGCTGGTGCTCGACGGCTTCCAGGCGGGGCTGTCGTGGATCACGATCCTGAAGAAGCGCGACGCGTTCCAGCGCGCGTTCAAGGGCTTCGATCCGCCGAGGATCGCGCGGTTCACCGAGCGCGACGTGCAGCGGCTGCTCGGGGACGAGGGCATCATCCGCTCGCGGCTCAAGATCGAGGGCGCGGTGAGGAACGCGCGCGCGTGGCTCGAGGTGATGGAGGCCGGCGACGGGGCGTTCCGCGACCTGCTCTGGCGGCACGTCGGGGATCGGACGGTCGACGTGAAGCTGAGCCGCCGCGAGGACATCCGCGCCGAGAGCGCGGAGAGCGTGCAGCTCGCGAAGACGCTGAAGAAGCGCGGCTTCACCTTCTGCGGGCCCGTGATCGTCTACGCGTTCATGCAGGCGGTCGGCATGTACAACGAGCATCTCGTGACGTGCCCGCGGCATCGGGCGTGCGCGAAGCTCGCGCGGAAGTAGGCGGATGCGCGGTGTCCAATGAGACGGGCCGCCGATCGCTCGGCGGCCCGTGTGCTTTGGTTGGATGCGCGCACCGTCAGTGCGAGCGGATGTACAGCTCGGTGAAGCACCACGCCTCGTAGCGGTTCACGCCCTGCATCGACAGGAACAGCTCGAAGGCGGCCAGCGAGTCCTCGCCGCCGTCGCCGTTGGCGAGCCAGTGGAGGTAGCTGGGGTGGACCTGGGTCTGGTAGGCGCGGATCATCGCCTTCGGGATGGTCAGGACCTCCGTCGAGAGGCTCGGCGGCGGAACCGCGGGCATCTCGGCCTGGACGATCGCCCCGGCGAGCAGCGTGATGGATGCGGAGACCAGGATGGTGAGGGGTCGGTTCATGCGCGTGCTCCTTCCCTGGCGCCGTAGAGCGCCATGAACTCCGCGGCGCTGTCGCGCGACGCGGGGATCTGTCCGAGGACGCCTGCCACCAGCTTCGCCTCGACGGCGTCGAGCGCGCGGCAGGCGACGCCGTTGCCGGTGAGCGTGCGACGCCGCTCGGCGTCGAGCTCGAGGTGCCTGTGCGCGAAGTACCAGTTCGACGTCGCGACGGCGTGCGCGCGGAGCGCCGCCGAGGCGATCTCGAGCAGGCCGCGCTGCTGCATCTCGTCGGTGGTGAATCGCTTGACGGTGGTCGCGAGGGCGACCGCCGCCCACGCCTTGCGCTCGCCTTGGCCGAGATGGCCGTTCGTGTCGTCGCGGACCATCGCGAGCAGCGTTCGGATCGACTCGTCGGCGGACGACTCGTCGCACACGGCATCGAGCTCGAGCACGACCGGATCGACGCAGTGGACGAAGGTCGCGAAGTAGGTCGGGTGCTGCCCGGCCTCCTCGACCAGCTCCGCGCCGATCGACTGCGCGGCGCGGAAGTCCTCGCGCGCCGACGAGGCCAGCGGTCGCCAGGCGGCCGTGGTCGCGGTCGGGATGGCGCTGCGGAGCACGTGACCGCGCGACCAGTGCGCGAGCATGCGCGTGGTCCGCGTCACGATCGTGGCGGGGAGCTTCTCGCCGTACTCGAGCACCGAGGTGGCGATGCCGAGCGCGTGCGAGGTGTTTCCCTGCATGAAGAGGAGGTGCGCGAGGCAGGAGTCCGCGTACAGCCTCCATTCGGCCGAGACGCCCTCGATGCGGGTCGACTCGCGCACGCAGCGCACGGCCTCGCTGTAGGAGCCGATCGCCTCGTGCGCCTGCGTCTCGATGAGCAGGGCCGCGGCGCGGCGCGTCGGCGTGTCGGCGACGGCATGCGCGCGCACCGCCAGGCGGATCGCCTCGGCATAGTCGCGCTCGAGCCGCTTCTGCAGGCTCTCGTTGTAGAGGCGCGCGTAGTCGGTGGCCGTGTCCTGCTGGACCACGCTGCGGCGCGCCGACGAGGCGGGCTTCATGAGATGGTCGACCACGGCCTCCACGGGCCAGTCGAGCGCCTTGGCCAGACCGACCACGAGGTCGATCTTCGGCATGCCGCTGTCGGGCACGAGCCGGCCGGGCTGCCGTCCGAGCGCGTGAGCGAGTTCCTTCACCGACCAGTTGCGGTACGTGCGGGCGAGTGCCTGCAGTTCCTCGAGCCTTTCACGGGCCAGCGCCTCGCGCGCGGCCTCCAGACCTCCAACTTCGTCCGTCAGCATGGATCCTCCGATCTGTGTTCTGCAATCGCCCCCATGGCGTGCAGTGCTGCGAGTGGTCACAACATCCAACAGTCGCTTGACGACGCGTCAAGCGTTGATTTTTGATTTTGCGTGATTTGGTCGATGCCCATGACACCCATGAGCGGGCCGATGTGGGGTGTATGCACGACGGGCGGGAAGAGCATCGACGCGCGGATGAGCTCGTCGGTGTCGGCGTCGTCGATGGTGCGTGGATCGATCTCGCCGAGGCGCGCGCGCGTGTGCCATTCGCAGAGTGCGACCCGGGTGCGCCGCGCGAGGACGGTCTGCCGCACGGACGCCGCAACCTGCGCGTCGAGCACGACTTCGATGGCGAGTTCCGCGGCCACGATCAGGGTGAGGATGCGGCTGTCGTCGGGATGCTCGGCGCGCAGGCGGAGTGCGCTGCTCGCGATGGCGGAGGCGCCCCACGCGATGGCGCGGACATCGGTCGGGAACGACGAGACCAGCCACTCGAGCGCGTTGCGGAGATCCTCGACCGGATCGCCGCGGCGGCGCGCGGGCGCGATCGCACGGGCGCAGCGGTTCCAGCAGTGGCGGCGGATGGTGGCGGTGTCGGTGTCGACGGCGGTGTCGACGGCACTGGCCGCGTGAGGCTGCTCGACGGCGTGGTGGTCGCGGGTGTCGCCGGCCTCGAGTCCCGCGGCGCGCATCAGCGCACGGGCGGCGGGGAGTGGTCCGTCGATGGTTGCGCCGGTGGTTGCGTCGGTGGTTGCCTCAGTCGCCGCGTCGTTCGCCGCGATCCACGGCGAACCCAGTGCCGCTTCGTGGTGGATGGCCTCGGCGAGCTGCGCGACCGCGGTGCGGTCATCGGGCGAGAGGCCGAGTTCGACCGCGAACGACAGCGCCGCGTGGGCGCCGGCGAGGTCCGCGCCCGCGATGCAGGCGCGCGCGTGCACGAGCTGCGCGAAGGCGAGATCGGCGGGTCGCGCGGTGCGACGCTCGAGCGTGCGGGCGATGCGCGAGAGCCGCGGGCCGTCGTCGGCGAGATCGGCGTCGAGCGCGGCGGCGCGGAGCGCACGCGGTTCCAGGCGCGCCTCCTCGCCGCTCGAGAGCACGCCGATCGCCTGCGCCGCGCTGAGCCCGAGCGGATGGCCGACCCGCGCGGCCATGCCGATCGTCGGCACGCTGCGCATCGACTGCAGGCTGCGGATGTCGGTGTCGACGGCGCGCGAGGCGCTGCGCCGCGAGCCGTCGCAGGCGACGACCACGAGCCGGAACAGCTCCTGCGTGCGGCGCAGGATGAGCGCGCAGAGCTCCGCGTGATCGCGGTGCGCCGCGCCGCTGGCGTCGAGGTGGATCGCTCGGGACATGGCGCGGAGAATCCACGAAGGTTCGCGCCGATCAAGGTCGGTCCCGCGCGAATGACGCGAGTTCAGTCGATCGCCGGCGGCGTCGGCGTCGCACGCCCCGCATCGCGCACCGCGGAAACGCAGCCCATCGCGCGCTTCCGCGGCATCATCGTGAAAACGCCTCGGCGGACCGAGGCGTTGCGCGCTGCGCAGGTGCGGGATGTGGCGGGAGCGGACGGAGGATCCGTCCGTGCATCCGGCTCAGTACGCGAGGCAGTCGTGGATCGCCCGCGTGACGCGGTGCGCGTCGGGCAGGTAGTCGAGCTCGAGCTTGTAGTACGGCATCGTGGTGTCGAAGCCGGCGACGCGCTGCACCGGGGCCTCGAGCTGCAGGAAGCAGCGCTCCATGATGCGCGCCGCGATTTCGCTGCCGAAGCCGCAGGTGAGCGGCGCCTCGTGCACGACCACGCAGCGGCCGGTCTTGGAGACGCTCTGCGCCACCGCGTCCATGTCGAACGGATAGATCGTGCGGAGGTCGATCAGCTCGATCGAGCGGCCGCTCTTCTCGATCGCCTGCATGCACTGGATGACGCTGGCGCCCCAGCTCACGATGGTGAGCTCGGTGCCCTCGCACACGGTGCGCGCCTTGCCGATCGGGAGGGTGTACTCGTCCTCGGGCACCTCCTCGCGGAACGCGCGGTAGATGCGCTTCGGCTCGAAGAAGAGCACGGGGTCGGGATCGCGCAGCGCCGCGACCAGCAGGCCCTTCGCGTCGTACGGCGAGCTCGGCATCACGACCTTGAGGCCGGGCGTGTGCGCGTAGATCGCCTCGGGCGAATCGCTGTGGAGCTCGGGCGCGTGGATGCCGCCGCCGACCGGGATGCGGATCGTCATCGGCACGGTGAACGCGCCTCGGGTGCGGCTGCGCATGCGCGCGGCGTGCGAGCAGATCTGGTCGTAGGCAGGGCCGAGGAAGCCCTCGAACTGGATCTCGGGCACCGGATGGAGACCGCCCATCGCGAGGCCGATCGAGAGGCCGATGATGCCCGACTCGGCGAGCGGCGTGTCGAACACGCGCTGCCCGCCGAAGCGCTTCTGGAGGCCTTCGGTGACGCGGAAGACGCCGCCGTTGACACCGATGTCCTCGCCGAGGAGCACGATGTCGGGGTTCTTCTCCATCTCCTGGATGAGCGCGAGGTTGATCGCCTGGACGAGGTTCAGGTTTGCCATTGCTGTGTGCCTTCGTTGGATTCCGCGGGGTGGCGCGGGAGATGGTTCAGTGGTGGGCGGCTGCGGCGGCCTCGGCGGCGAGCTCGGCGGCGCGCTGCTGCGCCTCCGGCGGGAGCTGCGAAGGGTCCTGTCCGAGCGAGTGGGTCTGCATGGTGTCGCGCTGGAGGGCGAGGTCCTGCGGGATCTCGGCGTACATCGCGTCGAAGAAGTCGGACTTCACCGGCGCGACGATGCCCTCGGCGCGCGCGACGGCCTCGGCGTTGTCGCGCTCGACGCGCTCCTTGAGCGCGGCCTCCTTGGCGTCGTCCCACAGCTTGCGGGCGACCATGTGGTTGCGGAGGCGGATGATCGGATCGCGCGCCTTCCAGGCGTCGACCTCGTCCTGGTCGCGGTAGCGCTTGGCGTCGTCGGCGGTGGTGTGGTCGCCGAGGCGGTAGGTCACCATCTCGACGAAGCACGGGGTGCCGGTGCTGCGCGCGTGCGCGACGGCCTTCTGCATCGTGTAGACGGTCGCGAAGATGTCGTTGCCGTCGCACTGCATGCAGGGCATGCCGTAGGAGAGGCCGCGCTGCGCGAAGGTGGGCGCGGCGCTGTTGATCTTCGACGGGGTCGAGATCGCCCAGAAGTTGTTCTGGCACACGAAGACGACGGGGATCTTGAGGTTCGCCGCGAAGTTGCAGGCCTCGTGGAAGTCGCCCTCGCTGGAGGCGCCGTCGCCGAAGAAGGTGCAGGCGATGCGGTCCTCGCCCTTGTAGCGGGCGGCCATGGTGAGGCCCGCGGCGTGGAGCATCTGGGTGCCGAGCGGCACGTAGATCGGCGTCACGTTGTGCGGCTTGGGCATCGCGTTGCCGCGCTCGTCGCCCATCCAGTGGAGGAGGATGCCCTCCTTCGGCACGCCGCGCCAGAAGAGGCCGCAGTTCTCGCGGTAGCAGGTGACCATCCAGTCATCCTGGCGGAGCACGTACGCGGCGCCGAGGCTCGTCGCCTCCTGGCCCATGTTCTGCGGGTAGGTGCCCATGCGGCCCGAGCGCTGGAGGCGGAACGCCACCTCGTCGAGCTGGCGGCAGGAGACCATCGCCTCGTAGAGCCGCACGAGGTCGGCGTCGGGGATGATCGACTTCCCTCCCGGGGCGCCGAGCTTCTCGTCGAAGTTGCCCTTCTCGTCGAGAATCGAGATGCGTTCGATCTTGGCTTCGTAGGCGGTGGTGATTGGCATGGTTCGCTCGCGGAAGTCGACCCGCGCCCGGTCGGGCGGGGGAAGGGCGAAAGTGTAGCAGTCGGCTCCGTTCCGCCGACGCGCAAGGTGACCGTCTGGTGGCCGTCCGATGGGTGGCCGCTCGGTGGCCGACGGGTGGCCGACCGTCGTCCGATCAGGGCCCCGCGGTGCGCGGCAGGTCCGCGAATCGGCGCGACTCAGCGGGCGGCGGCGTCGAGCGCCTGCGCGAGGTCGGCGATGAGGTCGCGCGGATCCTCGAGGCCGATCTGGAGGCGCAGGAGCGTGCCCTCCTCGGTCCACGGCGGGGCCTCGCGCGACGAGCGGACATCGCTCGCGACGACGAGGCTCTCGAATCCGCCCCAGGAGAAGCCCATGCCGAAGTAGCGCAGCCGCTCGAGGAAGTCCTTCACGAAGCCGCGGCCGCGCGGGTGGGGCCGGAGCACGCAGCCGAAGAGGCCGCTCGCGCCGGCGAAGTCGCGCTTCCAGAGCGCGTGGTCGGGGTGGGAGGGCAGCGCGGGGTGCAGCACGCGCGCGACCTCGGCGCGGGACTCGAGGAAGCGCGCGACCTCGAGGGCGCTCGACGCGTGGCGCGCGAGGCGGACCTCCAGCGAGCGGATGCCGCGCAGGCAGGTCGCGCAGTCGTCGGGATGGGCGTAGTGGCCGTGGACCTCGGCGCACTGCTTCACGCGCTTCCAATGGTCGTCGTCGCGGGCGACGATCGCGCCGAGCAGGATGTCGCTGTTGCCGGACTGGTACTTGGTGAGCGCGTGCACGACGAGGTCGACGCCGTGCTCGACCGGGCGGAAGCAGAGCGGCGTGGCCCAGGTGTTGTCGATGATCGTGGTGACGCCGCGGGCGCGGGCGACGCGCGCGATCGCGGGCACGTCCTGCACCTCGAACGTGAGCGAGCCCGGCGATTCCATGAAGATCGCGCGCGTGTTCGGACGGATGAGCGCGTCGATGCCGGCGCCGATGCGCGGGTCGTAGAAGGTCGACTCCACGCCCATGCGCGGCAGCACGGTGCGGCAGAGGTGCCGCGTCGGCCCGTAGCACGAGTCGGTCATGAGCAGGTGGTCGCCGGCGCCGAGGCACGCGAGGAGCGGCACCGACACGGCCGCGAGGCCGCTCTCGACGACGACCGCGCCCGCGCCACCGTCGAGGCGCGTGAGCATGGTCTCGAGCTCGCGCGAGTTCGGGTTCCCCATGAGCCCGTAGATGTACGGACCGGTGCGCGAGTCGACGCGCATCGCGCCCTCGAGCGCGTCGAGGGTGGGGAAGAGCACGGTCGATCCGCGGTGGATCGGCGTGTTCACGAAGCCGTGCTGCGCACGCGGGTCGCGCGCGGTGTGCGCGAGGCGCGTGCCGATGCCCGCGGCCGCGAGGTCGTGTCCGTCGTTCATGCGGGGATCCGGGGCGCCGCTCACGGCTTGAGCTGCGTGAGCACGATGTCCTTGAACTCGATGTACGCGCCCTCGCTCTGCAGCGCGATGCGGCCCTTGTTCTCCTCGACGCCGGTGGCGACGTTCTGGAGCAGTCCGTTGACCCACAGCTCGATCGTGCCCTTGAAGACGACGATCCGGTAGTGGTTCCACTCGCCGAGCGGCTTCTCGTTGGTCTCGTGCATCTTCACGGTGTGGCGGCCGTCGGTGCGCTTGGCGTCGACGGTCGCGGTGTACGACTCGATGTTCCAGAAGTCGCCGGCGTTCTTCGAGTGGAGCTGCGCCTCCATCGACTTCGGCCAGACCTTGTCGTCGCCGATGGTGCGGAGCAGCACGCCCGAGTTGCCCTCGCCCTTCGCGGGATCGAAGCGCCAGTCGAGCTCGAGCACGAAGTTGTCGTAGAGCTCGATGGTCTCGATGTAGCCGATGGGACGGCCGGCGCACTGCAGCACGCCGTCCTTCACGCTCCACACCGAGAGCTGGTCCTTGCCGTCCTTCGCGAGGTCGGGCACGAAGCCCTTCCAGCCGGTGGTGTCCTTGCCGTTGAAGAGCTGGACCTTCTCGCCGAGCTTGAGCGGGGTTCCGTCCTTGAGGAACTGGCCGGTGACCGCGGAGAGCTGGCCGGCGGGCGGGTTGACCTTGCGGTCCTGCGCGTCCTGCGGCATCGGCTGCAGCGCAGCGAGGAACGGAACGGTGGCGAGGACGGCGAGGGCGATCGGCTTGGTGCGCATCGTGGGATTCTCCGGGATGCGCACTGTAGCGGTCGCGTGCGTCGATTGCGGCGCGCGTGCGTCAGTTGCGGCGCGCGGACGCTCAGGGCTTGAACGCGTCCGCCGCGGCGGGCACGGCGGAGTCCCGCAGTGCGCGCCAGGCGACCGCGACCTGCGCGCGCATCGCGCGGTCGAGTCGGCGGCGCGACTCCTTGAGCGCGCTCAGCACGGCGTTGCCGGCCTGGATGCGGCCGAGGTCGCCGTCGTCCATGTCGCCCGCGGCCATCGCGGCGTCGGTGCAGGCGCGGAGGATCTCGGCGGCGGTCGGCGCGGGCGGCACGAGGGCGGTGAGCGCGCGGTCGCGCGCGTCGGTCGACGCGACCTGCTCGAGCTCGGCCATGAGGCGGCGGCCGGCGTCGGTGCGGCCGAGATCCTGCCGGATGATGGTCAGCGCGAGGAACTGCGCGTCGAACGCGCGGTTCTCGCCGGCGAGGCGCTCGACGAGGCTGATGGCGTCGCCGTAGCTGCGGCGCGCGGCGCTGGCGCAGGCGGCGAGGCCCGCGAGGCGCGCGGCCTGCATCGCCACGAGCCGCTCGCGCGCCACGCGGCTCTGGCCTGCGAACTCCTCCTGCACGCGGTCGAGCGTCGCGCTCGTCGCGGTCACCTCGCGCCAGGCGGCGAGGCGGCCCGCGAGCAGCGCATCGGCGCTCTCGGTGAGCGCGGCGAGCATCTCGGCGCGGCGCGACGACGGGAGCGGCGTGGCGCCGGTGACGCGCTCGCCGAAGAACGCGCCGGCGATCGAGCCCGTCGGCCACGGAATGCGCGACACGGTGTCGAAGCGCGACGCGATGCGCGCGAAGGGCAGCGTGCGCTCGAGCCGCGCGAAGCGCGCGAGGGCGATGGTCGCGGCGGGCACGCGGTCGGCGCCGAAGGCGGTCTGCAGTTCGCGGAAGGCGCGCTCGTCCTCGGCGATGAGCGTCTCGGCGATGGCGATGAGGCGCGCCTCCTTCGCCATGATCTGCCCCGCGGCGTGCTCGGCCTGCGCGAAGCGGACCGAGTAGTCGGACTGGATCGACTCGATGATCGCGAGCTCGTCGTCGCCCTTGGCGCCGGCGACGGCGGCGAGGAACGCACCGCTCATGGGGAGCATCTCGGGTCCCGTCTCGGTGCGCATCGCGTGGTGGCTCAGCGGGCGCCAGTACGGCCGCCCCGCGGCGCTCTCGACCGCGGGGAAGTCCTTCGGATCGACGAAGCGCGCGAGCAGCCGGTCGGCCGCGGAGTTCACGAGGTCGGGCAGCGGCGTGTTCGGCTTGGGACCGGTGGGCGCCTCGGGATAGGCGCGGACATCGACGTATCCGCCCGCGAGCGCGCGGATGAGGTCGGCGCGCTCGGCGCCAAGGATCGACTCGATCTCCTTGAAGAGCGCGTCGTCGGCCTCGGTGCGGGTCTCGCGCGGCTTGTCGAGCGCGGATCGCGCGACGAGCTTGGCGTCGGCGGCGGCGTAGGCCGCGGCGAGGCGGGTGCGCTCGTCCTCGCTGAGGCGGCTCGCGTGCTCGACGATCGCGCGGAACTCGGGCGCGAGCGCGGTGGTGCCGCTGATCTCGTAGGCCTGCACGATGTTGGCGAGGATCGCGTCGGCGCGCGCTTCGCCGACGACCGCGGCGAGGTTCGGGCGCACCGGCATGATCGCGTTGCGGACCGCGGCAGCCTCGCCGAGCGGCGGCGCGGCGTCGTATTCGGTGGGTGAGCGCTCGGTGACGACGGGCGCGACGCGGCCGCTGATCTCGCGCGCAATGCGGCGCGCGTCGGCGGCGAACTGCCCGCGGGTGGCGGCGAGCGCGAGCAGCTCGCGGCGCACGGCGACGTGGCGGTTCGAGGAGTCGCGGGTGCGGAGCACGAGGTCGGTCGACGAGCGGAACGCATCGAGGCAGCCGCTGCGGTCGGGACCGAGGACGGAGGCGAGGCCCTGCCAGAGCTTCTCCTCGTCGTTGCCCTCGCCGGACCAGCGGGTGATGTACTCGGCGTAGACGCGCTCGACGGGCGCCCACTCCTCGGCCTTGATGTCGAGGCAGGCATCGCTCCACGCGACCACGTCGGCGAAGCTCACATGCGGACGATCCTCGGAGACCGGCACGTCGAACCACGACAGGTCGGCGCGCGCGGAGGCCTGCGAGGCGAGGGCGGCGACGACGGCCGCAAGGCGGATGCAGGTTCGGTGAATCATCGGATCCTCTATCGGTGGGAAGGCGGTGGTTCATCGGCGAAGGGCGCGCCGTTGCGGGAGCAGCGGCAAATCGCGGCGGGATCGGTAGTTATCTACTCCGTCCGACCCCCGTCTTGCGCCCGTACGATCCGCCCCACGATGCGCACTCCCCTGCCCGCGACTGTGGTCGGACTCCTCGCCGCCCTGCTCTCGTTCCTCCCGTGCGCGGATGCCCGCGCCGCGGACCTCACGCTCTGGTACGCGCAGCCGGCGGCCCGGTGGACCGAGGCGCTGCCGATCGGCAACGGCCGCCTCGGCGGCATGGTCTTCGGCGACCAGTTCGGCACCATCCAGGTGAACGAGGACACGGTGTGGGCCGGGTCGATCGTCGACCGCAACCGCACGCCGGCGCCGGGCTCGCTCGCACGCGCGCGCGAGCTGTGGTTCAAGGGCGATGTCGTCGGCGCGCAGCGCATCATGCAGGACGAGTTCATGACGCCCGAGCTCACGCGCAGCTACCAGCCGCTGTGCACGGTGGGCACGCGGTGGAGCGCGCCGTTCGCGAAGGTCGAGGATCTCCGTCGCTCGCTCGATCTCGCGACCGGCGTCGCCGAGACGACCTTCACCGCCGATGGCGCGAGGTACCGCTGCCGCATGTTCGCGAGCGATGCGGACCAGGTGATCGTGGTGCGCTGGGAGGCGCTCGGCGACACGCCGCTGCTCGCCGCGATCGCGCGCGGGCGCGAGGAGGTGGTCGACGGCGGGAACGGCGTGTCGGTCGAGGATGGCATCGCGTTCTACACGCAGACCGGCGTCGCCGTGAACGGCGAGCACCGCGGCGTGCGCTACGCGTCGGCGGTCGGGCTCAAGGTCGATGCGGCGATCGGCGAGCCGGTGGAGATCGCGCGGAATCCCGGGGATTCGTCGGGCAAATCCACGGGCAAGGTCGAGTCCGTCGACCGCACCGCGACGCGCACGCGCGCCTACACGGTGGTGATCGCGGGCGGCACCGACTTCCGCGCGCACATCGATCCCGCGGTGCGCGTGATGGATCCGACGGTCTTCGCGATGAACACCGCGCGCGCCGCGCTCGCGCGGCCGTTCGACGAACTGCTTGCGCGGCACCTCGCGTCGTTCTCGCCAGTGATGTCGCGCGTGTCGCTCGATGTCGGCGGCGATGCGCAGGCCGCGAAGGCGACCGATGTCCGTCTCGCCGAGTTCAAGGCCGGTGCGGCGGATCCCGCGCTGCAGGCGCTCTACTTCCAGTTCGGCCGCTACCTGCTGCTGTCGTGCTCGCGCCCCGGCGACCTGCCGTCGAACCTGCAGGGACTGTGGAACCCGCACCTCGCCGCGCCGTGGAGCGCCGACTACCACATCAACATCAACATCCAGATGAACTACTGGCACGCCGAGGTCGCGAACCTCGCGGAGTGCCACGGGCCGCTGTTCGACTTCGCCGAGCGCGTGGCGGAGACCGGACGCGCCTCCGCGCGGAAGCTCTACGGCGCGAAGGGCTTCGTCGCGCACCACACGAGCGACGCGTGGGCCTTCACCGAGCCGATCGGCAACACCGTGTGGGGCATGTGGCCACACGGCGGCGGCTGGCTCACGCGCCACTTCTGGGAGCACTACGCGCACTCGGGCGACGAGCGCTTCCTGCGCGAGCGCGCGTGGCCGATGCTGCGCGGCGCGGCGGAGTTCTACCTCGACTACCTCGTCGAGGACCCTGCGACGCACAAGCTGGTCGCGGGCCCGAGCTCGTCGCCGGAGAACACCTTCATCACCGCCGATGGCCAGCACGCGAACATCGGGATGGGCAACGCGATGGACCAGGAGATCGTGTGGGATGTGTTCACGAACCTGATCGATGCGGCGGCGGTGCTCGGCACGGGCGACGATGCGGTCGTGGCCGCTGCGCGCGCGGCGCGCGACAGGCTCGCGATTCCCGCGGTCGGCGCCGATGGCCGGCTCATGGAGTGGGCGCGTCCCTTCGGCGAGGCGGAGCCGGGACACCGCCACATCTCGCACCTCTACGGCCTGCACCCGGGCGCGCAGTTCACCTGCGACGCGACGCCCGAACTGCTCGCGGCCGCGCGAAAGACGCTTGATTTCCGCCTCGCGAACGGCGGCGGACACACGGGCTGGAGCCGCGCGTGGCTCATCAACTTCTTCGCGCGGCTCGGCGACGGCACGGCGGTCGAGGACAACCTGCGCGCGCTGCTGTCGAAGTCCACGCTGCCGAATCTGTTCGACGACCATCCGCCGTTCCAGATCGACGGCAACTTCGGCGGCGCGGCGGGCATCGCCGAGGCGCTGGTGCAGTCGCATGTGGCCGAGAAGGACGCGTTCGCTCCGGGCAGGATGCCGCGCTACATCGTCGACATCCTGCCTGCGCTGCCACCGTCGTGGAAGACCGGCGAGGTGCGCGGGCTGCGCGCGCGCGGCGGCGTGACGGTGACGAAGCTCGCGTGGAATCCGAGCGCGATCCGGGTCGAGCTCGACGCGCCCGGCCGGAGCTCGGTGCGTGTGCGCCCGCCGCTCGGATGGACGATGGCCGGCGGCACGCGCGACCCGCAGGGCGCGTTCGAGGTGAAGCCGCAGGCCGCCACGAACTTCACGATCGACTTCGTCCGGCTGCCGGACTGAGCGGGAAACCGCGGTTCTTCGGCCGACTCCGACGCCTGGTGTTCCGCAGACTTCGTCTGCGGGCACTCATGCCCCGCGACCACCAGAGGTCGCCGCCGCAGCGGCGAGCGCTCGGACTACGCCACCACGGCCTGCGCATCGCCGCGGCAGTCGCTCGCGGCGATGTAGCCGTGCTCCACGCGCTGGATGCACTGCGCACGGCCGAACGAGATCGACTTCTCGCCGGCGACCTTGACCGCGTGGCCGCGCTTCGCGAGCTCGTCGAGCGTCGCCTGCGGGAACCCGGGCTCGACGTCGAGCTTCAGCCCCTCGCTCACCTGCCAGCGCGGCGCATCGAGCGCGGCCTGCGGATTCGCGCGGTGATCCTCGAGCCGCGACGCGATCTGCAGCTGTCCCTGCGGCTGCATGTAGCCGCCCATGCAGCCGAAGGCGACGTGCGGGCGCGCGGCGCCCTGCGCGTCGCGCCGCACCAGCATGCCGGGAATGATCGTGTGGTACGGCAGCTTCGACGGCGCGTACTCGTTCACATGGTCCTTCTCGAGCGTGAAGCATGCGCCGCGGTTCTGCATCGCGATGCCGGTGCCGGGGATCACGATGCCCGAGCCCCAGCCCTCGTAGTTCGACTGGATGAGCGACACCATGTTGCCGTCGCGGTCGGCGGTGCAGAGCAGGATCGTGCCGCCGGTCTTCGGCGGGCCGTGCTGGAAATCCCGCGCCTTCGCGGGATCGATCTCGGCCGCGAGCGCCTCGAGGAACCCGCGCGCGAGCAGGTCGCCGGGCTGCACGCGCATCGCCGCCGGATCGCCGACCTCGCGGTGCACGGTGCGGAACGCGAGCTTCATCGCCTCCGCCGCGAGGTGCACGCTGTCGGCGCAATCGGGCGAAAGCTCGGCGAAGCGCGGATTCGCCCGCGAAACCTCGAGGATCCCGCGCGCGATCTGCGCGGCGATGCCCTGGCCGTTCGGCGGGATCGCGAGCATCGTCGACGCCGCGAACGGCGCCTCGAGCGGAGCCACCCAGCGCGCCTCGTGCCCGGCGAGGTCCTTCTCGTCCAGGAACGCGCCATCGGCGCGCGCGCTGTCGGCGATGCGCTTCGCGAGCTCACCCGTGTAGAACGCGGCGCCCTCGGTGCGCGCGATCGCCTCGAGCGTGCGCGCGTGGTCGGCGAGGATGATGCGCTCGGCGGCGCGCGGCGCGCGGCCCTCGGGCGCGAACACCCGCCGCCACTCGTCGAACCGCGACATCGCGGGATAGGCGCGCTTCCACAGGTCGGCGGTCCGCGGCGCGACCAGGTAGCCGTCACGCGCGTGGCGGATGGCCGGCTCGAGCAGGTCGGCGAAGGGCAGCCGGCCGAACCGCTTCCAGAGCGCCACCCAACCCGACACCGCGCCCGGCACCGTCACCGGACCCCAGCCGCGCCGGGGCATGCCCGGCTGGCCGTCGAAGGCGCTGCGGAGCTGCCGCGCGGGCGCACGGCCGGACGCGTTCAGTCCCACGACCTCGCCGCCGAAGATCCCGAGCACGAAGCCGTCGCCGCCGATGCCGTTGGTGGTCGGCTCGAGCACCGTCATCGCGGCCGCCGTCGCGACCGCGGCATCGGCTGCGCTGCCGCCGCGACGCAGCATCTCGAGTCCGGCCTGCGCGGCGAGCGGCTGGCTGGTTGCGACCGCCATCGACCCGCACACGGCGGGGCGCCGCGCGTCGTGGGGAAGACTCCAGTCGGTGTCCCCTGCCGTTTCACCTGAGTTCTCGGCTGTTTCGAGCATGTCGATCTCCTGGTCGCGGATGGCGTGCGGAACCCATGCAGCCTACCCTGCCCGTCCGTCGGCACGGCGCGCTGTGGTACAACATCGCCCCTCTCGGAAGGAATCACGATGGCCGGAGTCAAGCAACCCACCGACAAGAGTCACTTCCTCCTCCCCGACCTCGGCGAGGGCCTCGCCGAGGCGGAGCTCATCAGCTGGAAGGTGAAGGCGGGCGACACCGTGAAGGAGTCGCAGACGCTGGCCGAGATGCAGACCGACAAGGCGCTCGTCGAGGTGCCGTCCCCGTGGGCGGGCACCGTGAGCGAGCTCTGCGGCAAGGCGGGCGATGTGATCCCGGTCGGTGCGGTGCTGGTGCGCTACGGCGCTGCGAAGGCGGCGGTCGGCGCCGCCACTGCGGCGACGGCGACGGCGACCAAGTCCGCTGCCGCGGCCGCGCCCGCGGCGTCCGCCGCATCGAACGGCAACTCCTGCATGTCGAGCCAGATCGCCGCCGGCGCCGCCGTGGCATCGGGTGAGGCGACCGGCGACCAGGGCACCGTCGTCGGCACCATGTCGGGCACCCTCACGGTGAGCGAGCGCTTCGCGCGCCGCGCGCCCGAGGTGGCGGAGATCTCGCGCGACGGCAAGGCGATGGCGACCCCCGCCGTCCGCGGCCTCGCGAAGAAGTTCGGCATCGACATCCAGAAGGTCCCCGGCACCGGCCGTGGCGGCCGCGTGACCGCGAGCGATGTCGCCGCGTTCGCCGAGGGCGCGCCGATCGCGTCCGCCGCGGCGACGGCGGCGGGTGGCGCGGGCTCCGGCTTCGCCCCGCGCGCAGCGACCATCGCGCCCGGCTCGGTGTACATCGACCAGAACGATGTCGCGCAGCGCGTGCCGTTCCGCGGCGTACGCCGCAAGATCGCCGAGGCGCTGTCGCGCAGCGTGCAGACCGCGGTGCACTTCACCGTCGTCGACGAGGCCGATGTGACCGCGCTCGAGTCGAAGCGCCGCGAGTACTCGAAGGTCGTCGGCGAGAAGCTCTCGATGCTCCCCTTCATCATGCTCGCGGTCTGCCGCGCGCTGCGGAAGCACCCGTCGCTCAACGCCGTGGTCGACGACGCCAAGGGCGAGATCATCCTGAAGAGCGCCGTGAACCTCGGCTGCGCCGTCGACACCGACGCGGGCCTCATGGTCCCCGTCATCCGCAACGCCGGCGCGCTCGCGCCCGTGCAGCTCGCGCAGGCCGTGCGCACCCTCGCCAACAAGTGCAAGGACCGCACGATCGCGCGCGAGGAGTCGCTCGGCGGCACCTTCACCATCTCGAACGTCGGCAGCTACGGCGGCATGTTCGCGACGCCCGTCATCAACTATCCCGAGGTCGCCATCCTGGCCGCGGGCCGCGCCAAGGAGCGCGTCTGCACCCGCGACGGCAAGTTCTACGCCGGCCTCGTGCTGCCGCTGTCGCTCTCGTGCGACCACCGCGTGGTCGACGGCGCCGAGGGCGCGCGCTTCCTGAACACCGTGGTGAAGCTGCTCGAGGACCCCGACGCGCTGCTCGCCTGATCCGCTCCCGAAGAAGATTGATTTTGCCTGTGCCGAGGGGTCGATAGGGAACACGCCATGCGAAACGTCCTTCCGATCGCCCCTGTCTGCAGCCTGCTCCTCGCGCCGAGCCTGATCCTCGCGTCCAGCCTGATCCTCGCGTCCAGCCTGATCCTCGGCGCGTGCGCCGCCAGCCCCGACGCCGGCGGCGCGGATTCCGCGAATCCCGCCAATCCGTCTCCCGAGGCGGCGCCCGCCCTCGACCCCGAGCGCGTGACCAAGCTCGAGTTCTACGGCGGCCGTTGCGTCGGCGAGCCATCCGCGGACGGCATCGATGGCGTCACCGGCGTCGAGCTCGATGTCGGCAAGACCTTCGTCGCCGAGCTCTACTTCGCCGGCGGCACCGGCTACTCGTGGACCGCCCGCGGCTACGACGAGTCGGTCGTGAAGATCACCGAGCAGCGCTCGCGCCCCGTGCGCGGCACCGACGCGGTGGGCGCGAAGCAGATGTGCACGATGAACTTCACCGCGCAGAAGGCGGGGCGCACGCGCATCACCTTCGAGCTGCGGCGGGCCTGGGAGACCACCGAGGCCCCGGCCGAGGTGCGCCACACGACGATCTACGTGAAGTGACGCGGTGAGGCGGCGGCCATCGCCGCCGTTCACGGACCGTTCCGCCACGCCGCGCGCCGCAGACCGAGCCAGAATGCGAGGACGCATGGCGATTGAACGCATCTCCGGGGAGTGCCGCGTGATGTTCGCCTTCGAGGCGGGCTTCGCCATCGACCTCGCGCGCGCCGAGGCGCGGCTGCCCGCGTCGGCACGCGAGGCGCTGCCGCAGAGCCGGCGCGTGCCCGCCGACAGCGACTTCACGCAGAAGCCGCTGCGCATCGCGGTCGAGCGCCCGGTGCACGCGATCGACGGCTTCGCGACCGCGACGCTCGTCGAGACGACGATCTACGACTTCGGCGCGATCTCGGTCGCGTTCCGCATCCCGTTCGACGGAGAGGTCTCCGCGCTCGCTGCGCTCGCCGCGCGGCTCTGGAACAACCTCGGCCTCGCCGCCGCGGCGCGCGCGTCGGTCGAGGAGACGGTGGCCGCGCTCGGCGACACGATCACGCGTCCCGAGCTGCGCGCGTCGGCGGAGGACTTCGTGGTCTTCGTCGTCGATCCCGCGTCGTGCGGCGGCGCGGCGCCCACGGTCGAGGCGTTCGGCGCCGCGCGCCTCGCCGCGCTGCTGCGCCTCGAGGACAAGCCGCTCTCGCACGAGGAGATCGCCGACGCGGTGCAGTCGCCGCTCGCCTACGGCACGCGCGATCTCGTGCTCGTCGACTGGGCCGCGGCGTTCGTCGTCGACGCGGAGCCCGCCGCGACGCTCGCCGTGCTCGAGCACGCGAACGTGCAGCTCGCCGAGCTCAAGCACCTCGACGGCGAGCTCGACCGCGGCCTCGACCAGGTGTGGACGATGCTGAACGACCGCTCGCTCTTCCGGCGCTTCCGCCTTCGGGCGAACCTCCGCCTGCTCGCCGAGCTCGAGCTCGAGGGCGCGGCGCTGTTCGACAGCGTGACCAACGCGCTCAAGCTGTTCGGCGACCAGCACCTCGCGCGCGTGCAGCGCACCGCGTCGCGCCGCTTCCGCATCGACGACTGGGAGCAGAGCGTCTCGCGCAAGCTCGCGACGCTCGGCTCGATCAGCGAGCGCCTCGAGTCGCGGCAGTCGCAGTACCGCAGCGAGCTCCTCGAGTGGATCATCATCGCGCTCATCGCGTTCGAGATCGTTCAGGCGCTGTGGTGACGGCGCCGGCGCGCGAGCAGCGCGACCGAGACCGCCACGAGCGGACCAGCGCACGCGGGCACCAGCATCAGCACGAGCGGCGGTGTGATCTCCGTGACCTCGATCCGCGTCCATTTCGCGGAATGCTCGGCCAAATCCTTCTTCTCCTTCATCGCGCGCACGAACCCCGCCTGCATGGCGGCGGTGTGCTCGATCTCGTCGCGAGGCAGCGCAGGATGAGCGGCCGACATCGCGTCGGAGAGCCGCTGCGGAAACGCCGCGAGGAACTCCGGCGTGTACTGGCGCTCGTCTCCGGACAACATCAGGTAGGTGGACCACACGCCCGGCGCCGACTCGCACAGGAAGCCGAGGCTCGAGAATCCGACCGGATCCCACCGCCGCAGGAAGGGCGACCGCAGGTGCGTCGAGTTCCCGTACAGACGGCGGATGACCGTGCCCGAGGTGGCGGCGCCCCCGAGGAGGGACGGCGGCCGGTCGTGCATCTCGACATCGAATTCCGCCGTCCATGCAAGGGGAACCGTCATCGCCAGTTGCAGCGCCAGCAGCGAGGTGACCGCCGTGACACCACCGATCACCGCGATCGCGAACATGCGCGCCTGCGCCACGCCGGTCGACCGTCCGCGCGTCCAGCCGCACTCCGCGCAGGTCGATTGCTCTGGATGCATCTGCTGACGGCAGCGTCCGCACTCATGGTCGCCGAACGGTCTGCGGTAGAGCGCCGTCCAACCGACGGCGTACAGCGCCACGAGCAGCGATGACACGGGCACGCCGAGCATGAGCGCGATCCACACACCGTGCACCGAACGCAGTTGGTGCACCAGAAGCAGCGCCAGCAACGCATTCGGAAGCAGCACGAGTCCGAGCAGGCCTGCAGCCGTGCGAAGCCCCGACGGCTTTCGCCGCAGCAGCGCGACCCACAGTACGACTGCGAGCATGCCGACGGCCACGCAAGGAGCGAAGGCGAGATCAAGCAGCCTGGTGAGACCCGACCCGTGCCACGCAAAGGTGAGTTCGTTCCACATGCGGTTCCCGGCGGCGGAGCCACCTCCAAAGCCACTTCGCGCGAACGGCGCCCGGTCCGACCCACGACTCGCGAAGCCTACCATGCGCCCCGTGGATTCCCGCTCCCCGATCTCACGCATCGAACCCCTCCGCACCGGCGCCTTCCGCCTCGACGGCGGCGGCATGTTCGGGCTCATCCCGAAGACGATGTGGTCGCAGTGGACCGAGGCCGACGCGCACAACCGCATCGCGCTGGCCACGCGCTCGCTGCTCGTCGAGTCGCGCGACGGGCTCGTGCTCATCGAGGCCGGCTACGGCGACAAGTGGAGCGACCGCGAGCGCGCGATGTACGAACTCGAGCGCCGCACCGCCGTCGACGCGCTCGCCGAGCTCTCCGTCGATCCGCGCGACATCGCGCATGTCGTGCTCACGCACCTCCACTTCGACCACGCCGCCGGCCTGACGCGCGCCGGCGCGGCGGGGCCCGTGCCCGTGTTCCCGAACGCGCGCATCCACGTGCAGCGGCAGGAGTGGCACGACGCCCTCGCCAACCGTAGCACGATGACGAAGACCTACTTCCGCTCGCACCTCGATCCCGTCGCCACGCGCGTGGAGCTGCACGACGGCGCGTGCACGCCGCTCGCGGGCATCACGCTCATCCCGACCGCGGGCCACACCTGGGGCCACCAGAGCATCCTGCTCGAGGGGCCCGGCGACCCGACCGTGTATCTCGGCGACGCGTGCCCGACGGTCCACCACGCGCATCCGGCGGCGAGCCTCGGGTACGACATGCTCGCCTACGAGTCGATGCAGTCGAAGCTGGAGATTCTCGGGCGTGCGTCGCGGGAGCGCTGGCGCATCGCGCTCGATCACGATCCGGAGCACGCGTTCGCGCGGACCGTTGATCGGGAAGGTCGCCTCGTTCTCGTCGGCGAGCCGTAAACGCGGCGCGGGAGCGCGTCGCGCCCTCGCAAACCGCGCGCGGCTGTCGTATCCTGCGGCGATGCGCCTGACCCGCACGCTCTCCATGCTTGCCCCGCTCGCCCTCGCCACGATCGCCGTGGCCCAGGCGGAGAAGCCGCCGGAGCCGACCTTCACCCCGCAGACGAACCCGATCATCGGCTACCTCATCGTCGCCGTGCTGTTCGGCGTGATCGTCGCCATCTCGCTCATGCCGTCGAAGCGTTCGCACCAGGATCTTTGATCGCCAGGCGTCCCGATCGCTAGGCGTCCCGATCGCCGGGGGCCGACGCGCGGCCAGAAGCTCGACCGGACACCCCTCCCGACCCGACCCCGAGGTCCCACCATGCTGCGCCGCCGACCCTCCAGCCTCCAACTCCTGCTCGGTGCGAACGTCGCGGCGCTCGGCGCGCTGGCCGCCGTCGAACTCTCGGCGCCCGCCGACGCGCAGGCCGCGCGCCCGCGCAGCACCTACACCGCCGCCTCGGGCCGGATCAACGGCACCGAGACCCACGCGGTCTACATCGTCGACGAGACCACGCAGGAGGTCATCGCGGTCCAGTGGGACCCGCAGACCAAGCAGATGCGCGGACTCGGCTTCCGCAGCCTCGCCGTCGACGCGGCCGAGATGTCGCGCCCCCGCTCCAACTGACGACGGACCTCCACCATGCGGATCCCCCACGCCATCCTCGCCACCAGCGCCGTCGCGATCACCGCGCTCGCCATCGTGGAAGCCGGCCGCCTGCACCCCTCGGCCGAGGCGGGCACCGCCTCGATGGGCGTCGGCGGCTACACCGCGATCACCGCCTCGACCGGCCAAGGCCCCGACGCGCAGCCGTTCGAGATCCTCTATGTGCTCGACAACCGCGGTGAGACGCTGCTCGTGTACGGCGTCGAGGCGCAGATCGACCGGCGCATGGTGCTGCTCGGCGGCGCCAGCCTCCCCGCCCTCTTCCGCGCGGCGCGCGGCGGCTGATCCCGCATGACCTCGGGCAGCCCGACCCCAGACATGCTTCCGATCGCGCTCCCGCCGCGCCGCCCCGTCGACACGGTGATGGCGGTCCGCCGCGCCGACAGCTTCGGCAAGCGCTCGATCAAGGCGGGCTCGAAGGACTACGCCCTCCGGCTCGCGGTCACCATGACCGACCTGACGACGCTCGAAGGCAAGGACTCCCCCGAGAAGGTCCGCTCCCTCTGCCGCAAGGCGATCTCGCCTGCTCCGGCCCTCTCCCGCGCCCTCGAGGCGGCGGGAATGGCGCCGATCCCCTCGGTCGCGGCGATCTGCGTCTACCCGAACCTGGTGCAGGTGGCCCGCGAGGCCCTCTCGGGTTCTTCCGTCAAGATCGCCTCGGTCGCGACCGGCTTCCCCAGCGGCCAGTTCCCGCTCGACATCCGCCTCGACGACGTGCGCCGCGCGGTCGGCGACGGCGCCGATGAGATCGACATGGTGATCAGCCGCGGCGCCTTCCTCGCCGGCGAGTACGGGCTGGTCGCCGACGAGATCGCCCGCGTCAAGCAGGCCTGCGGCGCCGCCCACCTCAAGGTCATCCTCGAGACCGGCGAGCTGGAGACGCTTGACGCCGTGCGCTACGCCAGCGACCTCGCGATCCAGGCGTGCTTCGCGACCGGGCCGATCGCCGACGGCGAGGTCTTCATCAAGACGTCGACCGGCAAGGTCACCCCGGCGGCGACCATGCCGGTCGTCCTGGTCATGCTCGAGGCCATCCGCGACGCGTTCCGGGAGACCGGGGTGCGCGTCGGCATGAAGCCGGCGGGCGGCATCCGCACGGCGAAGTCCGCCATCGCGCAGCTGGTCATGGTGCACGAGACGCTCGGCCCCGAGTGGCTCCACCCCCACCTCTTCCGGTTCGGCGCGTCGACCCTGCTCAACGACCTGCTCCGCCAGATCGCCCGCATGCGGCGCGGCGGCTACGCGGCACGCGACGACTTCGCAGAGGCGTGACCCGCGCGCGCGGCGCACCCACGCGATCACGCGCCGATCTTTCAAGAAAGTTTGGGTTTCAGCGTTCCGAAGTGGCTCGGAACGGCGTCCGCGCTTTTCTCGCGAAACTTACCGAGACCCCAAAATACGGCGGAGGGTTTCGCGTATCTTCTTCGCCTCACGAGGCATTTCCCGGGCTCGGCACTCCCCTCGCCGCGCCTCATTTCTCGCCTTTGCCTCGTCCCAGCAAGTGCCTTTGACGATGTCGGTGCTGTGTCCATTCGTTCCCACGCGCGCATGCGCCTACCCGCACGGACGCGGATCGGAAGTCCTCCGATGCGCCCCGGATCGCGAGGTGGTTGTGCGCGGGGTGGTTGTCCATGAGGTGATGGCATGAGCGAAGCGATCCCAGCTGCCAAGCGCCATCGCAAGAACCCGGGCGAGACCCTGCACGGCTATCGCATCCGCAAGTGGCTCGGCGACGGCGCCTTCAGCGTGGTCTACCTGGTCGACGACGGCAAGAGCCACGTCCAGTACGCGCTCAAGCACGTCATTTCCGAAGGCGACAAGGAAGACCGCTACCTCGAGCAGCTCCGCATGGAGTGGGAGGTCGGTCGCAAGCTCAAGCACCCGAACATCCGCGACATCGTCGACATGCGGGGCGACCAGGGCTTCGGCTTCCTCAAGAAGCCGGGCAAGGACCTGGGCCTCGTGATGGAGATGATCGACGCGCCCAGCCTCGAGGACATGCTGCACAAGGGCGAGGCCCGCTTCAGCATCCCCGAGTGGATCGGCATCTTCCGCGACGTCGCCAGCGCCCTCGTGCACATCCACGAGAAGGGCTACGCGCACGCGGACATGAAGCCCAACAACATCCTCTGGGATGAGAAGCACACCAAGGTCATCGACCTCGGCCAGGCCTGGAAGATCGGCTCCACCAAGCCGCGCATGTCGGGCACCGCGGGCTACGTCGCGCCGGAGCAGCCGCTCATCGAGCAGATCACGGCCCAGACCGATGTCTTCAACTTCGGCGCCACGATGTATCGCCTGCTGCGCGGCAAGTTCGCGCCGCAGACCGTGCAGCGGAAGTACCCGAAGGACTTCCAGCTTCCCGAGCAGCTGCTCGGCGAGGCGACGCCGCTCTCGCAGTGGAACCCGCAGATTCCCGAGCGGCTCAGCGACCTGGTGCTCAACTGCCTCGAGCTCGAGCCCGCCAAGCGCAAGTACATGACGTACGTGCTCAAGCAGCTCGAGTCGATGGTGCCTGTCGCGGCGAAGTGACCGGCGGCCTGCACTCGACGTCGGCGTGGACGGACCGAGCGCGGCTTCGCGAGAAGCCCGCCCGGGTGCGCGCTCGGATCACAGTTCGGTCGCCGCGCTCGCCCAATCGGGCTCCCACACCGCGTAGCCGCCGAGGAACGCGTTCGAATTCGCGCCGAGGACGCAGCCTTCGGGGATCTCCCGCAGCGCCTTCGAGTTGCCGCCGCCGAGGACGACCACGTCGGGCAGGACCGCCGCGCGCAGGATGCGCACCGTCTCCGCGACATGGCCGCGCCACTTGCGGGTGCCGTTGCGCTCGCGGCCGCGGACGCCCACGTACTCCTCGAACGACCGGCCCTTCTTGAACGGCAGGTGCGCGAGCTCCATCGGCAGCACGATGCGGCCCGCGATCATGCAGGTGCCGAGTCCCGTGCCCAGTCCGAGGAAGAGCATCTTCTCGTTGGTCAGCTTCGCGGCGCGGTGGCTGCCGATCGCCTGCATCGCCGCATCGTTGAGGATCTTCACCGGCACGCCGAACGCGGCGCGGTAGTCGAAGTCCTTCCAGCCCGGACCGAGGTTCACCGGATCGCGCAGCGGACGACCGTCGCGGATCGGCGTGGGCAGGCCGATGGTGATCGCATCCACCTTCTCGCCCGCGAGGAGCGTGCGCATGTCGGCGGCGAGCTGGTCGGGCGTGTAGCTCGGACCGGACGGCGTGGCGCGCTTGTCGTCCCAATGGGCGCAGCGGGCCTTGGCGTTGGTGCCGCCGATGTCGAGGGCGCAGATGATCTTCGGTGCGGACATACCCCGATTGTGTCGGACATCGCGCGGCTTGGGTTGAGCGTCGCGCGGTCGGGACCGAGAAATCGGCGGTTCATCCGCGCCGCGGAGCGGCGGTCACTGCTTGGACGAGGTCGGCGCGGCCACCTGGGTGCTGCCCGGATTCGCCGTGGCTCCCGCCGGCTGGCCGGTCGCCTGCGCGCCAGCCTTCCGCACGGGGAGCTGCACTTCCGACCACTTGTTGCGGTTCGCGATGTACGGCCCGTTGTAGTGGAACGCGCGCGGCTCGCCGGACACCTCGTACTCGGGGTGGTCCTTCAGCCACGCGTGCAGCAGGGTCAGGCCCTTCTCGACCACGCCGGTGCCGTAGGGGCCGTTCATGCCGATCGAGAGCACCTCGAGCTCGGGGCGGTCGGTCACGATGACCTTGCCGTCCTTCGCGTCCTTGCCGACCGGGGCGAGCTCGGCGGTGCGGTACAGGAAGCTCATCGTCCAGCTCATCGAATCCTTCGGCTCCTGCTTGCCGGTGGCGGGATCGAAGAGGTCGCGGTAGTCCATCTCGACCGGGCTGGTCATGGCGATGTCGTTGCGCTTGATGTGGTTGAACAGCGGGAAGAAGCCCATGTTCATGCCCATGCCCGGCGAGCCACTCGAGACGTACTCGGCGCGGCGCACGGTCGGGTATCGCTTGAGGTCGATCGCACCGGGCGGCGTCGGCTCGGGATATCCCGCAGGCAGCGGGCTCTCGATGCGGGACGGTCCGTAGCGGAACTCGCCGTCGCGGATCTCGATCTTCGCCACGAGGTCGCCGCCCACGCGGGTGACCTGGTCGGGCGTCCGCACGGGATTCGCGGCCTCGGCGCCAGGCTCGGAGGCGCGGCCGCTGTGGCCGGACGCGGCCTGACCTGACGAGCCCTGACCCGACGAGTCCTGCGCGCTCATGACCGCCTCATCCGCCGCGGCGTTGCTCTCGGCCACCGCGCCCGGAGCCGACGGCTTCACCGGATCGGGAATCTTGCTCGGATCGCTCTCGGTCGACACGCACGCGGTCAGCGGGAGCAGCCCGAATCCGAGGATCAGCGCGGGGGCCACGCGGGAGACGACGCGGGAGGCGACACGGGAGATCAGGCCACGCACGGAGAACCCAACGGTGGCGCGCAGCGGACGGCGGATGTCGACGGGGCGATTCATGCCGCCCGCTTCGCTGCGGACGCGGGACAGGATTCGCCGCCGTGTAAGATCGCGCGGGTGAACTCCTCGCCCTTCGCCTATGCGCCCGCGCCCGAGAGCGTGCGGCCCGTCCTCAAGCCGAGTTACGGACTCTTCATCGGCGGCAGGTTCGTCGAGCCGAAGTCGGGCAAGGGGTTCCGGACCATCAATCCCGCCACCGAGGAGCCGATCGCCGAGATCGCCGACGCGGGGGCCGACGACGTCGCCCGCGCGGTCGCGGCGGCGCGCAAGGCCTTTCCGAAGTGGTCGAAGACGAAGCCCGCCGAGCGCGCGAAGCTCCTCTTCCGCGTCGCGCGCCGCATCCAGGAGCGCTCGCGCGAGCTCGCGGTGCTCGAGTCGATGAACGGCGGCAAGCCGATCAAGGAGTCGCGCGACGAGGACCTGCCGCTCGTCGTGCAGCACTTCTTCCACCACGCGGGCTGGTGCGACAAGCTGTCGTACGCCTTCGCCGGCGCGCAGCCGCGCCCGGTCGGCGTGTGCGGGCAGATCATCCCGTGGAACTTCCCGCTCATGATGGCGGCGTGGAAGCTCGCGCCCGCGCTCGCCTGCGGCAACACCTGCGTGCTCAAGCCCGCCGAGACGACGCCGCTCACCGCGCTCATGCTGGCCGAGATCCTGCAGGAGTGCGGCCTGCCCGACGGCGTCGTGAACATCGTCACGGGCGGACCCGACGCGGGCCGCGCGATCACCGCGCTTGCGGGCGCGAGGAACGGCGTCGACAAGATCGCGTTCACGGGCTCGACCGAGGTCGGCAAGGCGATCGCGAAGGCGGTCGCGGGCACGGGCGTGAAGCTCACGCTCGAGCTCGGCGGCAAGAGTCCGAACATCGTCTTCGCCGACGCCGCGCTCGACCAGGCGGTCGAGGGCGTCGTGAGCGGCATCTGGTTCAACCAGGGCCATGTGTGCTGCGCGGGATCGCGGCTGTTCGTCGAGGAGTCGATCCACGACGACTTCGTCGCGCGCCTCGGGCGCCGCATGCAGCAGCTGCGCGTGGGCGACCCGCTCGACAAGAACACCGATGTCGGCGCGATCAACTCGAAGGCGCAGCTCGAGACGATCAACCGCTATCTCAAGGCCGGCGGCGACGAGGGCGCGCAGAAGCTCGAGGTCGCGTGCACGCTGCCCAGGAAGGGCTTCTGGTGCAGGCCCACGATCTTCACGGGCGTGCAGCCATCCCACACGATCGCGAGGGAGGAGATCTTCGGCCCCGTGCTCAGCGTGATGACCTTCCGCACGCCCGAGGAGGCCGTGCAGCGCGCGAACAACACGACCTACGGCCTGAGCGCCGGCGTGTGGACCGAGAAGGCCGCGCGCGCGCTCGAGATGTCGAATCGCCTCGGCGCGGGCGTCGTGTGGCTCAACACCTTCAACCGCTTCGACGCGAGCGCGCCGTTCGGGGGATACAAGGAGTCGGGCTTCGGCCGCGAGGGTGGGCGACAGGGACTTTCCGCGTACGTGAAGGTCGGAGGTGGCCGATGAGTCCAGCCGCGAACAGCGCGCGCGTCGAGGTCGCGAAGACGCTCAAGCTCTATGTGAACGGCGCGTTCCCGCGCAGCGAGAGCGGCCGCACGATTCCCGTGAAGGACGCGAGGAAGCGCGTGGTCGCGCACGCGTCGCACGCGAGCCGCAAGGACCTCCGCGACGCGGTCGAGGCCGCGAACGCCGCGCAGGTGAAGTGGGCCGCCGCCACCGCGTACAACCGCGGGCAGGTGCTCTACCGCATCGCCGAGATGCTCGAGGCGCGCCGCGCCGAGTTCATCGCGCTCATCGCATCGATCGAAGGCCGCTCGAAGGCCGACGCCACGCGCGAGGTCGACCACGCGATCGACCGCTGCGTGTGCTTCGCGGGCTGGACCGACAAGATCGCGTCGGTGCTCGGCGGAAAGCAGCCGGTCGCGGGGCCGTACTTCGTGTTCTCGATGCCCGAGCCGACCGGCACGGTCGCGGTCGTCGTGCCCGACGAACGGCCGCTGCTCGCGATGCTGTCGCTGCTCCTGCCCGTGATCTCCGCGGGCAACGCGGCCATCGTGATCGCGCCGATGACGAACGCGCCGCTCGCCGTCGCGCTCGGCGAGGCGCTCGCGACGAGCGACGTGCCCGCGGGCGTCGTGAACATCCTCACGGGTGTGCGCGCGGAGCTCGCGCCGTGGATCGCGTCGCACCGCGACATCGCCGCGGTGTGCGGCGCACGGCTCGCCGCGGCCGACGCGAAGGCGCTCGAGCTCGGCGCTGCGGAGAACCTCAAGCGCGTGTGCCTCTTCCACGACGCGCCGAAGTTCGACGACGACGCGTTCTGGCACTCGCCGTTCGCGATCGCGCCGTTCGTCGAGATCAAGACCGTCTGGCACCCGAGCGCGCTGTAGCAGGCGTCGCGATACCAGACGACGGGTCGCGCAGCGCCAGCGCCGGCATCACGCCCCCGGGCTCGAACACGCAGACCTCGTTCTCGCCTGCGCGCAGGAGCGACGCGGGCAGCGACGCCGTGCGCGCCAGCCGACGCGCGCGCGCGTTGCCCGACGCGACGCCACTCGCGCCGTCGAGCACCATCGCGGCCTGTCCGTTGACGAGCACGGTCGCGACCGATCCCGCCGCATGCACGGCCTCGAGCTCGAGCGCGCGCGGCGCATCGAGTGTGAACACGGTGCGGAACCACGTGGGCGCGGCGAGCGCCTTGCGCGGCACCGGCCGCGCCGTCGCCCAGCTCGCGGGCGGATGCACGCGCGCGAACGACCATGCGGCGGCGATCTCGGCGCCGGCGTCGAGGAACACGACGTCGCCCATCAGCCGCGCGAGCTTCCGCTCGTCGAGAGCGCCGTGTGCATCAAGATCGAGCAGCAGCTCGTTCGCGCCGGGCTCGAGCTTCGCGGCCTTCGCCTTCGGCGGCTTCTCGCCCTTGGCGAGCTTGACCGGCCGCATCGGCGAGAGGCGCGCGGCGTCGAGCACGACCGCGGCCCGCGCGCACCACGCGTCGGTGGCGACGAGCTCGCCGTTCAGGCGCAGCGCGTGTCCGGCCGCGGCGTGACCCTCGTCGAACCACCAGTCGGGCATCCGCACGATCACGGCGCTGGTGCGCGCAGCGAAGGTCCAGCGCGCGGTGCGGCGATGCGCCGCGTCGGCGCGCGCGTCGTAGCCCCACGCGAAGCGGCCGATGCGCGTCGCATCGAACCGCGGCAGGTCGACCAGCGCGCCCTTCACGCCGCGCAGCGGACCGACCTCGCGTAGCGGGCCGACGACGCCCGCACGCTCATCGGTGTGCGAACCGTGCCGCGGGCCGAAATCGGCGCGGACCTCGCACGCGATCGTGGTGGCGCGGGTGCGCGTCGCCGCGCGCTCCGTGCGGGCGATGCCGCGCGCGTCGAGCCACGGCTCGCGGCCCTTGCGCACCGGTCGGTCGAAGCGCACGCACAGGAATCCATGCATCGACTGCACGCCGAGCTCGCCGAGCGCGCGCGCCGAATCGATGGCGGCGTAGCGCGCGTGCGTGCCGTCGAGAAGCTGCGGTTCGGCCACGCACACGGGCGCGGACAACGCGACGGTGCCGGCGTTCGCCGACGACGACGTGGACGTGGACGCCGCCGCCTTCGCGCCCTTCGCAGCCGTTGCGCCCTTTGCAACCACTTCGCCCTTCACAACCTTGGCGCCGCGCGCCACCGTGCCATTGCGCATCACCCGCACGAGCACGACGCCCGCCTCATCGACAAACTCGATCGCATCCTCGGCGAGACCGACGCCCGCCGCGAGCGCATTCGGCACGACCGCCACGCGCACGCCGCGCACCTTCTGCACCTTGGGAAGCCCGGAGTCGGTCGGCACCGTGAGCGCGACCTCGCTGCCATCGACCTTCACCGCGACCCGCGCGCGCGGCGCGCCCGCGACCACGAGCAGGTCGCCGAGCAGCGCCACGATCGATCCCGTGCAGCGCTCGAGCGTGGATCCGCCGATGGCGAGCGGCTGCGCGAGGCGCCCGATGCCGGGAAGCGGTGGCGTCGACGCGGCGATCGCCTCGCCGAGCGTGGTGCCGAAGACGAGCGCACGCCGCAGCGGGTGGAGATCCTGCGCCAGCCGCTGCGCGCATCCACGCGCGCTGGTGGCGCCGCGATGCGCGCCGCCCACGACCTCGCACACGAAGTCGACCCGCGCGACCACCGACGCCTCGGCGAGGCGCGCGGCGTCACCCGCGTCGTGGAACATCAGCGGCGGCGCATCGGGATGGACCTCGCGCAGCTCCTCGGCGGTGCGCGCGATGTCGGAGGCGTTGGACCACGCGTCGATCACGCCCTCGTGGCTGTACCAGCAGTTGTTCGCGGTGAAGAGTGGCACATCGATGCCGACCTCGCGCGCGAAGCGCACCAGCGCACCGAAGTACGCCGCGCCGACATCGGTGTCGAGGCAGCGCCAGTCGTCCTCGATGCCCACCGCGATCACCGGCCGCGGCGTGCCGTTGCCGTTGCGCGTGGCCTGCAGGTCGATGAAGTGCGGCGCCAGCGCGTGCCAGAACCGCGTCACCCGCGCCATGAACGCCGGATTCGCCTCGCGCACGCGCTCGCCCGCGACCGCGTGGATCCAGCCCGGCAACCCGCCGCGCGCGAAGCTCCCGCCGACGCAGGGGCCGATGCGCAGCATGACCTTGAGCCCCGCGGCCGCTGCGGCCTGCACCGCGCGCCGGAGATCGCACGCACCCTCGAACACCATGCGGTCGGGCGTCGGCTCGTGCATGAGCCAGGGCACCCGGATCACCACGGTGTTGAACCCCGCGTGCCGCAGGCCGCCGAGCGTCGCGTCCCACCGCTCCGGGTCGACCAGCGCGGCGTCGAACGCCGCCCCGACGACCGGGAACCGAACGGCGACCCCGCGCCCGGCGGGAAGAAGGAAACTCTTGGAATCAAACGAGACTGCGGGCATGGAGGTCAGACCTGGGACGTTGCGGCCGGCGGCGACTCTCTCACAAACGCGCCGCGGCGGCAAAAGGTGGGCATCCCGACCCAACTTGCCGGCGAAGGGCGCAGCGGTTGCGACCCGGATGCGGTACAACCCGTTCCTCGCGCTTCAGCGCGGCGCTCCATTCTCCGCCAGCCTGACGGTTCCATGCCCCGAATTCCTGCCCGACATCTGCTGAGCGGACCGCTCTCCCTCTCGCTCCTGCTGCTCCTGTCCCCGCTGTCGGGCTGCGAGTCGGGTATGGAACGCCTCGACCGGGAGACCAACGAGCGCCTTCGCTCGAGTGCCGAGCAGCTGGGCGGCGGGTCGATCTACCCCGAAATGGACGGGAACCGCTACGAACCTGGTTCGAAGTTCCCCGACTACCCCGAGGACGTCGACCGCCCCGCCACCGACAACCCCGACGTGTCGGCGCTCGCCTTCGTGGTGGTGCCGCCCGTCAAGGAGGACGCGGCCAGCATCACCCGGCGCTTCGAGCGCATGTCGGAAGAGGACCCCAACGCCAAACTGCTCACCTTCGACGAGGCGGTCGCCTTCAGCCTCGAGAACGCCGAGGAGTACCTCACGGCCGAGGAGTCCTATCTCCTTGCTGCGATTCGACTTCTGATCGAAGAGCACCAGTGGCAGCCCCTGCCGTCGAACGTGACGAGCGCCGGCTTCTCCACCTCGGGCGGCGGCAGCCGCTTCAACAACGCCCTGTCGGTCGTCAACGAGCTCGGCGTCAGCCAGCGCCTGCCCTTCGGCGGCGAGGTCAGCGCCGCGTTCGTCGCCCAGGCGACCCAGCAGCTCGACGACTACCTCTCCTCGAACGAGACCCAGTCGGCGGATGTGGTGCTCTCGGCCAACATCCCCCTGCTCCGTGGCTTCGGCGATGTGGCGCAGGAGAACCTGATCCAGGCCCGCCGCAACCTGGTCTACGCGGCCCGCAACTTCGAGCAGTTCCGCCGCGACTACTACTACGACCTCGCGGCGGACTACCTCCAGCTGGTCGTCCAGCTCCAGGGCATCGCCAACGGCGTCCGGCAGGTCGAGCGCAGCGCCGCGGTCGAGGCGCGCACCAAGGCGCTCGTCGAGAGCGGCCGCACCGAGCCGTTCCAGGCCGACCTCGCCACCCAGAACACCCTGTTCGCCCTCGACCGCCTCAGCTCGCAGCGCGAGGCGTACCGCCTCACCCTCGACCGATTCAAGGCCCGCATCGGCATGCCGGTGGAGAGCTCGGTCCGCATCGACCCGACGCAGTTCAAGCTGCCCGTGCCCAAGGTCGACATGGCGCAGTCGCTCGACCTGGCGTTCCGCTACCGCCTCGACCTCCAGACCCAGCGCGACCTGGTCGACGACTTCGCGCGCAAGGTCGATGTCGCGCGCAACCAGACGCTCGGCGACCTCGACCTCTTCATCGCCAACAACCTGCCGACCGATCCGACCCGGGACCGCGGCGGCCTCGGCTTCGACCCGGGCTACGACGACTTCACCGCGCGACTGACCTACTCGATCCCGCTCGACCGTGTCAACGAGGACCTCCGCCTTCGCCAGGCACAGATCCTGCAGGAGCAGTCCAAGCGCCAGTACTACTCCGCGCGCGACGACGCGGCGGTGCAGGTCCGCCAGGCCGCGCGCGGCATCGAGCGCTCGCTGTTCTCGAAGGCCGTGCAGGAGAAGAACGTGCAGGCCTCGATGAACCGCCAGGCCGCCATCGACGCCGCGCCCGACCGCGCGACCGCCCGCGACCGCACCGAGGCGCTCGACGCGCTGCGCCGCGCGCAGGACTCGCTCGACAACGCGAAGAAGGACCTGCAGCTCGCGATCCTCCGCTACCTGAACACCACGGGCCAGATGCGCATCGCGCCCAATGGCATGCTGATCCCCCTTCCCGGCATGGATGTGTCGGAGGAGACGGGCCCGGGACTGATCGACACCTCACCCTGAGCACGACATGAACCGCACCAACGACATCGTCTTCCGCTTCCTCGCCGTGAGCTGCGCCGCCGTCGTCGCCGCGGTCCCGCTCGGCTGCGGAGGCGGCTCGGGCGCCGATGCCGCCGCCACGCAGGCGGTCGCCGCGCGCGACCTGCACACCGTCGAGAAGGGTTCGTTCGACATGATCCTGCCCGTGAGCGGCGAGCTCGCGGCGCAGCAGCAGGTCGAGCTGCGCAACAAGCTCGAGACGCGCGCCGTGATCACCGAGATCGCGCCCGAGGGCACGCGGGTGTCGAAGGGCGATGTGCTCGTCCGCCTCGCGCAGGAGGAGATCCTCGACAAGATCAAGGACGCGAAGGACAAGGTCAACACCACCAACAGCGCGTCGGTCGCCGCGCAGCAGGCGCTCGCCATCAAGCAGGGCGAGAAGCAGAGCGAGCTCGACAAGGCCGATGTCGCCGTCAAGATCGCCGAGCTCGCGCTGCAGGGCTGGCTCGAGGGCGAGGTGGTCAACAAGCGCCAGACGCTCAGCCTCGCCAAGGAGACCGCGGGCATCAACCTCGACCGCCTCAAGGGCCGCTTCGAGGAGAGCGCGAAGCTCGTCCAGCAGGGCTACATCGCCAAGGACGAGTTCGAGAAGGACCGCATCGCGATGATCGAGGCCGAGGCGAAGGTCAAGCAGGCCGCGCTCGACCTCGAGGTCTACGAGAAGTACACCTACTTCCAGGACGAGGCGAAGAAGAAGTCGGACCTCGACCAGGCGCGCGCCGAGCGCTCGCGCGTCGAGGAGAAGTTCAACGCCGAGCTCGTCAAGGCGCAGGCCGACGTCGAGAGCGCGAACTTCCAGCTCGCGAGCGCGAAGGACCGGCTGCAGAACCTCGAGACGCAGCTCACCTACACCACGCTCACCGCGCCGATCGACGGCCTGATCGTGTACGCGACGAGCATCGACAGCTCCAACGGCGGGCGTGGCGGCGGCGACGCGCAGCCCCCGCAGGTCGGCACCGAGCTCAAGCCGAACGAACTCGTCATCCTGCTGCCCGACACCTCGCGCATGGTCGCGAACCTCAAGGTCAGCGAGGCGCTCTCCGGCCGCATCAAGCCGGGCCAGCGCGTGACGCTCTTCAGCGACGCGCTGCCGAACCAGCCGGTGTCGGGCAGCGTGACCACCGTGAGCGTGCTCGCCGCGAGCGGCGGCTGGCGCGATCCGAATCGCCGCGAGTACACGGTCAAGACCGCGCTCGAGGCCGATCCATCGATGGGCCTCAAGCCCGCGATGCGCTGCAAGGCCGAGGTGCTGCTCGGCCGCGTCGAGGATTCGCTGAACATCCCGGTGCAGGCGATCTTCCGCCAGGGACCGGTCGCGTTCGTCTACGTGCAGGATGGCGCGGGCTTCGCGCAGCGCCAGGTCGAGCTCGGCCGCGCGAGCGAGCTCAACATCGAGATCCGCACCGGTCTCGCCGCGGGCGACCGCGTGCTGCTCCGCGAGCCGAAGTCGTTCGAGATCACGAAGAAGCTCGATCCGAGCGTGTTCGAGATGGCCAACGCGAGCGCCCCGGGATTCGGCGGCGCGCGACCGGCCGCCAACGCCACGCCCGCGGAAGGCGCGGGCGCGCCTGCGGCGTCGGGTGGACCGGGCGCGGGCGGTGAGGGTCGTCGTCGCGGTGGCGGCGGCGGTCCCGGTGGTGCTGGTGGTCCCGGCGCCGGCGGTGGCGGTGGTCCCCGCGGACGCGGCGAGGGCGCGCCCAAGCAGGACGCGCCCTCGGCGAACTGAACTCACTGTTGCTCCGCGTTTCCGACGCGGCTCACGGCGCGGCGATGCGATCGCGGCCGCGGATGCCGAACGTCGTCAGGAAGTGCGCGCCGCTGGTCGGACCTCCGACCGCGTGATCGCCGTACACGCCCCAGGGTCCGAGCGGCGTGTTGCGGAGCCAGAGGTCCGCGCCCACGGCGTCCTCGGCCTCGAGCGTCTCCAGAACGCCGAATTCCGACACCGAGCCGTCGTAGAAGAGCGCGAGGTTCCGGGTCGCCGCGGACTGGTTCCACATGTACGGCACGCAGCCCGCGAAGTGGGGATTGCACGGCGCGGGCGCGTTGTTCATGGCGTAGTGCTCGAGCATCCTGGTCTTGAGCGAAGGATGCTGGCACTGCGACACGCGCGGCGTTCGGTAATCCTGGAACGCGGCGCTCGGCGCGCGGTAGGTCGCGCTCTTGAGCTTCTGCCCGTCGCCGAGCACGCGCGGCGCCCACATCGCGGCGGGCGAGAGGTCGTACGAGGTGTACCCGAACATGCCCGTCGTGCCGGTGAACTCGAAGTCGAGCCCCGCGCGCATGGCCTTGAACTCGGGATCGCCGAGCGACGGATCGTCGGGCGCGAAGAACAGCGGGTCGTAGAAGCGGCCGTTGGCGTACTCGTTGACCTTCCGCGTGTTTCCCATGCGGTAGAGGCCGTCGAGCGGCGCGGTGAAGCTCATCGGGATGTACATCACGATGTTGCCGTTGTTGCCCGGGTACGCGCCGCACGAGAGATAAAAGCCCCAGAGGGCGCCGTTGCGGTCGCTGCCGAGCACGAGCGGGTCGATGCACCCGTGCTGGATCTGGTAGACCGCCGTGTTGCCCGTGAAGTCGTCGGGCAGATGCGAGAACTGCCGGTCCTCGTGGTCGAGCGCGTACATCGTGTGGACCTGGTGGAGCGACTCGAGGTTGAGCCGCGACGCATCGCGGTCTCCCCGCCCCTGCACGCTCGCCGCGAGCGGCATGGCGGTGGCCGCGAGGACCGTGACCGCGGCCACGGTCGCCGCGAGTTCGATGATGGTGAAGCCGTTCGCCCGGATGTTCGTGACCTGCATGGCGACCTCCGTTTCGTGCGGCACGCGGACGATCCGCGCGCTCACGGAGGGATACGCAACCTCACGCGCCCGATTGGGCGTGGCGCAGCAATCTCGTGAAATCGGCGAGCGAATCGAGGATCACATCGGGTGCGGGGTCGAGGCTCTCGACCGAGTGGCCGTGGTTGTAACCACCGCGGACGACGATGCTCGGGATGCCCGCGTTGCGCGCGGCACCGACGTCGTTCGCGCTGTCGCCGACCATCCACGCGGTGCGCGCCCCGAGCCGACGCATCGCCTCATGGAGCGGTGCGGGGTCGGGCTTGCGGACGGGCAGCGAGTCGCCGCCGATCACGACCGACACGAACGGACGCCATCCGAGCGCGTCGACGATGCGCTCGGTGGGCGCGAGCGGCTTGTTGGTGACGATCGCGACCCCGAGCCCGCACGCCTGCGCGTACGACAGCGACTCGTGCGCGCCGACGAGCGGCAGCGTGTGGTCGACGCAGATGTCCTGGTAGATCGCGCGGAAGCGCGGCATCGCGGCGTCGGCCTGCGCATGGCGCGCGGTCGCGTCGGCGAGTCCCGCGAATCCCTCGAAGCGACCGGCCATCGCGCGCTCGACGAGCATGCGCGCCCCGTTGCCGACCCACATGGTGACCTCGTCGCGGGAGCGCGTCGGCATGCCGAGCTCCGCGAGCAGGCGGTTCACGGCGACGAGGATGTCCTCGACCGAATCGACCAGCGTTCCATCGAGGTCGAACAGCACCGCCTCGGGGACGGTCCGCAGGGACGGCGCGATGTGGGAGGACACGCTCGACATGGGCCGCGTGTGATAGCACAGGCGCGGGCGTGGCGGATCGTTGCGGCGGCGGCGCGCTGCGGGTGCGGGATTCGAGTCATCGCACCGCGCTGCGCTCGTGGGCGCGATCGCGGTCCGAGTCGTCGATGTCGTTTCACGATTTCAGCGCGCAAGCTCGGTTCGGGATCTCAGTTCGAAATCTCAGTTCGAGATCTCGAGCGCGAACATCTCGTGCGGGAACGCGCGGCCGGGGCTCGCGACGGGCACGAGGTCGGAGTGCATGAAGACGTTGCTGGCGGGGATGCCGCACTTCTTCTGCAGGTCGCGCACCAGGCCGGTGAGCGAGTCCATCTGCTCCTGCGTGAACTCACGGCTCTCGCCGTTGCCGACGAGGCAGATGCCGATGGCGTTGTCGTTGAACCAGGCGGCGGTCGGCTGCGCGCCCGCGCTGCGCTCGGCCACGTGGGCGCCGCTCTGCTGGTAGTACCAGCGCTGGCCGGCGATGATCGCGCCGTCGTGCTCGCCGTTGCCGTTGCCGATCACGAAGTGGTAGCCCATCGACGGGAAGCCCCAGTCGCGGGCCTGCTGGCGCGTGATCGACTCGGCGCTGCCCGTGTGGGAACCCGAGTGGTGGATGACGATCGCCGACCAGCGGCCGGGCTGCAGGGTCATCTTCGGCGGCGGCGCGATGACGCCGGTGAGTCCGGCGGCGGGGATCGCCTTCCATCCGTCGTTCATCATGAGGACGCCGCCCGCGAGGGTCATGGCGCCGATGAAGACGCTCCACACGATGCCCGTGCGCTTGGGGTGAGCCTTGCGCTTGCGGGTCGTTGAACTGCTCGACTTCGTGGATGGCTTCCGTGCCAAGGGCGATTCCTCTGCGAGGTGCGGACAGTATCGGAAATCGGCCACGGCGCGCGAAGGTCTGCAGGAATTGCAAGCGGCCTTTCGGTCGACGCGAACGATCGCGTCCGATTGGGTCGGCGCGGTGCGGTCGTTCGGTCTGTGCGGGCGAGGACGAGAACAGGCGCGGGCGCGCGCGACGCGATGCGAAACAGCGCGAGCGGCGCGGGTCGACGCGGCCCAGTCCTCCGGTCAATCCTCCGGCTGCGACAGCCGCGCGCGCAGCGCGGGCTGCGGACGGCCGAACACATCGGGCTCCTCGAGCGGCACGTAGCGCTGACGCATGCGGTCGTGGGTCTCGAACTGGTTGCGCGGCAGGTCGCTCGGGAAGAGCACCTTCTGGCAACCGGTGCACGCCAGCGTCACCGCGGAGGCCGCGGCGGCGAGGGTGAGGATGGATCGGATCCGGCTGCGCATCGGCGCGATCCTACCGACCCGCGGGCTTGTCGGCGACGACGGCGACCGTTCCCTGCGCGGGATAGGCCTTGCCCGTCTGCGCGTCGGTGAACTCGAGCGAGACGCTCACCGCGCGGGCACTCTCGGCGCCCTCCCAGGCCAGCGGCATCTCCAGGGTGTAGTGGGTGCCGAGGAAGGCCGACCGGTACGCGTCCCGCAGCGCCTTCGGCGAGAGGGTCGCCGAGCCTGCCGGGACCGGGTCGCGGCCCGGGATCAGGACGGCCACGCTCGCGCGCAGGGTGCCGGTCACCTGGAGGAACCGGCCGAGTCCGTCGCGCGGCTCGACCACGATCGCGAGATTCGCGTGGTTCGCGTCGACGAGGCGGGCGGTCGAGAGACCCGAGAGCGCGATCCCGGCGAGGGCGGGCATCGCCTCGGCGGCCTCGGGGTCGACCTTCACGTCACGGGCCTGGCTGAGCTCGGCGACCTTGGTCTCGAGTTCGGCGGCGCGGGCGCGCGCCTCGTCACGCTCGCGGGTGCGCTCGACGAGCTCGGCGCGGAGCCCGTCGGCGGCGTTGGGCGCGAGGGCACGGCCGCGGCAACCGCTGGCGAGGGCCAGGAAGGGCGCGGCGGCGAGCAGGGTCGCGGTCAGGATGCGTGGCGTGCGGGTCATGGGGTGCAAGTCAGGAGACACGGGCGGGGGAGAGAGGCCGAGGATGCAGGTCGGGGCGGAGTCGGGGGCACGCGGCTCACGGCGCGCGCGACCTCGCGCTCAACCGTGCATCGGCGCCTCGGCGTCGGGAGGGTGATCGCCGTCGGGCCGGTCGGCATCGTCCCGTCCGAAGGCGACCTGGAAGGCCAGTTGCTCGAGCGCGACGGTGAAGTCGACGCTCACGATGCCGATCCCCTCGCGGACCTCGATCCGGCGGGGCGCGAAGTTCAGGATGCCGCGGACGCCCGCGGCCACCAGGGCGTCGGCGACCTGCTGCGCCGCCTCGCGGGGCACGGCGACGATGCCGAGGTTGATCCGCTCGGCGGCGACCACCTGCGGCAGCTCGGACATGGCGCGGACCGGCAGGCCCCCGACCTCCCGGCCGGCGAGCGAACCGTCGCCGTCGAAGACCGCCACGATCTCGAAGCCCTCGCGGCGGAAGCGGTCGTAGGACACGAGCGCCCGCCCGATATTGCCGGCGCCGACCACGCAGACCCGCCAGGCGCGGTCGCGGCCCATGATCTTGCGGAGCGACTCGATCAGCTCGGCGATCGCGTAGCCGCGGCCGGGGTGACCGAACTGCCCGAACAGGGCGAGGTCCTTGCGGACCTGCGCGTCGGTGAGGCCCAGCGACCGCCCGAGCGACTTCGAGCTCACCGTCTGCTCGCCCGACTCGAGGCGGCTGGAGAGCTCGCGGAGGTAGAGCGACAGCCGCCGCGCGGCGGGGCGCGGGATGGCGGGCCGGTCGTTGGGCTTCCGTTGGACCATGGGGCGCATGGTACGGCGCGTCGACTCAGGATTCGCCCCGTGCCGCTACCCTTCGCGCAATGCACATCGCGGACATCCTCGCTCGCAGCGCGACCGGACCCGGCCCGAGCCTGAGCTTCGAGTTCTTCCCACCGAAGACCGACGCGGGCTGGGAGTCGCTCTACCGCTCGATCGCCGAGTTCGCACCGCTCGAGCCGAGCTTCGTGTCGGTGACCTACGGCGCCGGCGGCTCGACCCGCGACAACACCCACGCGCTGGTCGTGCGGCTGAAGCGCGAGACCAAGCTCGAGCCGGTCCCGCACCTGACCTGCTTCGGCCACACCCGCGACGAGATCCGGGCGATCCTCGAGCTCTACGCCGCCAACGGCGTGGGCAACGTGCTCGCGCTGCGGGGCGATCCGCCGGCGGGTGCGCGCATCCTCGCGCTCGGTGACTTCAACCACGCGGCCGACCTGGTCGCGTTCATCCGCCGCGAGGGCGAGCGGCTCGGCGTGAACGGGGGTCGCGGCTTCGGCATCGGCGTGGCTGGTTTCCCCGAGGGACACCCGGAGACGCCCAACACGCTCCGCCAGCTCGACCACCTGAAGGCGAAGTGCGACGCGGGCGCCGACTACATCGTGACCCAGCTCTTCTTCGACAACCACGCCTTCCACGACTGGCGCGCGCGCTGCGAGCTCGCGGGGATCCGCGCGCCGATCATCGCCGGCATCATGCCGGTGACGAGCGCGGCCGGACTCAAGCGCATGGCCGACCTCGCGGCGGGCACCCGCTTCCCCGCGGCGCTGCTGAAGGCGATCGCGCGCTGCCGCGGCGACGCGGAGGCGATCGAGAGCGCCGGCATCCACTGGGCCACCGAGCAGTGCCGCGATCTCCTCGACCGCGATGTCGCGGGCATCCACTTCTACACGCTCAACAAGACCGACGCGACGCGACGGATCTACAAGGCGCTCGGGGTAAAGTCGATGCGCACGGGGTGATGCGGCGGCGCACGGCGTGATGTCGCTGCGCACGGCGTGATGTTGCTGCGCGCGGCGTGGTGTTGCTGCGCACGGCGTGAGCCGGCGGCGCGCTTCCGTCGATCAGGCCTTCAGATCAAGCGTGTGCTCGCCGTCGTCGTCGGCGCGGCGCGGTGCCGCGGGCTGGAAGCGCGGGTCGCGGGGATGCTGCTGGCCGCGGCGCTGGTGCTTCCACTCCTCGGCGGCGTCCGGCTTGATGTCGACGGGCTGCGACTCGAGCGGATCAGAGAGTTTCACCTCGTCGCGCACGGCGGTGCGGCGGGGATCCGCGTCCTGCGGCTTGGTCTTGTCGCGCGGGCGGGCGGCCTGCGCCTGCTGCGCAACGAACGACGCCTGGATGGCTCCGGGGAGCACTCCAGGCGTCGGGGGGATCGGGGCTGGACCAAAGGCCGACACGCCTTGTTCATCGACCGCCGCGGCGATCGACGCGAGAATTCGCCGGCGATCAGCGCGCCTCGAGCGGCTCCACGCGGCGAACACCCGAGATCGCGGCGATCTTCGCGAGATTCGCGGGCGTGACCTTCGCGACGACGAGACCTCGCGCGGGATCCTCGGCGACGATGACGACGCCGAGCGCGCGCAGCGCGGTGATCGTGGCGCCGTCGGCCGGAGCGACCTTCATCGCCACGGTGAGGGCGCCGTCCTCGAGCACGAGTCCGAGGTCCTTCGCGATCTCGGGGCTGGCGGACGACATGCCGACGAGTTCGGCGAGCGCGAGCAGCACCAGGCGCCGATCGAGCACGCGCACGAGCCGATCGCGCTCGGCCGAGGTCGGCAGCGAGCGGGCCGCGGCCGCGGTGACCTCCGCGTCGGAACCCGGCGCGCCGGTGGTGAGGCGTGCCGCGGCGTCGGGCGCGGTCTCGGTGGATGCCGCGGTGTTCAGGGCTTCCGCGGCCTTCGCCGGCGCAGTGACCGCCGGAGGGGCTGCGGGAGCCGCCGCCGATCCACCGGTGAGGCCTCCGACCGTGCCGCCTCCGCCGCCGTAGCCGCCGGTTCCGAGGCCACCAGCGGCGGAGCCGCCCGGCCCGCCCCCACCCGCGCCGGCGGGCGGCTGCGATGGGGCGCCCGGACGGGTCATCGGCGCGCCCGGCATGCGGCGTCCGAACTCCGAGGAGCCGCGGTCGAACCTGTCCTCGCTCTTCTCCTCGAGCTTCTTGCCGAGGGTCGCGCCGCCGTCGCGGTGCAGCGACTCCGTGGAGCGGGAGCGCGCGGCGACGCCGCGGGTCTTCGCGTCCTGGACCGCGTCGAGCAGTCCCTGGTTCTTCGCGCCGCTCGCCGCCTCGCCGGAGGCCACACCCGCGGGCACGCCCGACGCCTCCCACGCCTCACCCCGATTGCTCGGCATGGCGCTGGGATCCTGCGGCGCCGCGGGCTTGTTCAGCAGCGGCGCGGGGGCGCCGAGTCCGCCACCGACCGTGCCGGTGACGTCCAGTTCCTTCACCGACGCAGCATCCTGCAGCTCGAGCTTGACGGCGTTCTGGTTCACGATCTCACCGGTACCGCCACCGGAATCCGCGCCCGCGACGAGCTCGTCGACCGCGGGCGTGGACGCGAAGAACCACAGTCCGAGCTCCGTCGACTCCGAGAGCGTGCGCAGTCCGGCGGTTCGGCTCAGGTCGCCGCCGCCGTCGAGCGCGAACGCGTCGGCCGGGCGGACGCCCTCGCCGAAGAAGCCGGCCCAGTTGGTGCCGTCGGGCAGCTCGACCGGCACCGCGACGAGCATCGGCTTGCCGCCGACGACCACGCGGCTCTTCTCGACCGCGACGAAGCTCGTGTACGGCGTGGCGATCGAGTACGACTCGCCGAGCCGCACGACCGCGCGCTTGGTGGCTGCGTCGAGCGACTCGTTCTCGACCTCGGCGAGCCGCGGCCCGAGCAGCGCGTCGACCTTGGCGCGCGCCCAGAGCGTCTTGACGACGTCGTGCCGCGCTTCGGTGGCGGGAAGATCCACCGCGATGGTGCGCTCCCACGGACCCGCGCCGGTGCGGCCGCGGACGGTGATCGCGCCGCGCGCCGCGCGGTCGAAGCGGCCCATGAGCACGATCGGCTCCTGGTCGTAGAGATCGGGCAGGTGCTCGCCCGCGGGCAGGAGGTCGCGCAGGCCGAGGTCCGCGAGGGTCGCGCCGTCGGTCGCCGAGAGCTCGATGTCGGTGAGCACGGGCGACTCGATGCGGCGCACGAGGCGCTCGATGACGCCGTCCGCCTCCTCGGAGAGGGTGACGATCTCGCACGCGCCGCGTCCGGCGCGCGCCATCTCCTCGAGCAGGAAGCGGTTCACGCTGTTGCCGATGCCGAAGCTGAAGACGCGCGACGCCCGCGCGTTCTCGCGGACGGCGGCGATCACGCCCTGGTCGTTGCCGATGTAGCCGTCGGTGAGGAAGAACACGAAGCGCGTGCGCGCGTCGGCGTTCTCGAAGCTGCCCGAGCGGGTGACGAGCACGCGGTTGCCATCGCGCGTCTCCCAGGTGCCGTCGATGAGCAGCGCGAGCTTGCGCGGGTTCGCGGGCAGCGCGATCGAGAGGTCGACGGGGATGCTGCGGCCGTCGCCGGCGCGGAGCGTCCATGCGTTGTCGCCGCCGCGGACGAGCGCGTCGTGCGCGACCGCGACGCGCACCGCGCGTCCGTCGGCGGGAAGGTCGAGCAGCTTCGCGGGAAGCAGCCCGCTGCGGCCGTCCTGCACGAGCGCGGCGTTGATCGCGGCCATCATCTCGGTGCCGCCGGAGCCGTAGGCGCCGTTCACGAAGTCCTCGGCGAGCTTGCGGTTCGCCTCGTCGGCCGGGCGAGGCTCGGGCCAGAGCACGCTCGTCGCGCCCGCGAAGGTGATGAAGTTGAAGGTGTCGTTCGGGCGCATCGAGGCGATGGCCTTGCGGGCGAGCGCCTTCGACTTCTCCATGGGGAAGCCGTTCATCGAGCCCGAGACATCGAGCACGAAGATGAGCTCGCGCGGCCGGATCTCGGCGGGCGCGACGCGGGCCGGCGGATCGAGCATGAGCGCGAAGTAGCCGCCCTTCACCGACGGATCGGCCGACGCGCTCACGTGCGTGAAGAACGACGGCTCGATCGCCGCGTCGGCGACCTTCCAGCGCAGGATGAAGTCGCGGTTCGGGATCGTGGAGCGGTCGTCGAGCGTGACGAGCCTGGTGGACGCGCCGCGCGCATCGACCGACACCGCGTGCAGTTCGCTCGTGACATCGGTGATGGCGGGGCCGCCGCTCTCGATCGCGACCGAGACGCTGATGTCGTGGCCGGCGCGCTCGCTCGGCTTGACCGGCATCGGCGTGATGCGCGAGGCGTCGGGCACCTGCGTGGTGTCGCCGGCGAATCCGGTCCCCTGCTCCGCGCCGAGCGGCGCGAAGAAGAAGCGGCCGTTGAGCTCGCCGAGGCCGCGCACCGGGAAGTAGGTGCCGCGCTCGGCGCTGCCGTTGCCGTACTTCGCGGTGAAGTTCACCGCCTCGCCGAGCTGCAGCAGCTCGTCGACGGATTCATGGCGCGGTGCGCGCACCGGGATCGCCGTCTGCAGCAGCTGCGAGAGCCGCGCGGCGCCGAACGGCGTCTCGGCCGCGACCTCGACGCCCGCGGGCGAACGGAGGACGACGCCCTGCCGGACCTCCCAGCCCTCGGGGAGCCTGGGCAGCGACGCGGGCTGGCCCGGGATGTAGCGCGGGCCGACCACCATCGGGAACACATACTCCGCGACGCCGTCGCGGCGCTGCGCGAGCTCGATGGTCGCGATGCGCACCTTCACGGTGGCGCCGGGCTCGATGTTGGCGACCGACTGCGTGAAGATGTTGGGGCGCTCCTGCTCGAGCAGGCTGGCGACGTAGCCGGATTCGCGCGCCTCCTCGTAGATGGCGCGGGCGAGCGCGCGTTCCTTGACCTCGCCCTCGACGATCTTCTCACCGCTCGGGCCGGTGACGATCATCGTCATGCGGTCGACCGCGGCGCGGTGCGAGAGCGGGAAGGTGTAGATCGCCTCGATGGTGCGCGGGTAGGGATTCGCGTAGGTCTGCTCGACGACGGTGCGCGCGAACACCCCGCTGATCTCGACCTTCACATCGGTGTGCTGGAGCGGGCAGGGACCGAGGGTGTTGCCGTCGGCGTCGAGCGCGTCGAGCGCGCCGCCCTCGGCGACCTGCACGAGTCCGGAGTCGGCGATCGCCGAGCGCTCGGTGTTCTTGGTGAACAGCACGATCGCGAGCACGGAGAACGCGAGCACCGCGGCGGCCGAGAGCATGCGGCCGAAGCCGATGCGGGCGAGGACGCCGCGGCGCGGAGAATCGCCGCCTCCGCGGCGGGGCGTGTCGCCGCCTGCGCGGCGGGTGGCATCGCGCTCGAGCTCCGCGAGCAGCGCGTCGCGCACGGCGCGGGCGCCGTCGCGGTTCTCGTCATGCCAGGCGCGGAGCAGCTCGTCGAGGCGGTCGCCGCGGGTGGGCTCGGGCGTCGCGCCGTCGTGGTCGTGGCGCGGGGTGGTGTCGTCGTGGTGGTTCATCGGGAGAGGTCCTCGCGCGTGAGCTGCGCGGAAAGGAGCTGGCGGGCTTCGGCGACGAGTCGGTAGAACTGCGCGCGGGAGATTCCGAGCGCGCGCTTGGCAGCGTCGACCGGGTCGGGTTCGATGTAGAAGATGTGGAGCGCGAGGCGCACGTCGTAGGGCAGCGCGTCGATCGCGCTGCCGAGGCGCGCGAGCGTTTCGCGGCGCTCGAGCGGCGCGGATGGCGCTGGTCCGCCCTGCTGCTCCAGCTTCGCCTGCATGGTGTGCGTGGGCATGGGTCTGCGTCCTTCCTTGGTTCCGGTCCGGTTGTCCGCCCGCGAGGCATCGAGCCCGTAGGCGATGTCGCGGTGCTCGCGGGCGCGCGAGGTCCTTCGTTCCTTGCAGACGAGCCGTGCGATCGCGTAGAGCCACGGGCGGAAACCGGTGCAGTCGGTCAGACGGTCGCGCATGCGGAAGGCGCGCAGGAAGGTCTCCTGCACGGCGTCCTCAGCGTCCTGGACCGCGCGCGAACCCGTCTCCTCGCGGCAGAGCGCGAAGATCACGGCGGCGTGTCGGTCGTAGAGCCGTCTGCCCGCCTCACGGTCGCCCGCATCGAGCGCGGCGAGATCGGAGCAGTCGTCGTTCACGGGCGCGCCCATGGGGTCCATGCGTGGGTTGTCTCACAATCGGATGGGAATCGAAGGGGAAGCCGTGCGGAGATTGGCGGGCTCTTCGCCGCAGATTGTGCGGAGAATGCGGAGGGGAGTGCCTCGCGGTGGTCCATTCGCCGCAGAATCCGCGGAGATTGCCCCGACATCCGCGGGTTTCTCCCGCATGTCTTGTCCGACGCATCTCGAGCGGTGGCTGGACAGCGGGCTGCCGCTGCGGCGCTGGCTGGTGAACGGGCTTCTGCTCCAGGTGAGGAACCGCGGGATCGCCGAGGCGCGCCGGCGGGCGCGCGGCGACGCGGGGGTGGGCGGCATCGAGGGCACCGCGAGGCCCGCCGCGCAGACCGCGGCCTCGGAGCCGGACGCGCTCCGGGCGCTCGCGCCCGACTGCAACGGCAACCCCGTGCCGGATGCGGTCGAGATCGCCGATGGAACCAGCGCCGACATCGACGGCGACAGCGTCGTCGATGGGACCGACCTGCTCATCGTGCTCGAGCGCTGGGGCCCCTGCCCGTGACCTGACGCCCCCGCCATCACGGCGGCATCCTCCGTATTGGCGAGTGCTTACACTGCGCGCTCGTGTCCGACTTCGCACCCGACGCCTCGCTCCTCGCGCGCTGCCGCGGCGGTGATTCCGCCGCGTGGTCGCTGCTGGTCGAGCGGTACCGCAAGTTGGTCTGGTCGGTGATCGTGAAGCACCGGATGCGGCCCGAGGAGGCCGAGGATGTCTTTCAACATGTGTTCACGACGCTGATCTCGAACATCGACGCGATCAACGACGAGCACGCGCTCGCGAGCTGGATCGTGACCACCACCAAGCGCCGCTGCTGGCGCGTCACGGGTCAGACCCGGCAGGCCGCCGAGCGTGCGCGCTCGCTCGACGAGGATCCCGAGAAGAAGGTCGACCCTGCCGACACCCGTTCGAACCCGGGCGACACCCGGGCGCTGCTCGAGAAGCAGCTGGTGCGCGAGGGCCTCGAGCGGCTCGGGGGCAAGTGCAAGGACCTGCTCGAGGCGCTGTTCGGCGCCGGCGGCGAGCCGAACTACACGCTGATCGCCGAGAAGCTGGGGATCCGCGTCGGTTCGATCGGGCCGACGCGGTCGCGGTGCCTGGAGAAGCTCAGCGTGATTCTCGGACGACTGGGCTTTGGTGAGGACCCGCCGAAGGAGGCTTCCGACCCCGCAAATGAGGACGAGGAGTGACTTGGAAGACGCAAGCCCCGCCGTTTGCACGATTTCGCCCGTCGGACTGTATCGGGCGCGGGTCGGTGGGTTCTTCTGACACGCAGGTCGCGGGATTCGACGAATCCCAAGACAGGACGAATCAATCATGACGAACCCGAACGCCAACCCCCACCGCACGGTCACGATCGATGAGATCGCGGCGGTTGCATCCGGTGAGGGCGGTCCGGCGCTTGAGGCCCGGGTGCAGGAGGCTGCGGCTCGCGAGCCCCGCGTGGGCGCGACGCTCGCGAGCTTCCTCGGCATCGTGGCCGCGATGGAAGACGATCATCTGCTCGAACCCCCGGCCGAGGCCGTGCAGCGCGCGAAGGCGCTCGGTGCACGACTGGCGTCGAGGCGCGTCGAGTCCCGCTCGCCGTTCGCCATGCTGGGCGAGGTCTTCGACCGCGCCGGCGCCGTGGTGCTCGAGTGGCTCAATCCGAACAACGGCCTCGCCCTGGCCGGCGTGCGTGACGACCGGGGAGCCGATCTCCTCGAAGCCACGATCGACGCGCAGGGCGGCGTGCCGCAACTCGCGATCCGCGCCGAACGGACGCCCGCCCAGGACGGCGTGGTGCGTCTGGTCGGCGAGGTCACCCGCGGGGACGACACGCCGGTGAAGGCGCTGGTCGCGGTGCTCGACGCCCAGGGCGTCGTGCTCTCGACCGACACCACCGATGTGCTGGGCATGTTCGCCATCGCGCTGCCGCGCGCGGCGCACGAGGTCGTGGTGCGCGCGCATGGAGCCGATGGCATCGACCATCCGACCGTCGTGCTGCCGCTCGGCCCCGACGGACTGCTGCCGCCGGCGCGGGGGCCGCTCGGATGAGCTCGGCCTCGACGCCGCTGTCGCTGGATGGATTCGAGGCGCTGCCCGCCGAGGCGGCGCGCGTCGAGGCGGTGACGCGCGATCCGCGCGGCGCCGCGAACGCGCTGGTCGCCCTCGGCGACGACTGCGAGCGGATCGCGGCGGGTGCGCCGGATCGCGCCATCCGCGCGGGCGACGCACTCGCGTCGACGGCGCAGGCGCTCGGACTTCCGTCGGCCGCGGCGCGTGCGCTGCGCGCGACGATCGCGGCCTTCGCGTACATGGGTCGCCTCGACGAGGCGCTCGCGCGGGCCGCGCAGGCCCAGGCGGTCGCCGACAACGCGGGCGACGCGATCGAGAAGGCCCGCGCCGGCGTGGCGTCGATGCATGCGCTCGCGAAGCTCGGCCGCACGGCCGAGGCGATCGAGCGCGGCCGCGCCTCGCGCGATGCGCTGGTCGGTGCCGGGCGCCGCGACCTCGCGGCGCGCGCCGAACTGAACCTCGCGAACGTCCACAAGATCCGCGGCGAGCAGCAGGACGCGCTCAGCTGCCTTGAACGGGCCCTGACGGGCGTTCCGGAGTCGGAGGCCGCCGCCCGCGGCACCATCGAGAACACGCTCGGCGAGACGCTGCTGCAGCTCGACCGCCTGGCCGAGGCGCACGCCGCCTTCGACCGCGCGGAGTCGCAGCTCGCGGCGCTCCCGCTCGCGCACGCGGTCGTGATCGGCAACCGCGCCGACCTGCTGGCCCGCGAGGGCCGCTTCGGCGACGCGCTGCGCGAGTTCGACCGCGCGTCGCGCATGGTCGAGCACATCGCGCCGGGTCACCACGCGCGTCTCCTCCTCGAGGAGGCGGAGGCGCTGGCGGTGCTCGGTGCGCACGGCGAGGCGCTCGATGCGGCCGACGCCGCGCTCGCGACCGCGTCGGGCAAGGGACTCAAGGCCGAGATGGCGCGCGGACAGCTCGTCCGTGCGCGCGCACTCGCCGCCGCCGAGCGCGTGCAGGAGGCGAAGCCCGCCGCCGCGCGTGCGCTTGCGCTCTCGGAGGAGATCGGCGATGCGCGCGGCATGCGCGCCGCCGCGCTGGTCGCGAGCGAGCTCGCGCTGCGCGAGGGCCAGCCCGCTGAATCCGCAGCGCTCGCCGCCAAGGCGATGCGCGAGGCGAGTCCGCTCGACAGCGCCAGCGCCATGGTGCGCGTGGCGCGCGCCGAACTCGCGATGGGACGCTCCGACCGCGCCCGCGAGACCGCGCGCAACGCCCGCGTCGGCGCCGCCGCGCTCGGCGTGCGCACGGTCGAGATCGACGCCTCGCTCGTCGAGGCCGATTCGGAGCGCGCGCTCGGCGGCCTCGACCGCGCGATCGCCGCGCTCACCCACGCCATCGGTCTCGCCGAGGACCTGCGCGGCTCGCTCGCCGCCGACCGGCTGCGCTCCGCCTTCGCCTCGTCGCGCCTGCGCGTGTACGAGGACCTCGCGCTCGACCTGCTCGCCCGTGCCGACGCGAAGTCGCTCGCCGACGCGTTCGTGACCGTCGAGCGTGCGCGCAGCCGCGTGCTGCTCGACGCGGTGCTGCGCTCGATCGACCGTTCCACCGCCGCGCCGGGGCAGGACTCCGCGGGAGCAGCCGCCGCCCAGACCCGCGACGAGATCGCGCGCCTGCGCGCCCGCCTCGCCACGCTGCACTCGAGCGTCGCGCGCAACGCCGCCGAATCGGGCGAGCGCCGCGGCGTGACCCCGACGCTGCTCGAGGAACTCCGTACGGCCGAGCAGGAGATGGAGCGCCTCGTCACGCGTGCGCAGAGCGCGCGCGGCGTCGCGAGCCTCTTCGCGCAGCCGCTCGATGCGGGCGAGGTGCTCGCGCGCCTCGAGCACGACGACGCGATGATCGCCTACTTCATCGCCGGCGAGGAACTGATGGCCTTCGTCGCGCAGAAGGGCGGCATCACCTCGGTGCGCTGCATCGCGCACGCCTCCGACGTCGGTCCGCTGGTGGACAAGCTCCTCTACCAGCTGCGCGCCGGAGTCCGTGGCGCCGATGCGCGCAGCCTGCGCGCCATCAAGGCGCTCTCCCGTTCGCTGCACGACCTCCTGCTGGGCCCCATCCTCGAGCAGGTGCCGTCGGTGAACGAGGCGAAGCGCCTGGTGGTCGTGCCCTTCGGTCCGCTGCATGCGATGCCGTTCGCGGCGCTGTTCGACGGCGAGCGATACCTCATCGAGCGCTTCGAGATCCAGACGGCGCCCAGCGCGTCGATCGCATGCGCGGACCGTCAGGAGCGCGCCGTCGCCACCGGCCGGCCGCTGGTGATCGCCGTCGCCGACGAGCAGGCGCCCCTCATCGAGCAGGAGGCGCGCGCGCTCGGCGCGTCGCGCACGGCCGATGTGATCGAGGGCGCCGACGCGACCATCGCGCGCGTCCGCGCGTCGGTTCGCGGCCGCTCGATGCTGCACTTCGCCTGCCACGGGCGGTTTATCGGCGCCCTGCCGAACGCCTCGGGCCTCAAGCTCGCCGACGGCTGGATGCCGGTGCGCGACATCGTGGACCTCGACCTCGATGCGCAGGTGGTCTTCCTCGCGGGCTGCGACACCGGCCGGAACTCGGTCGATGCGGGCGATGAACTCGCCGGCATCAGCCGCGCGTTCCTCGCCGCGGGCGCCCGCTGCCTCGTTGCCGGACTGTGGTCAGTCCGAGATCACGCGGCGCTCGAGGTCTCTACCGCGTTTCACAAGGAATTCTCGGCGGGCTGTCGTCCTTCCGCCGCTCTTCGCGCAGCAGCGCTTGCCTCTCTCCGGAAATGGGAGCATCCTTCATGGTGGGCACCCTTCGTCGTCTCAGGGTCACTCGCATGATCAAGTCCGCACTGATCCACTCGGCCATTGCGTCGGCGTTCGCGTCGGGCGCTTTTGCGTTCGGGCTTCCCGACTACCCGCTCGTGCCGGGCGAGGCGATCATCCGCACCGCGAACCCGAAGGCGCTGCAGCAGACGCTGTCGGCGCTCTCGCAGCAGTTCGCGGGCGTCGGCGTCATCGATGACATCGATGGCCGGCCGGTGTACCTGATCTCCTACGCGCTCACGCCGAAGCAGACCTACCACCAGGTGGAGGCCATGCTCCTCGGCCTCGTCGCACAGGGCACGCTCACCTGGGCCGAGATGAACTACGTCGGCCAGACCGGCGAGGGCAACACCGACAGCCTCTGGCTCTCGGGCGTCGGCGTCAACTCGGGCAGCTACCTCGACCAGTACGCGGTGCCGCTGCTCGGCATCAACGACGCGCATGCGCGCTCGCGCGGCGCGGGCATCGTGGTGTCGGTCGTCGACACCGGCATCGACGCGTCGCACGCGATCTTCGACGGCCGCATCAGCCCGCAGGGCGCGAGCTTCGTGCCGAAGTCGCCCAGCTGGGGCGACATCGCGCAGGGCGTCGACAGCGACAACGATGGCATCATCGACGAGCAGATGGGGCACGGCACCTTCGTCGCCGGCCTGATCCACCTCGTCGCGCCGGACGCGATGATCCTCTCGGCGCGCGCGCTCGACAGCGATGGACGCGGCAACTGCTTCCGCATCGCGCAGGCGGTGGCCTGGTCGGTCGACCGCGGCGCGCACGTCGTGAACATGAGCCTCGGCGAGACCTACCACTCGAAGGCGCTCGAGGACATGGTGCTCGAGGCGTCGACCAAGGGCGTGATCGTGACCGGCGCTGCGGGCAACCGCAACACGCCGGATCCGCGTGAGTTCCCGGCGTGCGATCCGAACGCCTTCGGCGTGTCGGCGTTCGACTGGAACGACCAGAAGGCGCCGTTCTCGAACTTCGAGGACCAGCTCGACTTCGCCGCTCCGGGCGACTCGGACCTCGTGGCCGGCGTGCCCAACATGGCGCACTGCATCATCGGACCGGTGCCGGGCAACAACTACGCGATCTGGGAGGGAACCTCCTTCGCCAACGCGTTCGTGAGCGGCACGGCCGCGCTGATCCGCGCGCAGCGTCCCGATTGGCCGGGCTCGGTGGTTCATCCTCCGCAGGTCCGCAACCGGGTCTACAACGTGCTCCTGAACTCGGGCGTGCCGTTCGTGCCGCAGAACCCGGACCACGAGGGCATGCTCGGACGCGTGCGCATTTCCGCCGGCGGTGCCGTGCTCGAGAATCCGGTCGCGCCGCCGCTCGGCGACGTGAACGCCGATGGCGTCGTGGGCGCGCCGGACCTGGCGATGGTGCTCTCGTCGTGGGGGCCCGCGCCGACCTTCGTGCGCGCCGACCTCAACGCGGACGGCGCGGTCGATGCCCGCGACCTCACGATCCTGCTGACCTACTGGGGCCGGTGACGCGTCGGCGGACGGCCAGGCCGTTGCGCTACATTCCCCGCATGCAGGACCCCATCCGCGCGCTCCGCTGGGATCGTCGCTTCCTCGATCTCTCCGACACGATCGCACGCTGGTCGAAGGACCCGTCGCGCGGCGTCGGCGCGGTGATCGTGAGCCCGTCGCGCCAGATCGTGGCGACCGGGTTCAACGGGCTTCCGCGCGGCATCGAGGACCGACCCGAGCGCCTCGAGCGGCCGGTGAAGTACGACCTGATCTGCCATGCGGAGATGAACGCGATCGTCCAGTGCGCGCGCAACGGCGTGTCGCCGATGGGCTCGACGATCTACACCAGCTTCGCGCCGTGCGTGCACTGCACGCTCTCGATCATCCAGTCCGGCATCGTGCGCGTGGTGACCTACACCTCGGGCGCCGGCGACGAGCACTGGACGGAGAACCTGCGGAAGAGCCGCGACCTGCTGGCCGAAGCCGGCGTCGAGTACGTCGAGCTCGCGCGGGAGGCGTGAGCCGCGGGTGCGCGTTGCGCGCGACGCGCGAGCACCTTGGGTGCGCCTTGCGCGCGACGGGCGAGCGGCGCTACTGGTCGAGTTCCAGTTCCTTGGTGGTGAAGGCGCGGTTGCGGCCCTTGGTCTCCTCGCGCACCTTCGCGACCAGCGCCGGGTCGACCGCGGGCGCGGCGTTGCCCCACGCGCTGCGCACGTAGGTGAGGACGGCGGCGATCTCCTCGTCGCTCTTCACGGGTGCGGCGGGCATGACCTGGTTGTAGGTCTGTCCGTCGACGGTCAGCTTGCCCTCGAGGCCGTGCATGAGGATCTTGACGAGCGTCGACGGTTCGCCGAGCACGATCTCGCTGCCGCGCAGCGGCGGATAGACCGGCGGGAGGCCGCGGCCGTTCGCCTGGTGGCAGCTCATGCAGTTCGAGTAGAGGCGCTTGCCGAACTCCTCGAACGACATGCTCGCCGCCTTGGCGATGCGCGGCGGCACGAACGAGACATCCTCGCGGCCGGGCCAGAAGACGTTGCGGTCGATCGACACGGCGAGCTGCAGCTCGGGATGGTTCGCGTCGAGCATCTCCCACCAGCCGGCGGGGCGCATGTTCGCGACGAGCTGCACGGGCTCCTTCGCGTTGAGGCGCTGCTTGGCGGCGACGCGCTCGAGCATCGCGCGCGCGAGCCACGGGCGCGCGCCCGAGACCGCGGCGATCGAGCTCATCGTGCCGCGGAGCATGTCGGGCGACGGACGGCCGGAGCCATCGTCGAGCAGCATGTCGGTGAGCTCGGCGGCGAAGGCGCGCGCGGCGACCGAATCGGTGTCGAGGATCGCGCCATGCATGATCGAGTCGAGCAGCGCCGACTCGGCGCCGACCACCGACGACATGGCCGCGCTGCGCATCTCGCGCGCGGCGAGGTCGCGGCGCAGCGCGGGCTCGAGGATCGCCATGCGCAGCGGCGCGTCGAGCGCGCCCGCGCTGAGGGCGGCCTGCACGCGCACCGCGGGATCGGCGTCCTCGACGGCGCGTGTGAGCGTGCCCGCGAGGTCGGCCGCGGAGAGGCACCGCTCGGCGATGCGGACGGCGTGCACGCGCACCGTCGCATCGGGATGGGCGAGTTCGGCGTCGACGAGCGCGCGGTCGGCGGCGCCGCTGCCGGCGAGCGCCCACAGGTGCTCGAGGCGGAGCGCGGTCGACGGCGCGGGAGTCGCTGCGAGCTGCGCGCGGATCGCCGCGATCGCGTCGGCGTCGCGGCGCTCGACGATGAGCCGTCGCGCGGTTTCGCGCACGGTCTTCTCGCCCGAGGCGAGCGCGGCGGCGAGTTCGCGGCCGCTCGCGCGGGAGAGATCGGTCGCGCGCGCGGGCGCGGCGCCGGTCGCGGTGATGCGCCAGATGCGGCCCGCGTCGACGGGCTGCGCGAGTCCGCGTGCATCGACCTGCGTGCGCAGGAAGGTCGTCATGAAGTTGCGGTGCTGGATGATGCCGCGGTACATGTCGGCGACGTAGATCGCGCCATCCGGTCCGACCGCGGTGGCGACCGGGCGGAAGCGCTCGTCGGTCGAGGTCCAGAACGAGCGGTCGCCGTCGGCGGGCGTGGCGGTGATGCGGCCGTCCTTCTCGGTGATTCGGTAGCGGTGCACGAGGTTGCCCGCGACCTCGCAGATGAGCGCGGTGCCGCGCATGCCCTCGAGCGCGGCGCCCTCGTACACGAGCGGGCTGCACGCGCCCGTGAAGTTCGCGAGGCGGCCATCCTTGAGCACGCCCTTCTGGTAGGCGCGGTTCACGCCGGGCGTGAGGTGCGACGGGTGCACGCGCATGTCGGTCGCGGCGCGCGCGGGCACGCCCTCGAACGACTTCAGGCTCGGATTGCGCGCGGCGTACTGCTTGGGCAGTAGGTCGACGAGCAGCGGATCGGAGTTCGGCGAGTAGTAGAGCCGGCCGACCGCGTCCTCGGAGATGCCCCACTGGCCGTGCGGTGCGACGGGCTCGGCGCGCAGCGTGTCGCCCTCGGGGACGAAGCGGTACGGATGCTGCGAGCAGGTGAAGGTGTTGTCGAGCGTGTAGTGCAGGCCGTTGCCCGCGTGCTCGGGATTGTCCTGGCCGGCGAATCCGCTGGCGACGATGCGCGACTCGTCGGCGCGGCCGTCGCCGTTCGTGTCGCGCACGAAGAGCAGGTGCGGCGGCTCGATCACGAGCAGGCCGTCGCGCCAGTGCGCGATGCCGCGCGGCATGACGAGGCCGTCGAGGAAGATCTCGGCCTTGTCCATCGTGCCGTCGCCGTCGGTGTCGCTGAGCACCTTGATGCGGCCGAGGCGCTCGGTCTCGCCCGCGCCGGTGGCGTCGCGCATGTAGCCGCGCATCTCGACCACCCACATCCGGCCATCGGGTCCGAACTCGATGACGACCGGCGCCTCGACCAGCGGCTCGGCCGCGGCGAGCGCGACCGTGTAGCCGTCGACGATGGAGAAGGTCGCGAGTTCCTCGGCGGCGCTGCGGACGGGCGCGTCGGTCACGCGCCACTCGGGCGGCAGCTCGCCCTGCGTCTCGCCGGCGCGGTCGCCGTTCTGCGCGAGCGCGACCGCCGCCGTGATCGACGAGATGGCGAGGAATCGGAAGGCGGCGGAGGCGGCGGCGTGGACACGCGGACGGAGGCGCATCCTCGGAGTGTAAGGCGGCGGGCGCGGATTTCGAAGCGCGCGCTACGCTGCCGCGCATGATTCCTGCAGTTGCCGCGGCATTCGTGTCCCTCGTTTCGGTGGTCGCGGCGGAGGCGCGCGCGATGCAGTCGGTGGCGACGAGCGCGCGCGAGCCGAAGGTGCTCGTGATCGGCATCGACGGCCTTCGGCCCGATGCTCTCATGGCCGCCGACACGCCCGCGATCGACGCGCTCATCGCCGATGGTTGCGTGACGCTCGAGGCGTCGACCTCGCAGCACACCGTGTCGGGTCCCGGCTGGTCGACGGTGCTGTGCGGCGTGTGGCCGGACAAGCACCGGTCCACCGACAACCGCTTCCTCATCACCGACTACGAGCGGTTTCCCTCGCTGTTCACGCTGGCGAAGCGCGCGAGGCCGGCGATCCGCACCGCGTACTTCGGCAACTGGGGGCCGATCGGCGAGCGCATCCTCGCGAAGGATCCGATCGACGTGCGCGTCTCGTACCAGGACACGAAGAACGACGCGCCGCAGACCGAGGCGGCCGTCGAGGCGCTGCGGTCGGATGCGGAGCTCGACCTCGCGTTCCTGTATGTGGGAAATGTCGACGAGACGGGGCACACCGTCGGGTTTCACCGCGCGTCGCCGCAGTACCTCGCGGCGATCGGTGCGGCGGATGCGATCGTCGGCAGCGCCGTCGAGGCGATCGCAGCGCGTCCGGGCATCGACCGAGAGGACTGGATCGTCGTGCTCGTCACCGATCACGGCGGCACCATCGACCTGAACCACGGCCGCGACATCGCGGAGCACCGCGAGACCCCGTTCATCGTGTCGGGCGATGCGGCGGTGCGCGGGCGGCTGCGCGGCACGGTGAACCAGACCGATGTGGTGGCGACGGCGTTCGCGCACCTCGGGATCGCGCTCGATCCCGCATGGGACCTCGATTCGTGCGCGGTGGGGCTCGCGCGGCTCGCGCCGCCACAATCGCTCTACGGCCGCAACCTCGTGGTGAACGGCGACGCCGAACTCGCCTCGCCGGCGGAGAAGCCCGAGGGCAACCGCGGTGTGGCGGGCTGGCGCGACTGGGGATCGGCGTCGACGCTCGCCTACGGCGCGCATGCGGACTTCCCCGACGCCGCGACGCCGGGATCGCTGACGCGCGGGCGGGCGTTCTTCTTCGGCGGCGGTGCGGGCGAGTCGCGCATCGCGCAGCGCATCGACCTCACGGCGATCGCGCGCGACATCGACGCCGCGGCGGTGCCGTTCGAGCTCGGTGCGTGGCTCGGCGGCTTCGCGCAGCACCGCGACCTCGCGTGGGTCGAGCTTGCGTGGATCGACGAGCGCGGCGGCATCGTGGGCGCGGCGTCGCTCGATGGCGCGTCGGTCGATGACCGTGCCTCTGCGTTCGGTGGCGATGCGCCCACGGGGTTCCTGCGCCGCGTGACCGGAGGCGTCGTGCCTGCGGGCGCGCGGGTGGCGGAGATCACGCTGCGTTTCGAGCGTTCCGAGGGACTCTGCGACGGCTACGCCGACGACATCTCGCTGGTGCTGCGGCCCGCGCATGCGGTGCTCGACTGCGGTCCCGCGGTGTTCGTGCAGGGTCGGGGCGCGGGTGATCCTGGTGCGGTGCGGGATGCCAAGGCCGCGGATGGCGCGGGCGACGACGTCGAGGCCACCGTGTGGATGCGCGCCGGCGTGTCGGCGGCGACCACCGCGGCCGGCGCCGCGCTGCGCTGCGTGGCGGAGCTCGAGTCGGGCGCGCTGATCGAGTCGACCGCGGCGCCCGACGCCGAGCGCGATGCGACGGTGCGCTTCCGGCTCGCGGGTCTGCCGCAGGGAGAGCTGGTGCGCTACGAGATCCGGCGCGTGATCGACGGCGAGCGCCTCGCGGGCGGATCGTTCACGACCTGGAGCGACGCGGCGGCGCGCACGCGCATCGCCTTCGGATCCTGCGCCGACATCGATGAATCCACCGCGCAGGTGTGGCGGCGCATCGCACGCGAGGCGCCCGACGCGCTCGTGCTGATCGGCGACACGCCGTACATCGACTCGACCTCGCTCGCGACGCAGCGCGCCCGGCATCGCGCGTTCGCATCGGCCGACGCCTTCGAGGCGCTGACCGGCATGCTGCCGCTGGTCGCCGTCTGGGACGACCACGACTTCGGCCTCAACGACACCGACGGACGGCTGCCGCAGCGCGAGAACAGCCGCCGTGCGTTCCTCGAGTACCGGCCGCTCGGCGGCGCGGGGGACGTCGGCGACGGAAAGGGCGGCGGCCTGTACACCTCGTTCCGCTCGGGCCCGGTCGAGGTCTTCGTGCTCGACACGCGCTGGTTCGCGCGCACCGAGCCGTCGCGCGACGACCCGAAGCTGCCGTCGCTGCTGGGCGAGTCGCAGTGGCGCTGGCTCGAGGCGGGCATGCGCGCGAGCACGGCGCCTTTCAAGGTCGTCGCGAGCAGCATGGTGTGGAACAACCGCGTGCGCGCGCTCAAGAGCGATTGCTGGGGCGCGTATCCGCATGAGTTCGAGCGCTTCCAGCGCATGGTGCGCGAGACCGGCGCGACCGACGTCGTGCTCGTGTCGGGCGATGTGCACCGCTCGCGCGTGCTGGTGCATCCGACCGCGGCGCTCGCGGGCGTCGACCTGGTCGAGTTCGTCACCAGCCCGCTGCATGCGCGCGTGCACGCCGATGCCGCGGTCACGGGACCGGAGGTCGTGTTCGACTCGGGCACGCCGAACTCGTTCCTGGTGATCGAGGCGCGCGAGGTGGCCGGCACCGCGTCGCTCAGCGCGCGGTTCACGACCTCCTCGGGGCGCGTGGTGCATGAGCGCACCATCGAGTTGCCGGTGGGTGACGCGAAGCGCTGAGCGGTCCACGCGCCGCGTGAAGCGATCGAACCGCGGCGCGAATCAACCCGATCGGCTCACCGCTCGCCTCACTGCACCTTCGCGAAGCACGCGCGCGCCGCGGCGGGCGACAGCGTCTTCTGCCCGCCGAGCCCGACGATCTCCTGGCCGTCCTGCGACACCGCGAACTGCAGCAGCTTGCGGATCGCCGGCTTTCGCTCGAGCGATTCGCGCACGAAGTACAGCCGCAGCGCGCGGGCGAGCGGATAGCGGCCCGAGCGGATCGCCTCCTCGGTGGGCGCGACGAATCCGCTGCCGTCGAGCGCCTCGACCGACAGCTGGCGCACGCGCGCGGATTCGAACACGACGCTGCAGTACCCCATCGACTCCGGGTCGGTCGCGATCGCCTGGATCACGCTCGACGAGACCGGTTCCGAGTTCACCACGGTGCGGAACGGTCCACCCTGGAGCACGACCTCCTGCACGAGTCCGTTCGAGCCCGAGCCCGAGCCCATGCCGAAGAGCGTGATGGTGCGGTCGTCGAGCACGCCGTCGCGCACGCCGATGTCGGACCACTTCAGCGCGGGCGCGCCGCCACGGCGACGCTCGCGGCCGAAGACGCGGTCGAGGTCCTTGAGCGTGATGGTGCGCAGCGGATTGCGCGTGTGCACGCCGATGGCGATGGCATCGATCGCGAGGTCGACGAAGTCGACGGTGCCCTTGCGCGCCTTCTCGATCTCCGCGATCTCGGCGGGCCGCATCGCGCGGCTCATCGGGGCGATGTCGGCCTCGCCCGAGGCGAGGGCCTTCGGAGCGGTGCCCGAGCCCGACGACACGACCTCGATGGTGATCGACGGCTGGTCCTCGCGGAACCCCGGCCGCATCGCGTTGAGCACGAGGCCCACCGACGAGCTGCCGACGCAGCGCACCGTGCCCGTGATCGACTCGTCCGCGACGAACGCGGGGTACGGCGTGCGGTCGACGTCGAGGGGCTCCGGCGTGGTGGGCGGTGTGGCCGGCGGCGTGGTCGGCGGCACCGCCTCCTGCGCGCGCGCGACGCGGCCCGAGAGCGCGATCATCGCGGCGGGTGCGGCGATCGCCACGAGCGCGGCGCGGCGTGAGAGTCCGTCGTTGCCATTCATCGGCGGTTTCCTCCAGCGGCGGTCGTCGGCGCCGCGAACCTGCGGGTGACCACGGCGAGTCCGAACGCGAAGGCCACGACGCCCGCGAGCATGAGGCCCGCCTGCCAGATCAGGCGCGACGCCGCGCGCTCGACGCCATCGATGCGCTCCTGCGTCGCCGCGGTGACTTCCTCGATCAGCCCCTTCACCGACGCGGAACCCGCGAGCGACTCGCCCTTCTCGGCGAGCGCGTTGGCCTCGCGCAGCGCGGTCGACGCCTGCACCAGCACGCGCTCGTAGTCGGCGATGTCGAACGGCTTCGCGGGCGGCGCGTCGGGATCGGGCGGCGCGGGCGGTCCCTTCAGCTCGGCGACCTTGTTGAGCATGCGCTCGGAGGTCTCGGCGAGGCGGTTGACGTCGCCCACCACCGGCGCGGTCCGCTCGACGAGCGCGCTCACGAGGCCGATCGTGCCGTCGACATCCTCCTGCCGGCGCTCGAGCTCGACGAAGATCGCCTCGCGCTCGCGCGCGATGAGCTCGGGGATGTCGGTGGTCAGCCGGGTCGCGGTCTTCGACAGTTCGTCGACCGACTTCGACACGCCGTCGAGGTTCGCCAGCGCGCGGCCGACCTCCTCCTTCGCGATGAGCTCGTCGATCACGGCCTGCGACTGCCAGCCCGCGAGCGTCGGCCCGCGCTTCGCGAGGTAGAACATGCGCTCGACGAGCCGCTCGTAGCTCTTCGCCTGGTCGATCGCCTTGCCGATCGGCTCGAAGAGGCCGCCGCTCCCCTGCACCTCGGCGACGAGACCGTCGCCGCGGCCCTCGCCGAAATCGTCGAAGCGCACCCAGTACACGTCGTCGACGCCGCGGTTCTCCTTGCGCCAGCGGTCGATCAGGAAGTCGAGCGCCGCGAGCTGGTCGGGAAGGAACACGCGCGCCGCGACATCCCAGATCTCCTCGCGCGCCTGTCGCAGCGCGCCGATGAGGTGCGCGGCGCGCTCATGGCCGAACTCGCGCTCGGCGCGGTCGTTGTCGATCCACACCTGGCTCGTGAGCGTCACGACGACGGTGAGGTCGAGCACCTGGTTGAACGGATCGCCGCTGGTCGCGATGTCGTAGACGCTGCTGGTGCTCTCGACGAGCATGCGCTGCGCGATCGCGCGCTGGCGGGCGCTCGGATTGTCGCGCACGATGTCGTTGACCGCGTCCTCCATCAGCGTGCGGTAGCGGTCGGCGTAGGCGTTGGTGAGCCGGTCGAGCTGGTCGGCGTCGATCTTCTCGAGCACGGCCGCGCGACTGAAGTCGGTCGACTGGGTCACGGCCTTGCCGACGCGCGGCGCCGAGCTGCGGCCTGCGATGCAGCCGGTGAGGAGCGCGAGCGACGACACCGCCGCCGCGATCGTCGCGATCCTCGCGGGTGCGGTGCGGCTCCGGTGCGGTCGGTGCCTCGATGATCCGGCGGTGCGCATGGTGGCGCGCAGTGTACGGAGGCGACGCGCGCGCAGGCGCGCATGCACGGGGACGCGCCGTTCAGGACCGCATGGCGGCCGTCACGCCCCGCCGCGCGGCGCGGTGCCTGCGCCGATCTCGTCGCGCACCACGTACGGCTTCACGCCGCCGATCGCGTTGTTCGCGTCGGTGAGCAGCTCGAGCACGAAGCCCATCGCGAGGAAGAACAGCGCCGACAGGAAGAACATGATCGCCACCAGGAACGGCGGGCGCGTGCCCATGTCGACGCCGTGCGCGAACTTCTCCCACAGCAGCCAGGGCATCACCACGCAGTCGACGAGCAGCAGCATCACGCCGATCCGCCCGAAGAGGTAGAGCGGACGCGCCTTGAAGCTCGACTGGAACCCGAGCATCAGGATGTCGAAGATCACGTCGAAGGTGCGGCCGATGCCGTAGTGGCTCTTGCCGGCGAAGCGCTCCTGGTGCTCGATCCAGAGCTGCGCGGTCGATCCGCCGCGCATGTGGACCAGCGCGGGCAGCAGCCGGTGGTGTCCCGGACGCAGGCGCAGCGCGCGCGCGACCGCGCCGTCGAGCGCCTTGAAGCCGCCCATGTCCTTCACGTCGCAACCGCTCACCCGGCGCAGCAGCCAGTTGGCGATGCGGCTCGGGATGCGCTTGCTGATCAGCGCCTCCTTGCGGCCCTTGCGGTTGCCCGACACCAGCGTGTAGCCCTCGCGCAGCTTGGTGTAGAGGACGATGATGTCCTCGGGCCGGTGCTGCAGGTCGCCGTCGGTGACCACCACCACGCGTCCGCGCGTCGACTGGATGCCCGCGTAGAGCGCGCTGCACTGCCCCACGTTCCGCGCGAGGAAGACCGCGTGCAGCGACGGATACAGCGCCGCGCCCTCGCGCAGCTTGCGCTCGGTGCCGTCGGTCGAGCCGTCGGACACGACCACGATCTCGTGGGTGAGGCCGGTCGCGCGCAGCGCCGCATCGGTGCGGCGCAGGAACTCGTCGACGCAGCCCTCCTCGTTGTACATCGGGGCCACGACGGAGATCTCGACCGGTTCGTCGGAGTGCGGTGTTCGTGGCTTCAACATCGGTGGGTTCGGCATCGGTGGGTTCACAGCCTGTCGAATCCGGTGAGGCGCCAGCCGTTCGCGGCTGCGGCGTCCCGCCATCCGCCGGACGCGAGGCTCGCGAACTCAGGCGCCCACAGCCGGTGGACGCGCATCCTACCGAACGACGCAGGCAGCGCGGGATCGCCGTCGATCTCACGGCCCGGATGGCACACGACCTCGATCACGCGCGGCGCGCCGGACGCGCCGCCACCGAGCCCGGCGAGCGCGCGCGCGCACGCCTCGGGCGTGAACCGCGCGCCCTGCTCGGCGATGCCCCACACGGCGTCGGTGGTGCGGACCGCCGGTCCCGTCTGCGCGCGCGCGGACAGCGCGCGCAGCAGCGCGCGGCGCAGCGACGGCGCACCGAACGCGCGGTTGCCGTAGCGCTCGTCGCTGCGGCGCACCCACCCGATGCCGTGCTCGCGCGCGACATCGCAGGCGATCGCGAAGAGCCCGGGCAGGCAGTGCGTGTGCTTCTCGCCGTCGAGGTGCGACAGCGCGAGCCCGCGCGCCCGCAGGTGCGCGACCTGGCGCGACCACTCGAGCCGGACCTCGGCGGGATCGACCGCGCGGCGCAGCACGCGCGCGGCGAGGCGCGTGAAACTGCCGAGAAACAGGCCGTCGGGACCGACCAGCGAGCGCACCTCCGCCACCGGCGACAGCGGCGCACCGCGCAGGATGTTGAGGTGCGCGCCGAGCGAGACGCCGGGATACGGGCGCAAGGCGTCCTGGTCGGGTCCGTTCGCAAGCACGCTGGCGCTGGTCACGGTGCCGAGCGCGGCGCATTCCTCGACGGCGCGGCGCACCGCGGGATGCAGCCCGAGGTCGTCGACGTTCACGATGACGTGCGCGACGGTCCTGCGGGCGGACTCGGCGACGGCCTCGCGCGGACGCCCCACGTTCACCAGAAGACCTGCTTGCCCGAGTCGACGGTGAAGATGCGCTCGAGCCGCTCCGAGCCGTCCTCGACCAGCCAGTAGAGGCCGTCGACCGCGAGCCCGTCGAAGGTGCGCGCATCGACGCCACGCTCGATGCGGCCCGCCGACTTCCAGCCGCCGTCGCGCCAGACGAACAGCTCGAACGCCGCGTCGGGCTTCACCACGGTGCGCGCCTTGATCACGCCGGTGTCGGGATCGGTGATGTCGGGCTTGGTGGTGGTCGCCACCAGGCTCGCGTGCGCGGCGCCGGACGCGGCGAGCGGATGCACGACGCCGTCGACGTCGAGCACGAACGGCGCGCCCGCGGGCTCGTCGCGCCCGTCGATGTGCACCATCGGCAGGTACGCGATGTTGCGGCCCATCGCGGTGAAGGTCGCGCGCGCGCCCTCGATGCGGCCCCAGTGGATCGGCTTCCAGCCGCCGCCGTTGAACACGGCGAGGTAGGCGAAGCGATGGCCGTCGGGGACCTTCGCGAGCTCGACGACCACATCGCTGCTCGGCTGGTACTGCGCGGTCACGTCGATGTAGTGCGAGCTCGAGAGCCAGCGCGGGACCTTCTCGTCCTCGCGCTTGATCGCCGCGAGGCTGTCGGGCTGGTGCGCGAAGGTCTTGCGGTAGACCTTCGCCGCGCGCCCGGCGAGGCCGGCGCGTCCCTGTCCGTTCGCGTCGAGCACGACCTCCCACGCGTGGTTGTTGTCGCTCGCGGCCCACCACGGCGTGTAGTCGCTCGCGCACATCGCCGCCACCGAGCGCATGCCGAAGGAGATCATGTTGGTGATGTCCTCGCAGCGGCCGAGCCGGCGCTCGCACATCTCGGCGTAGCTCTGGTCGGTCGGATGCAGGTAGAACAGGTCGGTGAAGCCCGTCCACGGATGCACGACCGCGCGGACCTTCTCGCCGAACGCGCGCACATCGGTCTCCGCCGCGTTCTCCCGGCAAATCTCGGCGAGGCGCGCGCGCGCCGGCGTGCGCCAGAGGCCGAGCGGCTCGTTGCTGCCGCGGTACGGCAGGATGAACTCGCGGAACACCTCGTAGCGGATCGACTTCGCCCACGGCAGCGTGCGCCACGCGTCGAAGGCCTCGTCGAGATGCGCCGCGAGGAAGTCCGCGCTCGCGTGCTCGAGATCGCTGTCGAAGCGGATCTTGCGGAAATCGCAGCCCGGATGCTTCGCCTCGAGCGCGTCGAGCGCGGCCTTCGCCTCGCCGAGCGACGTGTAGTCGAGCGCGTCGAACGGGAGGCGCGTGCCGTCGGTGGTGGTGAGCTCGGTGAGCGCGAAGCCGTGGCCATCCATGTTCGCGACCAGCCAGCGCGCGGCATCGCGCTTCTGCGCGTCGCCCGACTCCTCGAACCGCTTGAGGAAGCGCTCGATCTCGCCGCGGTTCGCGCCTGCCTTGACGAGCGCCTGCTCGATCGCGGGTCCGAAGGCGTCGTCGGCGGTGCGGCTGGTCGCGTCCGCGCCGCGGGTGACCGCACCCGCCATCGCCGGCGTCGTGGCGCCCGCCAGCGATGCGGCGAGTCCGAGGATGCAGATGGACGCGATCGGCGAGGTCGTCGGCGAGAGGCTCATGGCGCGGGATTGTGACCCACCCGACCGCAGGCCGCCAGTCGCGTGGAGCGGCGGAAATGGCGCGTTCGCGCGGGCGCGCGCGGCCCTGCGGGTCGCGGTGGGCGGCGTTCCGCGCGGTTCCGGCGGGTCGACGCCCGTTTCGCGGCACGCCCCGCGAAAACCGTCGAGTTCGGCCCATTGCCTGCCGATAACGACCCCATGCAGTCCTCGCATCCGGACACCGCAGGCCACCCGCAGCCCATCGCCCCTTCGGCGCCGGCCGGCGATGCCGCGCGTGAGCCGGAGGCCGCTGGCAACGCCGCCTTCGAGATCGATGTCGACAAGATCGTCGCCAACGCGCTCGCCGATGTCGAGGCCATGAACACGGTGGCCGACAGCGCCGCACCCGCGGCACCAGCGGCGTCCGACGACTTCTCCGATCTCGAGAAGCAGATCCAGGCGCTGCTCAATGGCGGAGGCGCGCCTGCCGAGGCGACGGAAGGCGCACCGGCCGCAGCGGAAAATCCGTCGTTCGAGCACGCCGCCGACCAGCTCGCCGAGCCGACCACGGGCGCGAACCCCGAACCGATCTCAGCCCCGAGCGCGGTCCCGAGCGCCGACCTCCTGCGCGACGCACTCGAGCAGGAGCCCGTCGATCCGCTGCTCCGCGAGATCGATGCCGCCCTCGCCGACGACGCCGACGCGCTGCTCCGCGGATCGAACGGCGACATCGACACCGCGCTGCGATCGGTGTTCGACGAGCGCGCCCTCACCGGCCAGGAAGAGGAGATCAACCGCGCGCTCATCGAGGCGTTCGGCACCAGCCGCGTCGAGCGGCCGTCGTTCGCCGTGACGAATCCGCTGCCGAACTTCGAAGGTGCCGCGCGCGAGCTCAGCCCCGACATCCCGCGCGACGACCGCGAGCGGCGCGAGGCTGCGGCGGCTCCGACGGTCGCCGCCAAGAACACCGGCACCGACGCCCCGACCAGTGCCGCGGCGCACGCATCCACCTCGGATGCGCACGGCGCAGCGACGACGGGTTCGATCCACGCAGGCGCGCCGGCTGCAGCAATCGTTGCGACGGCCGCCGCGGTTTCGACAGCCGCAGCCCCGTCCTCCGCAACGCAGGCCACGACGCCCGCAAGCGCCACGACGAACGCATCGCAACCCGCACCGAACTCCACGCCGAACACGACGGCGAGCCCCATGGCGAGCAACACGGCAGGCAGCACAGCAAACAGCACGGCCCAGCCCACGCCCGCAACCACAGCGCCCTCAGCCCCGCGCCCCAATCCGCTCGCCGCGACCACCGCGACCGCGAAGGCCGCCATCGCCACCCTGCTCGCGCTCCCGCTGCGCGCACTCGCCGCACCGGCGCGCTTCATGCCCGCCAGTGCGCGCACCATCGTGGGCATCGCCGCGGTCACGCTCGTGCTCTGGACGCCCGTCGCGTGGTGGCTCGCGCAGAAGTCCACGAAGACCCCGCTGGTCGGACCGATCACGATCAAGCCCGCCGCGGCCGCGGCCGCCGCTCCCGAAGCCGAGAAGGCCGCGGAACCGGCCGCAGGCTCCGGTCACTGACGCGCCGTGCGCCCCTGCGACAGCAGCGCGCGCATCGACTCGTGCGTCTCGCGCGCGGCGCCCGACAGCATCTCGGCCTGCTCCTCGGCGTGGTAGCTCGAGCGCACCAGCGGTCCGCTCTCGCACACCTTGAATCCGCGCGCCAGCGCCTCGCGGCGGAACATCGCGAACTGGTCGGGATGCACCCAGCGGTCGATCGGCAGGTGGTTGCGCGTCGGCTGCAGGTACTGGCCGATGGTGATGATGTCGGCATCGCTCGCCGCGCGGACATCGTCGAGGAGCTCGAGCACCTCGTCGTCGTGCTCGCCGATGCCGGCCATGATGCCGGTCTTGGTCACGAGCCCGCTCTGCTTGAACTGCCGCAGCACCGCGAGCGAGCGCTCGTACTTCGCCTGCGGCCGCACCGCGGGGTGCATGCGCTTCACCGTCTCCATGTTGTGGGAGATGATCTCGGGACGCGCGTCGCACACCACCTGGATCGCCTTCTCGTCGCCCTGGAAGTCGCCCACCAGGATCTCGACCGACATGTCGGGGCACGCGTCGTGCACGCGGTTCACCGTCTCGGCCCAGATCGCGGCGCCGCCGTCGGCGAGCTCGTCGCGGTTCACGCTGGTGATCACGACGTGCTTGAGCTTCATGAGCTTCAGCGACTCGGCCACGCGGCGCGGCTCGTCGAGGTCGAGCACCGGCGGCTTGCCGGTCTTGATGTTGCAGAACCCGCAGGCGCGCGTGCAGGTGTCGCCGAGGATCATGATCGTCGCGGTCCCGCGGCCCCAGCACTCGCCCATGTTCGGGCACGAGGCCTCCTGGCAGACGGTGTGCAGCTTGTGCTCGTCGATGATCGACTTCAGGCGCTCGTAGCCCTCGCCGCCGGGCACGCGCGCGCGCAGCCAGTCGGGCTTGCGCTGGATGCGCAGGTGGTTGACCGGCGCCTCGCGGTTGTTGAGCACGTGCGCGGTGAGGTCGAGCTTGGCCGCGGCGCTCGCCGCGCGCTGCGTGTCGCCACCGAGCGGCCGCGGATGCCGCGCCAGCGTCCGCGCGAGCGCCTCCGCCGACTGCAGCGGAGGCTGCGGAGCGGACTGCGGGGCGTTCGATCGGTCTTCCGGCTGCTGCGAAACCATGGAAAGCGCAGTGTAGGAAAAGGAGCGCGCCGATAGACTCCCTGCCCGATGAAGAACGCCTCGAGTCCGAATTCTCCCGCGAGTGCGCTCGCTCAAAGCCACGCGAGCGCACCCGCGCAAGGCCACACGAGCGCTCCCGCTCAGGGCCACACGAGCGCGCCCGCTCAGGGCCACACGAGCGCGCCCGCTCAGGGCCACGCGAGCGCGCCCGCTCAGGAGCCCGCGAATCCCCTCGTCCGCCACCGCACCGCGCGGTTGCCCAACGGGCTCGAGATCCAGGCCGAGGTCGACCCGACCGCGCACACCTCGGCGATCGGGTTCTTCGTGAAGACGGGCGCGCGCGACGAGCCGACCGAACTTATGGGCGTCTCGCACTTCCTCGAGCACATGATGTTCAAGGGCAGCGAGAAGCGCCGCGCCGAGGATGTGAACCGCGACTTCGACGAACTCGGCGCCGCGCAGAACGCCTTCACCACCGGCGAGCTCACCGCGTACCACGCGCACGTGCTGCCCGACCGCACGCACGAGGCGCTCGAGATCCTCGCCGACATCCTGCGTCCCTCGCTCCGCCCCGCCGACTTCGACGAGGAGAAGGGCGTGATCCTCGAGGAGATCGCGATGTACGCCGACCAGCCCTTCTGGGTCGGCTACGAGGCGATGATGGAGCACCTCTACGCCGGCCACGGGCTCTCGCACCGCGTGCTCGGCACCAAGGAATCGGTCGGCGCGCTCACGCGCGAGCAGATGGCCTCGTACTTCGACGCGCGCTACACGCCCGACAACGCCGTGCTCGTCGCCGCCGGCAACCTCGACTTCGACGCGCTCGTGCGCGACGCCGAGCGCCTCTGCGGGCACTGGAAGCCCGCGGCCCCCACGCGCACCTACACCGAGTGGACGCCCGGCCACGCCGACACCACGCTCACGCTCCGCAACACCGCGCGCGCGTACGTGCTGCTGTCGATGCCGGGGCCCTCGATCCAGCACGAGCTGCGCTACGCCGCGGGCATCCTCATGCACGTGCTCGGCGGCGGCGATGGTTCGCGCCTGCACTGGGCGCTCGTCGAGCCGGGCATCGCCGAGGAGGCGAGCGCCAGCTACGACGGCCATGACGGCGCGGGCGACATCACGCTCTTCGCCGTGTGCGATCCCGACAAGGTCGGCGAGATCGAGTCGATCCTCCGCCGCGAGCTCGCGGCCGTCGTCGACTCGCTGACCGAGGACGACCTCCTGCGCGCGCGCAGCCGCATCGCCACCGGCGCCGCAGCAGCGGGCGAGCGTCCCAACGGCCGCATGTTCCGGCTCGGCACGCTGTGGGGCTACGGCGCCGAGTACATCCCGCTCGAGGCCGAGGTCGACCGCATCTCCGCCGTCACGCTGGCCGACATCCGCACCTGCGTCGCGGCGTATCCGCTCGTGCCGACGGTGCGCATCGTGGTCGCGCCCGATCCCGCCGCCGAAGGCGCCGACGCGTCATCGGGGACGGAGAACGACGCGGGCGAAACCGACGCCGAGTGACCGCATCACTGCTCGACGCCGAGCTCGCGGCGGAACACCACCACATGGTTCCTGCTGCGCCGTCCCGCGGCGAGCGCGAACATCGCCGCGCTCACCAGCTGGTCGGGCGTCTGGATGCCGCTGCCGCTGCGGATCTCGCCGGTCGGCTCGTAGATCGCCACGCCGATCGACACCGTCGCCGGGAACGACCGCTGCGTCGCATGCTCGAAGGGCACCGGATTCGTCGCCATCGCGCGGCGCACGGCCTCCGCGATGCGACAGAGGTCGTCGATCTCGGTCTCGTGCACGATGACCGCGAGCTCGGCGCCGACGAATCGGTAGATGCGCGCCGTTGCGGGCGCATGCTCGCGCACCTTGGCGACCGCGTGCGTCATCGCGGCCTCGACCGCGCGCGCGCCGAAGCCTTCCTGCACCGCGCGCGCGCGGTCGACTCCGACCAGCAGCACGCCGATGCCGGCGCGCCGCGCGTGGTCGATGAACGCGCGCTCGAGGTCGCTTCCGAACGACCGCGCGTCGGGAATCTCCGAGAACGACACGGAACCATGGTCCACCACGTCGCACACGTCGCCCTCGATGGCAGGCTCGACCAGGCGCTGCTCGCGCTTGATCTGCGACGCGCGGTCGAGGATCGCGTCGACGTCGGGTGACGCACCGGTGTCGAGGCCGAACGCGCGCGAGAGCTCGTCGGCGCGGTCGGCGATCTTCTGGAGCAGCAGCGTGAGCGGCGCGGGCCGCAGGTCGAACCACTCCTGTCCGTCGCGGCGGAAGCGCGCGAGCTCGGTCTCGCCCGACCGCTGCGTGAGCACGGCCGCGGCGGTGCCGGCGAGCTCGATCGTGCGCGCGAGCGCCGCGACCTGCGGGTCCGCCTCGAACGAACGGTGGTGGCAGCGCACCGCCGTCGCGATCTCGTCGGGGAAGCGCCAGCGCGACACCATCTCGCCGCCGACCAGCGCGTGGTCGGTCTCGAACGAGCGCTGCTCGATCGCGCAGAGCCGGCGGTGGTCGCCCTTGGTGAGGTCGATGGCCTGGAGATAGCGGTCGCCGTAGGCGCGCCACAGCGCGACCATGCCGAGGTCCTGCACGAGCGACGCCATGAACGCCTCGTCGGGATCGCAGCGGCGATGCAGCAGCGCGATCTCGCGCGCGGCGGCCGCCGAGTAGATCGAGCGCCGCCAGTAGCTCAGGAAGTCGAAGCTGACCTCGTCGCTGCCGCCGCCGTCGATCGAGCGCGCGAGGCTGAAGCCGAGCACCAGCGCCTTGACCGTCTGCAGGCCGAGGAACGCGAGCGCCTGCTGGATCGACCCGCAGCGCCGCGTGAGCCCGTAGAAGCTCGAGTTCACCGTGCGGATGACCTTCGACGCGATCGCCGGGTCGTTCTCGATGACCGCCGCGATCTCGCGCAGCGACACATCGGGCTTCGCGGTCAGCTCGAGCACGCGCATCGCCACGACGGGAAGCGTCGGGAGATTGGGGGCACAGAAGACGCGCTCGAGGGAAGCCTGCGACATGGGTGATCCGGACCTGCGTGCACGCGGACCGGTCGTTCCCCGCGGGGACGCCGGCATGCGGTATCGGCGGCATGCCCACGAGGGCATTCCGTCCCCGTTGCATCGGATCGTGGCGGGCGCCTGTTCAGCGGAGTTCGCGCACGCGACGCGGATCGACGCACGCGGCGCGGATCTCGCACGCGCTACTCGCGCGCGGCGCGTCTCCGGAAACGGGGTTCGACCGCGAGCGCGAGCGTCGTGAGGTCGTCGTTGACGATCGTGCGGGCGTAGGCGATAAGCAGGCGGATCGCACGGTCCACCGCGTCGGGGTCGCACAGCTCGGGCGGCTCGCCGCGTGCGACGTGCGCGAGCGTCATCGCCGTCTCCGGCCGCATGCGCCAGGCGCGCGGATGCGCGCGGAAGTCGACCACGCCGCCCGCCTCGGCGTCGAACGCGAGGAACTGCCCCGGGATCGGCTCGCCGCCGAACGCCGCGTCGACCTGCGGCTCGTGCCCGGTCTCGCGCAGCAGCACGAAGAAGAACCGCAGGAACTCGGGCGCGGGCCGCTCGCCCTCCTCGAGCCGCTCGAGCGTCGCGAGCAGCGCGTCGAACAGCCGCTCGTGCGGCACCGTCGGCGGCAGGAAGCGCTGGACCAGCTCCGCCATCGACAGCGCGTAGAGGTTCGCCTCGAGGTCGTCGTGCGGCCTTCGGAACATCTGCAGCAGCGTCCACTGCGTGAGCGTCTGCAGTTCGCGGTCCGGCTTCACCACCGCGACCACCTCGCCGCGCGCAAGCAGCGCGATGCCGCCCGAGAAGCTCCCCCGCTCGCGCCGCGAACCCTTGGCGAGCCCACGCAGCATCCCGTGCGAGCGGCAGAACAGGCTCACGGTCTGGCTGGTCTCCGACCAGTCCCACTGGCGGATGCAGATGGCTTGATCCACGAGGTTCGGCACGCCGTGATTGTTACACGATCACGCCGCCATCGGGAGCGCGGAACTCGAGACGCGGTTGCGCCCGCCGCGCTTGGCCGCGTAGAGCGCCGCGTCGGCGTTCGCGAGCAGGTCGGCCGGCTTCGCATCGGGGGCGAGCCCGGCGATCTGGGCCACGCCGAAGCTCGCGGTGAGCACGAGGTCGGGATGCCGCCGCCACTGGTGCTCCTCGAACGCGCGGCGGAACCGCTCGGCCACCTCGACGGCCTCGCCGATCGCGGTCGCCGGCAGGATCACGCCGAACTCCTCGCCGCCGTAGCGGCAGGGCACGTCGCTCGCGCGCCCGCCCGACAGGATGGTCGCGAAGAGCGCGAGGACCTCGTCCCCGAACGGATGCCCGAAACGGTCGTTCACGCCCTTGAAGTGGTCGATGTCGCAGAGGACGAGCGAGAGCGGCTTCGCGTGCCGGCGCGCCTCGCCGAACTCGGCGGCCAGCCGCTGGTCGAAGTAGGCGCGGTTCCACAGCGCGGTGAGCCCGTCGAGCTGCGCGCGCTGCGAGAGCATGCGCAGCAGCTGCTGCACGCGGATCGCCGAGCGCACGCGCGCCTTCAGCTCCGCCATCTCGAACGGCTTGGGGATGAAGTCCACCGCCCCGAGGTCGAGGCAGCGGACGCGGTCCATGGTCTCGCAGCTGGCGCTGATGAAGATCACCGCGATGTCGCGCGTGCGCGGGTTCTCCTTCAGGCGCTGCAGCACCTCGAACCCGTCCATCGTGCCGTCGAGGTCGATGTCGAGCAGCATCACCTCGGGCTGCAGCTCCTCGGCCATGCGCAGGCCCTCGTTGCCGGTGACGGCGCAGTGGATCTCGACCTGCTCGAGCTGGAGCCGGGTGCGCAGCAGACGGTGCATCAGCTCGCTGTCGTCGACAGCGAGGATGCGCGGCACGCGGGGGCGTGCGTCCGCCGACAGCGCCGCGGGATTCATGCGTCGGGGTCCTCGTCGTCGCCGTGTCCGCGACGGAGTTGGTCGTGGTCGTGGTCGTGACCGGGCAGCTCGAAGCCGTCCATCGGCTCGCAGGACTCCATCGCCGCGCGGCAGAACGACACGAGTTCCTCCGCACGCTCGCTGACGGACGACATGTCCATCTCGTCGAGCAGCGACTCGTCCTCGAGGGCATCGTCCTCGAGCCCGATGAGGTCGCAGCCGGCGTCCTCGCGCGCCGCATCGGCGAGCGCCTCGGCGAGGCGGCGGATGTCGGCCGCGTCGCGGGCCTCGATGGCGCCGCACAGCGAGCGCAGCTTGCGGTCGAGGTCCTCGACCAGCCGGAGCATGCGGTCACCGGGCTCCATCTCGCCCGCTCGCCTCGCGCTGGTCGGCCTGAAGCCTGAGTCTTCCATGCGCAGTGCATCGTCCACACGGGGCCCGCACTTCGGACCTCGGCGGGTCGTTCGCGGTTCCGATACCCGCGGTGCCCGCACAGACGGAACAGTCGGAACATCCCTCCGTCCCGTTGACCGCGTGCGCCGCGCTTCATACCTTGCGCGTTCTTATCCGCACCCCGTCCGCGTGAAAGCGCTGACGAAGGAGTTCCGTCCGTGCTTCCCAGCCCCCCCGCCCGCGAGGGCCAACTTGGCTTCCTGTACCTGCCTCCGTATCGCGTGCAGGGGATCAGCGTCGCCGGCGAGCAGACCGTCATCCAGGTTCCCGAGCTCGATGTCGCGTTCGACATCGGCCAGTGCACCCGTTCGGTGCTCAGCGTGCCGACCATCGCGCTCTCGCACGCGCACATGGACCACCTCGGCGGATTGCCGTACTGGTTCAGCCAGCGCTACTTCCAGAAGATCGGCGGCGAGACGCACATGCCCGACAAGGCCGATGGCAAGGCCGACGGCAAACCCGACGGAAAGCCACGCGTGCCGGTGGGCCGCTGCATCTGCCATCCCGAGCTCGAGCAGCCGCTGCGCGGCATGATGCGCGCGTGGGAGCCGCTGGAGCGGCAGAAGACCCCCTTCGAGATCGTCGCGCTCGAGCCCGAGAAGGAGATCGAGCTCAAGAACAACATCTCGATGCGCGCGATCGCCACGCGCCACACCGTGCCCAGCCTCGGCTTCTCGGTGCTCGAGCGCCGCAGCAAGCTCAAGGAGGAGTTCCGCGACCTCCCGCAGGAGAAGCTGCGCGAGCTGCGTTCCCGCGGCACCGAGATCACGCGCCAGATGGAGATCCCGCTGGTCGCCTACACCGGCGACACCGCCCCCGGCGAGTACCTCGTGCGCGACGAGTTCGCCGAGGCGAAGATCGTGATCGCCGAGTGCACCTTCTTCGAGCCCGACCACAACGACCGCGCGCGGACGGGCATGCACCTGCACATCGACGACATCATCCGCCTGCTTCCCGTGTGGAAGGCCGAGGCGATCGTGCTCGTGCACGTCTCCCGCCGCACCACGATCCACTACGCACGCGAGCGCATCGAGAAACTCGCCGGCGCCGACGCCGCGCGCATCCACCTGCTGATGGACCACCGCACCAACCGCATGCGCTACGAGGCGCAGGTCGCGGCCGCGCAGGAGTCCGCCGACAAGTCGGAGGCGGCGCGCAACGCGAAGGCCGCCGGCGCTCCGGATGCGGCGGTGGACACGGCCACGAACGAACCGTCCGCCGAAAGTCAAGGGCAAACTCCGACGGCGACCGAGTGACGCGACGCGCGAAAAACCGCGTTTCCGCGCTGCGGCGCGGGATGTGCGCGCGACCGTTGACGCACTGCGCCCGAGTCCCTATCGTCCGCGCCCCCACGGTGGTCCGCCACCGTCGGGAGGTCCGATGCGGTGGGACGCGTCGGGTCTCTTGAAGCTCGAACGACAGACACGAACGACATTCATTCAGGGTGCTCTCGCTTCTCCGCCGCGGCCTCGCCGAGGTGCGGATCCATCGGCGCCCTCGCGTGTGTGAATGACGGAGGCCGCATGCAGAGGATCGAACCAGGCTTTCGGGAGTCGCTTGTCGACGACCTGAGGAAGAACCACGCCGACATCTGCCGGCACTGGTTCGACGACATCGAGCCTTCGGAGATCCGCGACGGCGTGCTGCGTCTGGTCGTGCGCGAGCCCGTGCAGCTGCGGTACCTCCAGCGCTGCTGCGGCGGTCCCTTCACCGAGGCCGCGCAGAACGTCACCGGCCGGCTGCTGGTCGTGCGCTTCGTGAGCCCCGACGACGACGCCAAGTTCGACGCGCGCGCGCAGGCGCAGGCACCCGCGGTCGCCCCGTCCGGCGACGAATCCCCCGAGCGCCCCGCGTGGCTCGACGAGCAGATGCTGCTCAGCCCGGACTACACGTTCGACTCGTTCATCGTGGGCCCGGGCAACCGGCTCGCGCACGCCGCCGCGCAGGCGGTCGCGGCCAAGCCGGGCAGGGCCTACAACCCGTACTTCATCCACGGCGGCGTCGGCCTCGGCAAGACCCACCTGCTGCACGCGGTCTGCCAGGAGCTGCTGAAGGCGCAGCCGAACCTGCGGCTCTGCTACATCTCGTGCAACGCGTTCATGGACCTGTTCCACGAGGCGGTGCGCGCGGGCCGCATGAACGACTTCCGCAACCGCTTCCGCACGGCCGATGTGCTGGTGATCGACGACATCCACTTCCTGTCGAAGCACGAGCAGACGCAGGAGGAGTTCTTCCACACCTTCAACGCGCTCTACCAGCTCGGGAAGCAGATCATCCTGAGCTCCGACGCCGCGCCGACCGAGATCCCGGACCTCGAGGAGCGCCTCACCAGCCGCTTCGCCGCCGGCCTGGTCGCCCGCATCGAGCGCCCGTGCTTCGAGACGCGCGTCTCGATCATCAAGTCGAAGGCCGCGCTGCACGGCATGACGCTGCCCGACGATGTGCCGTCGTACATCGCCGCCAAGGTCGACACCAACATCCGCGAGCTCGAGGGTGCGCTCACGCGCGTCCGTGGCTACGCGATGGCGTCCGGCCAGCCGATCAGCCTCGAGCTCGCCAAGCAGGCGCTCGACGGCGAGTCGGCGTCGCGCAGCGGCAACGCGCCCAGCCTGCAGTCGATCATCGAGAGCGTCACGCGGTTCTACGACGTGAAGCTCACCGACCTCCTGTCGAAGCGCCGCCACAAGTCGATCGCCATGCCCCGCCAGGTGTGCATGTACCTCGCCCGCAAGCACACCCGCTTCTCGCTCGAGGAGATCGGGGGCTACTTCGGCGGCCGCGACCACACCACGGTCATGCACGCCGTCCGGACCATCGAGGAGAAGACCGGCGCCGACGGCAAGCTCCAGGCCGAGGTCGGGCGGATCGAACAGGATCTGCTCCAGCGCTCCGATCGCTGACGATTCCCGACGCCGCGGGTACCCGCATATGCATGTGGAGATCCTGTTGGTGAGTGTCGTCCGCGCGCGACTTTCGGACAGTGCCGCTGGTGCGACTGCCCCCCGAATGCGCACTTGACAGGTTCAGGCGAGGTTCAGGCGGACGCGGGTGGCTGCAATCGACACGCAGTTGTCAGGAGTCCACCGGCGCAGCGTTGGCGCAAGTGATTGCGAATGCAGCGTTTGCGTGTGACCCGCCACCGCTCTCCACAGATGGACAGGGTCTTTTACTGGGTAAGAAGAGAAATTCTCCTTGGGGAGGTTTCACTCCACCCTGACACAGCGCACATCGAATCACGTCCGAGACTTCCGCCATTCGCGGCTCAGGGGCGTGATGAGCGGCGACGCGCCGGGCGGGCCGCCGTGTTATCCCGAGGGGTGGTCCGCCGTGTGGATAAGTCCTGACAGCGCGGGCAGAACACCGTCGCGCGGGCTTGCAGCCGGATGCCCTCGAGCGGGGCGCCGCAGCGCGGGCAGGGCTCGCCGGCATGGCCGTACACCGCGTGGGTCTGGACGGCGTCGCCTGGGCGCCCGTAGGCGTCGCGGTAGTCGCGCAGGGTCGAGCCGCCGGCGAGGACGGCATGGCCCAGGATGCGGCGCAGCTCAGCCGCCAGGCGGTCGACCTCGGTCGCGCTCAGGCTCGCCGCCTCGCGCAGCGGGTGTATGAATGAGGCAAAAAGACTCTCATCGGCGTAGATGTTCCCCACGCCGGCGATCACGGACTGGTCCAGCAGGGCTGATTTGATGGGTCGGCGACGGTTGCGGAGGCCTTCATGGAGTCTTGATGACTCGATCTCAAGGGCATCTGGACCGAGTTCCGACCAGACGCGCCGCAGGTCGGCCATGGTCGGGTAGGCGGTCAGGCCTCCGAATCGGCGGGGATCCCGGAAAGAGACGCGGGCGATGTCCGGCGGCGCGGACGGCGTCGGGGCGGAGTCGCGCGCGGCGTGGGTGCCCGCGCCCGACCCCTTTGCTCGGTTGCGCGCACCGACCGACGCCTGCGCCGCGCGCGGGCCAGGTCGGCGGGCCGCCTCGACCTCCCAGATCACATGACGGTGCTTTGCGTCCATGCCGGTGGGCGGCGTGTCGCCCTCGATGGTCATGCTGCCGGTCATGCCGAGCTGGACGACGAGCACACGTCCCGACTCGCCCTCGATCGCCATCTGCTTGCCGTGCCGGTGGGTCGCCCGCACGCGGTCGCCGACCAGCAGCGCGCGCTCGAGATCGGCGAGCGTGGTGCGCCCACGGGTCGTCGCGCGCGCACCCTTCGCGTGCGGTTCACCCACGATGGTGACCACGCTGCGGCGATGCACCGTGACCGCGGTCCATCGCGCGCCGAGCAGCGCGGGCTCGAGCGATCGGCGGAGATGTTCGACTTCGGGCAGTTCGGGCATGGTGCGGGGGCGGGTCCGAGAGGGCTGAACCCTATACTCGCAGGTTCGGCGGCGCGCACCGTTCGCGGCGCGGAGCGGTACAGGAAGTTTCCATGCCCGAAGCACACGATCAGCACGCGTCCGCCTCGTTGCGGCTGCCGAGCACGCCCGCCTTCTCGCCGAGCTGGACCGACCCGGTCGCCGCCGTCGGAGAGGTGCGCCGCTCGGTCGACCGGCTCCGCACCGAGATCCACCGCACCATCGTCGGCCAGGACGAGGTCGTCGACCAGGCCCTGCTGGCGATCCTGTGCGGCGGCCATGTGATCGTCGAGGGCGTGCCCGGCCTCGCCAAGACCCTGCTGGTGTCGAGCCTGGCCAAGACGCTCAGCCTGCAGTTCTCCCGCATCCAGTTCACCCCCGACCTGATGCCGAGCGACATGACCGGCACGGAGGTCATCCAGGAGGACAAGGTCACCGGCACGCGCGGCCTCCGCTTCGTGAAGGGGCCGATCTTCGCCAACATCGTGCTCGCCGACGAGATCAACCGCACGCCGCCCAAGACGCAGGCGGCGCTGCTCGAGGCGATGCAGGAGCGGCAGGTCACCGCCAACGGCGTGCAGTACCGGCTGCCGAACCCGTTCTTCGTGCTGGCCACGCAGAACCCGATCGAGCAGGAGGGCACCTACCCGCTGCCCGAGGCGCAGCTCGACCGGTTCATGCTGAACATCCGCGTGAACTACCCGAGCGAGGCCGAGGAGATCGAGATCGTCTCGCGCACCACCTCGACCGGGCTCTCGGAGCCGGCGCCGGTGCTCACCGCCGAGGACATCGTGCGGATGCAGGCGCTGGTGCGCGACATCCCCGTCGCCGAGCACGTGGTGCGCCACGCGATCCACATCGTGCGCGCGACGCGCGTGCGCG
>JBMOGJ010000003.1:0-79292 GCA_049318425.1 Phycisphaerales bacterium | reverse complement strand
CCTCGCGCACGCTGTCGCCCTCGACGATCTCGTCGATCCACCAGTTGCCGTTGTCATCGAGGCGGATGTGCGCGACATGGGTGTCGCCGAAGAGGTTGTGGAGGTCGCCGAGCGTCTCCTGGTACGCGCCCACGAGGAACGCGCCGAGGAAGTACTCGTCGCCATCCTTGATGTCGTGGAGCTCGACCCACTTCTTGACGTCGTGGTCGTCGACGAAGCGGTCGATCTTGCCGTCGGAGTCGCAGGTCATGTCGGCCACGGTCGCCTTGCGCGTCGGGCGCTCGTCGAGGCGGTGGATCGGCATGATCGGGAACAGCTGGTTGATGGCCCAGATGTCCGGCAGCGACTGGAAGATCGAGAGGTTGCAGAAGTACGTGTCGGTCGTGTTCGACTCGAGGTCCTCGAGCTCCTCGGGCATGCTGGGCATGTCCTTGGCCTTGTCGCGGACCTTGGCGCAGGTCGCCCAGAACATCCGCTCGGCGAGCGCGCGGTGCTCGAGGCTCAGGTAGCCCACCGAGAAGAGGTTCATGGCCTCGTCGCGCGACTGGAGCGCGTCGTGGTAGCACTCGAGCAGGCGGCGCTCGGTGATCGTGTTGTACGCCTCGAAGAGGTCGACGATCGGGCGCGGGACCTCGCCGTGCTCGTCCTTGGTGACCGCCTCGAGCGACGCCGGGACCGTGAAGCGGTCGAGCCGGTTCGCGCCGAGCACGTCGAAGACGAGCACGCTCTGCTGCGCCACCATCGCGCGACCGGACTCGGTCACGATCGTCGGGTGGGCGACATTCTCCTCGTCGCAGACCGACATGATCTTGTAGACCACGTTCGCCGCGTACTCCTGCAGCGTGTAGTTCGTCGAGAACTCGAAGTTCGTCTGGCTGCCGTCGTAGTCGATGCCGAGGCCGCCGCCGACGTCGAGGTAGCGCATGCCCGCTCCCATCTTGGCGAGCTCGGTGTAGATGCGCGCGAGCTCGTTCACGCCCGAGCTCACCTGGCGGATGTCGTGGATCTGCGAGCCCATGTGGCAGTGCAGGAGCTGGAGGCAGTCCTCCATGCCGCGGCTCTTCAGGTAGTCGAGGACCTCGAGCACCTCGGTGAGCGAGAGGCCGAACTTCGCCTTCACACCCGAGCTGTGGCGCCAGCGTCCCGCGCCCGGCGTCGCGAGGTTCACGCGCACGCCGATCTTCGGTCGGATCTGGTACTTGTCGGCGTACTTCACGATCAGGCGAAGCTCGGCGAGGTTCTCGATCACGGGGATGATCGTGCGGCCGAGCTTGGCGGCGAGCGTCACGAACTCGATGTAGCGGTCTTCCTTGAAGCCGTTGCAGATGATGAGGCGCTCGGGCGAGTCGCTCGTCATGCCCATCACCGCGAGCAGCTCGGGCTTGGATCCGACCTCGAGGCCGAAGCCGTACTGCGCGCCGTACTCGCGGATCTCCTCGACCACGCGGCGCTGCTGGTTGACCTTGATCGGGTAGACGGCGTTGTAGCTGCCCTTGTAGCCGTTCTCCTTGATCGCGGTGTCGAAGGCCTCGTGGAGGTCCTTGAGCCGGCGGTGGAGGAGGTCGCTGAAGTGGAGCAGCACGGGCGTGCGGAGACCGCGCTCACGCAGTCCCTTCACGACCTCGAACAGGTTGACCTCGCGCCCCGGCGTGCGCGTCGGGCGCACCAGGACCTGGCCGTTCTTCGAGATCTCGAAGAAGCCCTTGCCCCATCCCCGCAGGTTGTAGAGATCGGCGGCGTCGTCGATCGTCCACGGATCGATGCCGGCCTTCACGCGGGCGAGCGTCGAGTTGTGCGGCGTGGCCGGCTGCGCGCCGGGCTGGAGGGCCTGCGTGGCCGAGACAGAGGGAAGAACCTGAGACATTGAAGTCCTCTACCGTCCTTTCGAAACCGTCCGAGGGGAGCCGAACGGACCGCGGTGGGCCGTGTCGGTTCGGGAGCGGATCGCTGCGAGGCGCGCCGCGTGGCGCGCAAGTCGGGGATTGTAGGAGTTTTCCACCCGCGTCCGAAGCCGATTCCCCTGAATTCCCGACTCGCGAAAACCTCGGGGGGATTCGGTTCCCCGCCTCGGAATCGGAGGCATACTCGGACGGCGGCGCTCCCTCGTGCCGCCCGCATCCACGCCGCTTCGCCACCTGTCCAGAGGTCGGCGCGCCGACGCGGAGGTGCGTGTCTGTTCAAACCGTGTGTGTTCAGACCACGCCGTCGGAGTCCCAAGCCGACGAGCGCCTGGCTCGACTTTCTGCCTGTCCCTTCCGCCCGTCCCTCCTGTTCCCCTCCCTCACCCTCGCGGGTTTCCCATGCACGCCCACACCCGTTGCCCTCGTGGCGGCTTTGCCGTCGCTTCTGCCGTTTTCGCGCTGACCCTCGCTGCGCCCGCACTCGCTGGTCCCGACTGGGACGAGGGCGCCACCGACGCCGGCTCGACCGTGGGCACGGCGCAGGTGATCGACACCTTGGGCTCGCTCAACTCGATCAAGGGCAAGCTCGGCGGGCCGGGCTTCGTGACCGGCGACTTCCAGGATTGCTTCCTGCTGAACGTGAGCGACCCGCAGGGATTCAACATCTCGCTGACCTCGACCTTCGGCGGCCCGCCGGGGTTCGACCCGATGATGTTCCTGTTCCGCATCGACATGCTCAACGGCACCATGGTGGCGAAGGCCGTCCTTGCGAACAACGACAAGTCGGCGGGCAGCCCGCTGCCGGCGCTCGGACCGCAGGCGACCGATGGATCCGGTGCGATGGTGGGCCCCGGGCTCTACCTCATCGCGATCAGCGGATTCGGAAGCCAGCCGGTGAACGCGCTCGGCGAGTTCGTCTTCAGCCAGTCGTTCCTGCAGCCGGGCGTGATCGGCGGTCCGGCGTCGCAGCCTGCGGGCGGCTACCTGCTCGACGGCTGGAGCACCGACGGCTCCTTCGGCAACTACGAACTGCTCGTGCAGGGCGTCTCCGGCGTCCCCACGCCCGGCGCGTTCGCGCTGCTGGCGCTCGGCGGCCTCGCGGGCCGTCGCCGTCAGCGCTGATCGGCCGTCAGGGCTGATCGGCCGGTTCGCCGCGCAGGCGCGCGAGGAGCCGCTCGACCTCGAGCACCGTCGCTGCTTCGCCACCCTTGCGCTTCCGCAGGATCGCGAGCGCCTCGGTCGCGTGCGCGATCGCGTCGTCGTTGCGCGCGAGCCGCGCCTCGATCGAGGCGATGTTGAACAGGCTGCGCCCGATGCGGTAGTCGTCGGCCGCGAGCACGGGGCGGATCGCGTCGAGCGCCGCGCGGTAGCCCTGCAGCGCCAGGTCGAGGTTGCCCTCGGCGGAATCGATGAACGCGCGGCCATTGATGATCGCGGCCATCTCGAGCGCGGGATAGCCCTCGGTCGCGCGGGCCTCGAGCTCGATCCAGTTGTAGAGCGAGGTCGCCTCGGGGAGGCGCCCCTGCCGGCGCAGGCAGCTCGCGAGGTGGCGCCACGAGAGCAGCGTGCGCACGTCGCGCGTCCCGTAGGCGCGGGTGCGGCACTCGATCGCCTCGCGGTACGACGACTCGGCCCCGCGGAGGTCCGACTGCAGGATGCGCACGCGCCCCATGTTGTGGAGGCTCTCGCCGAGCTCGGCGTCGCTGCACTCGCCGCGGGCGTGGAGCGCGCGGCGCGACGAGAGCGCGGAGGCGAGGGATCGCTCCGCCCGCGCCGCGTCCTCGAAGCCGAGGTGCACGATCCCGATGGTGTCGAGCACGCCGGCGAGCACCGCAGGTTCGGCCGCGAGCTCCTCGCCGGCGTTGCGCTCGATGAGCTCGAGGAACTCCTCGACCGACAGCTCCGCGCCGCCCGCGGCCGACTCGGGGCTCACGCTGCCCACCGCGTCGCGGAAGCTCGCGAGCGTGCGCTCGCTGCGCAGGCGCGCGCGCTCGGCGTTCGCGTAGAGGAACGCGAGCGCGACGCTCGACGCGACGATGGTGACGAGCAGCGCCGCCGCCGCGCCCGACGCGATCCAGTGGCGCCGGAGCTGCTTGCCGACGACGTAGACGACGCTGTCCTCGCGCGCGAGGATCGGGCGGCCGTCGAGGTATCGCGCGAGGTCCTCGGCGAGCGCGTCGGCGGTGTCGTAGCGGCGCGCCGGGTCGGCGGCGAGCAGCCGCAGCACAATCACGTCGAGGTCGCGGTCGACCGCAGGGTTCAGCGCGCTCGGGCGCGCCGGCGCGGAGCCCGACTTCTGCACGACCAGCTCGGCGATCGACCGCGCGCCCTCGAACGGCCGACAGCCGGCAAGGCACTCGTAGAAGACGACGCCGAGCGCGTAGAGGTCGCACCGCGAGTCGATCGCGGTGGGATCGCCCGCCAGCTGCTCGGGCGCCGCGTAGGCGAAGGTGCCGAGGAACTCCCCCGCCATCGTCGTGCCCGCGGCGACGCTGCCGGGCGGCCCCTCGGCGTCGGAGCGCGCGAGCCCGAAGTCGAGCACGCGGGGCACGCCATCGTGGTCGACCACGATGTTGCCCGGCTTGAGGTCGCGGTGGATGACGCCACGGCGGTGCGCGCAGGCGATGCCGTCGGCGATCTGGCGGAGGAGCGCCGCGACCGCGCGCGGCGCGCAGCCGTTCCGCCGCACGAACTCGTCGAGCCGGAGGCCGTCGACGAGCTCCATCGCGAACCACGGCTCGCCCTGGCGCGAGACACCGCTCTCGTAGAGGGTGACGATCGACGGATGACGCAGCCGCGCCACCACCTCGACCTCGCGCTCGAAGCGGATGCGCTCGCGCTCGCCCGCGAAGCGGCCGCGCAGGAGCATCTTGACCGCGCAGGTCCGGCGCGTCGCGAGCTGCTCGGCGCGGTAGACGGCGCCCTGCGCGCCGCGGTGGATCTCCTCGCCGAGGCGGTAGCCGGGGATCGGATCCGATCCGTCGCGGACCGTGGGAGCGTCGCCGCCGGCGGCGGAGCGACCGAGGCCAGCATCGGCGCGAGTCCCGTCGTGAGGCGCGGCACCGCGGACGTCCGGCGACGCCGCACGCGCGAGCTCGCCGAGGAACACGTTGTCCGCCGCGATGCGGTCGACGATCGCGCGGCAGACCGGACAGCCCGCGAGGTGTCCATCGAGCCCCGCCGCGACCGGCGCGCCGGGATCGACGCGCGCGATCGCCGCCAGCTCGAGGTCGTCGCGGGTGAACGCGCCGCAGCCGGCGCCGGTCGCACTGAACTGCAAGGGCTCGCCCGACATCAGCCGCGGAGCCCGTCGGAAGGACGCGCGCCCGCCGCATCCCAGTCGCCGGGCGCCTCCTCGTACTCGGCCTCGAGCCGCAGCACGATCTCGCGCAGCTTCGCGGCGACCCGGCTCTTGGCGAGATAGACATCGTGCGTCGACATGCCCATCTGCTCGGCCACCACCTGCGGAGAGAGCCCGTGATAGACGAGCATCTCGAATGCCTGCACCGTCTTCGGGTCGGTGCGCGAGCGCGTGCGCAGCTCCTCGAGCGCCTCGCGCAGCACCGCGTGGCGGCGCTCGGCCTCGTAGGCGGCGCCCATCGACCGCTCGTCGTCGAGGTCGATCATCGCGCTCTCGCCGCGGGCGATGCGGGCGGTGCCCTCGCGACGCCGGGCGTCGAGCAGCCGGTAGCGCGCGATGGTCACGAGCCACGCGCCGAGCCGGCCGCGCGTGCGGTCGTACTTGCCCGCGCGGTACTCCTCGACGAATCGCACGATGGTCTCCTGCGCGACTTCGGCGGCCTCGTTCTCCTTGACCCCGCAGTTGCGGGCGAAGCCGACCAGGATCGGCCGGTAGCGTCGGTCGAACGCCTCCCACGCGGCCGCGTTGCGGGGGTCGAACAGCCCCGTCAGCAGCGCGGTGGTCGTGCGGTCGAGGTCGAACGGTTCGGAGGCCACGGATGGATGCTACCACGCGACCCCGTTCCGCCCAATGCCCGAGCACGACGCCCCCGCCCGACCGCGGCCTCGATCAGCGACGCAGCGTTTCCGCGATCGCGGTCTCGTGGACCTTCATCGAGAGCCGGTCGAGTGCCTGCTTGGCGGCGTTGAAGGCGTTCGGCTCGACCGATCGCGGGTCACGGGCCGCCGCCTCGCAACGGGTGCGCACATCGGCCATGGCCTGCTCGAGCTCCGCGACGTACGCCGGCTCGAGCGTCGTTCGGACGCGCGCGAGCGCCTCGCCGATCCACTTGAGGTCGAGCTCGGAATGCACGCGCAGGTCGATCACGCGGTGGATCGTCATGTCGGCGCGCGCGTGCTCGAGGCTCTCGCGCTCGATGCGCTCGACCTCGTCGTGGGTGAGCCCGTAGCTCGGCACGACCTGGATCGACGCCTCGCGCGCGCTGCGCTTCTCGACCGCGGTGACCGCGAGCACGCCGTTCTGGTCGACGGTGAACGCGACCTCGATCTGCGGGATGCCCGCGGGCATCGGCGGGATGCCCCGCAGGTCGAAGGTGCCGAGCGAGCGGCAGTGCTCCGCGAGCTCGCGCTCGCCCTGCAGCACGTGGATGCGCACGCTGGTCTGTCCGTCCTTCGATGTCGAGAACTTCTCGTGCGCACGCGCGGGCATCGGGCTGTTGCGCATGATGAGCTTCGCCATCGTGCCGCCGACGGTCTCGATGCCGAGCGAGAGCGGGATCACGTCGAGCAGCAGGAGGTCGCGCCGCCCGCCCGCGACGATCGCGGCCTGCACCGCCGCGCCGAGCGCGACGACGCGGTCGGGATCGAGCGCCGCGTAGGGCTCCTTCGCGAAGAAGCGCGCCACCGCCGCGCGCACGCTCGCGAGCCGCGTCGAGCCGCCCACGAGCACCACCCGGTCGACCTCGGCCGCCGTCGACTGCGCGTCGCGCAGCGCGCGGGCGCAGGCGTCGAGCGTGCGCGCGACCAGCGGCGCGCAGACCTCGTCGAGCTCGGCACGCGAGAGGGTGAGCGCGCGGATGCCCGACGACACGACCGCCTCGACGCGCACCGTGTCCGACTCCGACAGCGCGACCTTCGCGCGCTCGGCCGCCTCGACGAGCGCCGCGCGGTCGTGGTCGCCGCCGAGCAGCGACGCATCGGTCTCGATCCAGCGGCGCGCGATGGCGCGGTCGACGTCATCGCCGCCGAGCGCGGTGTCGCCCGCGGTCGCAAGCACCTGGAAGCAGTCGGCGCCCGTGCCCGCGTCCTCGCCGGGCACGATGTCGAGCACGGTGACGTCGAAGGTCCCGCCGCCGAGGTCGTAGACCGCGATGCGCTCCGCGCGCCGGTTCTGCCCGAGCCCGTAGGCAAGCGCGGCCGCGGTCGGCTCGTTGACGATGCGCACGGCCTCGAGGCCTGCGAGCCGCGCGGCGTCGCGCGTCGCCTGCCGCTGCGCGTCGTCGAAGTAGGCGGGCACGGTGATGACGGCGCGGCGCACCGCGGTGCCGAGATCGGCCTCGGCCACGGCGCGCAGCTCGCGGAGCACCTCGGCCGCGACCTCGTGCGGCGTGACGATGCGCCCCGCGATCGAGAACGCGGCGATGCCGCGCGGCCCCTCGACGACGGGCACCGAGAACGCCCGCGCGAACTCGGCGGTCTCGCGCGCGGAACGCCCCATGAGGCGCTTCGCGCTCGCGACCGTCTCCGACGCGAACGCGCCGCGTCCGCGGCGCGGGGCGTCGCCGACCGTCACCACGCCGTCGGGATGGAAGCGCACGACCGAGGGGACGATCGCTCCCCCGCTGCCGCCGCCGAGCACGCGCGGACCCGACTCGAAGCAGTACGCCACCAGCGAATTGGTCGTGCCGAGGTCGATGCCGACGATCGGATCGTTCGGAACGGCGGCGCGGTGGCGGTCGGTCGGTGCGGCGGACGCGGACATCGGGGCGCCGATGGTAGAGCGTGACGGCGCGGTGCGCGCGCACCGAAAAACAACGCACCCCGCGCGAGGCGGGGTGCGGGAGGGGTCCAGTGTTGCGCCGGGCGAGGTCCCGCGCGGACGCTTCAGAGTGCGAGGGGGCTGCCGCACTCCGAGAGCTTCGCGAGGATGAAGGCGCTGAGCGGTTCCTGCGCCGGGGCGGTCCCGCATTCGACGGCGCCGGTCACGGGGACCTGCGTCGGCACGATGCGGGCGGCCTCGGGATGCTGGAGGCGGATGGCCCGCAGCAGTCGCTCACGAGCGGCCCGCTTGCTTTCGAGGGCCTCGTTCAGCAGCGATGCGAGTTCCGGCTCCGAGTCGCCGCCGGCGTTCGAAACGTCGGGGGAATCGCCGAAGTGGCGGTCGGAATCAACCAGCCGCCAGCGAGACCCGTCCTCCGGGTCGCTGGGACTCGCATTCGATGAGGTGCTTGAGTTTGGTGAGTGCACGATGCTTCCAATTGTTGATGGTCGAGACTGGAACGCCGAGAGAACGGGCTGCCGCTTGATAGTCCAGGCCTTCGCAAACGATCAGCCGAATCGCGGATTGCTCGGCCGGGGTGAGCTGGCGCAGCACCGAGTCCAGGCGGTCGGCATCCCATCGCTGGGACTCGCTCGCACGATTGTGCGTGCAACCGACCGACCACTCCGCCTCGCGCGCGCCGGCAACAACAGGGCGCTCGTCTGGCATCTCGATTCCGGGCACCATCCTGCCGGAGCGTTCGAGTACGACTCGGTACCGCTGAGCCCTCCCGTGCCGTCGTCGCACGAGGTTCTCCGCGATTCGTAAGAGATAAGCGACGCTGAGTGACATCCTTTCGAGATTTCGCACGCGCAGGAGGCGGACGAAGGTCTCGTGGGCGATTTCCTCAGCCTCCTCGTCGCAGACGAGCCGGCGGGCGAACGCGAACACACGGTGGTAGCTCGACTTGTACATCTCGCCCACGATGCGGGAGCGGAGTGACTTCAGAGCCGCCTCGTCCACACCAGCGTCTGCGGCGGTCGCGTCGACGGGCGGGTGCGCGGCGTCCTCACCGAACGCGACACCGCGCGGCTCTTCCACGAGCTCCGTTGAGGGGTTGCTGTGAGCGGTTCCGTGCTCGACCAAGCGGGGCCATGCTAGGTCGGCGTCGCCGGACGCCAAGGGGCGGGGCGTCGATTCGCCCATCTTCATGAGTTCGGCGCGCAGAAATCGCGCGGAGATTGCCGAGGGTCGCGAGTCGTCCATGCCGCGCGACGCCTCCTGCACAGGCGATGCCATCATCATGAGTTCCACTCCGTGAGGTCGCCGCCCCGCGAGGGGCGAGCATCTGGTGGGGATTAGGTGGCCCGCCAACAGCTCGCAGCACCGCCGATTCTCGGACGCAGACGGCATCCTCGCCGTCGCGCTTCAGGCAATCTCCGCCGCGACGCGGGTCTTTCGCCCGAGTCGACAAATCGCCGCGAATCGCGCCGGGGCGAGCGGCTACGCGCGCGGAGCTCGCCTCGCGTGTCGCTCCACGCGTGGGGCTCCTCGCGTGGGGCTCCTCGCGTGTCGCTCCACGCGCGTGGCTCCTCGCGTGCCGTCCATCATACGTGTCTTAAGAAAAAGCGCCCGCGCAGAGGCAGCGCGCGGGCGCTCGGAGAGTTTCGAAGTTGGGTGGCGACGCCGCACCGCTCTGGTGCGAAGCCGTCTGCATGCTGCTGCCCTGTCGCACGGCGTCCTGCCCGCGCGGCCGTTCACTGCGCACTCGATCACCTTCGACGAGAGTCCCCGGCTGGCCGGCCGGAGACCCTCGTCGGAGGGCGCTGCCCACGCATCCGCATCCATGCGCCGCGTGACATCGCCTCGCGACGCAGTCCGTTGCATCGCGCGTTCCCTTCCGTCCGCCCCCATCGCCGGGCCAGGCGACGGGTTCGAGGTCGTGTTGGTCGGGCCGACATCCGTGCGGCCCGGGCGCGTGCATCCCTGCAGCGCGCAAGAGGAAAAGCCCTCGATCCGCCGAGGTCTTTCGAGTCGCGCGCAGAGTTTGAATGAGATCAGGCTATCGGCGCCTCTCGCCCGCGACCGGCTGCGCGTCGATCACATCGCGGAACTGACGCATCGACAGCCCGCGGAGGAACGACAGCAGCGCATCCAGCGAGGGATCGGGGCCGCGCACGGTGAACGGTCGCCGCGCGTGATGGTCGACGACGACCACCTCGCTTCGGTCCCCCGCGTCGCCCGCGCGCTCGGCACGCTCGTCAAAGCCCGTGGCGCGCACGAGCTCGACGAAGCGCACGGTCTCGGCGTCATCGAGCCTGAGCGTGAAGTCGGTCGCACGATCGCGCGCGCGGATGCCGCCCGACGACGCGAAGGATCCGTCGGTCCGCACCTCGTAGTAGCTGGTGCGCGTGTTGTCGGCGCTCATCCATCGGAGCTCGAGCGCGAGTCCCTGCGTGCGATCCTCGCGCACCGGCGTCGGGCCGCACGCCGCGATCGCGAGCATGGGCACGAGCAGAAGCATGCGGAGGATCGTGTGCATCGACGTGTGATTCGAAGTTCGCGTGGCCGTGCACAGCCGAAGCGATGGCCGCGCGGTCGCGCGACAGCCTTCGCGACTCACGACGCGCCGCCTTCCTTCGGTGCGGCGGGCGTGGGCGTTGCCGCGGGCGTGGGCGTTGCCGCAGGTGAAGTCGCAGGAGCGGGCGCTGGAGTTGGAACGGTCGTCGGCGCCGCTGCGGGTGCGGGTTCAGGCGTCGGCGCAGGCGCGGGTGTGGCGACGGGCTTCGGGGCAGGCGTCGGCGCGGGCGTCGTCACGGGCGCAGTCACGGGCGCCACCGGCGCCTCCACCTGCTTCGGCTCGAATCGCGCGTACGGATCGGCGCCGGCGTCGTAGCGGACGGGAAGCTCGGAGCTCTCCGCAAGCGCCTCGTCGCTCGCCCAGGCGAGCGATGCGATCGAGCGCACCACGCGCCGCATCGCGGCCTCGGTCTCGTCGCCCGGCTTGTAGCGCCGAGCGAAGGCGAACCGCTCGCCGTCGGCGTGGAGTTCGAGCGTCGCGAGGATCTCGCCCGGCTCGGGCGCGAGCAGCGCGACGTTGCCGATGTCGTCGGCGTAGCGCGCGCCGCTGAAGCCCGCTGCGACGAGCGAGTTCCACACATCCGCCATCTGCTCGCGCGCCAGCCGGCGCGCACGCGCGGGGCGGCGATCGGCCGGCGGGAGGCGGTCGGTCTCGCCGTGCAGCGTCCCGTCGGGCAGCAGCACGAAGCGCGCGGGACGCTCCTCGACCTTCGCGCGGCCCTCGACGCCGCGGCCCGGACGGACCGCGACCTCGAGCCAGAGGTCCGACGGCACGCGACCCGCGGGATCGACGGCCGCGTTCGCCACCATCGGCGGCGCGCTCTCGCATCCGGCGAGCGCGCAGACCGCGAGCGCCACCGCGCCGACCGCAGGCACGACGGAGCGAATGGGCGGGAACCAGCGGAAAGCAGCGCCTCGGAGCATGGCGGGAAGGTACCCGAACCGAAGGCAGGAGACGCGCTACTCTGCCCGCCTATGCGCACCAGCGTGCTTTGGATCAACGACTACCTCGACCGCCCCGCGGACGCCGCGGAGCAGGCGGCGGTGCTGACCTCCGCCGGACTTCCCCTCGACGGCGGCGACACCGCGGAGAACGGCGAGCCCTGGCAGGAGATCGAGACCACCTCGAACCGCGGCGACTGCCTGTGCCACGTCGGCATGGCGCGTGAGATCGCCGCCGTCACCGGCCGGCGCGTGAAGATGCCGCGCGTCGAGCTCCGCACCGGCGGCGGCCGCGCGTCCGACGCGATCAAGGTGCGCAACCACGAGCACGCGATGTGCCCGCGCTACACCGCGCGCGTGATCAAGGGCGTGAAGGTCGGCCCGAGCCCCGAGTGGCTGCAGCGCCGCCTCGTCGCCATCGGGCAGATCCCGCGCAACAACGTCGTCGACGCCACCAACTTCGTGCTCTTCGAGCTCGGGCAGCCGACCCATGTGTTCGACCTCGCCACGCTCGCGGGCGGCGAGATCCACATCCGCCGCGCCCGCGACGGCGAGGCCTTCCTTCCGCTCGGCAGCGACGCGAAGGAGGTGAAGCTCACCTCCGCCGACCTCGTGATCGCCGACCGCGACCGCGCCGTCGCCCTCGCCGGGGTCAAGGGCGGCGCCGGCGCGAGCGTCACCGACGCGACCACCGACCTCGTGCTCGAGGCCGCGACCTTCGACGTGGTCGCGGTGCGCGGCGCCAGCCGTCGCCACGGCATCGCGAGCGACTCGTCGTACCGCTTCGAGCGCATCGTGCACCCGGCCGAGATCGACGCCGCCGCCGACCGGCTCGCGGCGCTCATCCTCGAGATCGCGGGCGGCGTGCTCTGCGAGGGCGTGGTCGCCGACGGCGCCCCCCTGCCCGCGCCGCGCACCATCGCGCTGCGCCCCGCGCGCGCTCGGCAGATCCTCGGCTTCGACATCCCGACCGCGCGCATGGTCGAGCTGCTCGACACGCTCGGCTTCGCCCCGCGGCTCGGACATTCGGCGGAGGGCGAGATCATCGAGACCACCGCGCCCGCCCGCCGCGTCGACGTCGAGCGCGAGATCGACCTGATCGAGGAACTCTGCCGGCTGAACGGCCTCGACGCGGTGCCGGTGAGCGACACCATCCCGATCCGCGTCCCGCAGCGCAGTCCGATCGAGCGCGGCACGCGCGACGTGAAGGACCTGCTCGCGGGCATGGGCTTCATCGAGACCATCACCCACTCGCTGGTGTCGGAGAAGGCCGGCGAGGCCTTCCTGCCGAAGGGCGCGACGCTCCTCCGCGTCGAGGACGAGCGCGCCGGCGGCGAGCCTGCGCTCCGTCCGAGCGTGGTGACCAGCCTGCTGCGCGTGCGCCGCCACAACGAGGATCAGGGCGCCGCGAACCTGCGCGTCTTCGAGTTCGCGAGCGCGTTCCATTTCGCCGGCGGCACGCATGTCGAGCGTCCGACGCTCGCGCTCGTCGCCGACGCCCCCGCCGACGCCCGCGATGCACAGGGCGCGTACCGGCTGATGCGCGGCGTCGTCGAGCGCGTCCTCGCGCTGGTCGCGCCGCGCGTGGCGCGCATCGAGTTCATCCCGAGCGACGCCACCGCGTGGCTCTCGGCCGCAGCGCGCGTGTGCGTCGACGGCCGCGACCTCGGCGTCGTCGGCGTGGTCGACGCGCGCGTCCTCAAGGCGCACGGACTCGAGAAGCCCACCGCCGCGGCCGAGCTCGAGCTGCGCGGGCTGCTCGCGAAGTACCCGCCGGAGAACGCGGCCAAGGAGCTCCCCGCCTTCCCCGCCGCCGACCGCGACATCTCCGCGATCGTCGCCGACGCGGTTGCGTACGGCGACATCGAGCGCGAGATCCGCGCGCTCGGCCTCGCGAACCTCGAGTCGACGGCGTTCATCACCACCTTCCGCGGCAAGCAGATCGGCGAGGGCCGCAAGAGCGTGTCGCTGCGCCTCGTGTTCCGCAAGCCCGACGGCACCATGAAGAGCGAGGAGGCCGACGCCTCGGTGGCGCGCGCGATCGCCACCCTGCGCGAGAAGCTCGGCGCGGAGATCCGCGCGTGAGCCTCGACCTCCGTGCGATGACCGTCGGCGACTACCTCGACCGCCTCGCGGCCGCGGTGCCCGTGCCCGGCGGCGGCGCCGTCGCGGGCGTCACGCTCGCGCAGGCGAACGCGCTCGGCTCGATGGTCGTCGGCTATGCGATCGGCAAGCCGAAGTTCGCTGGCCACGACGCGGCGCACCGCGCGGCGCTTGCGGCCTTCGAGCTTGGCCGCGCGCAGGCGCTCGACCTCGCGGCGCAGGACGCGGCCGCGTACGCCGTCCTCAACGCGCTGTGGAGGCTGCCGAAGGATGATCCCGCGCGCGCGGGCTTCATCGACGCGGTGCGCGCCGCCATCGCCGCCCCCGAGGCGACGGTCGCGCTCGCCGAGCGCACGCTGGCGTCGCTCGAGGCGCTCGTCGGCACGACCAGCGCGAGCCTGGCGAGCGACTTGCGCATCGCGATCGACCTCGCCGCGGTCGGCGCGCGGGCGGCGCAGGAGAACGTCCGCATCAACCTCCCCTCGCTCGCCGACGAGGCGGAGCGGGGCGCGGTCTCGACCCGCACCGAGGCGATGCTGTCCCGCATCGAGACCGCCGCGAAGGCGCTTGTGGCGCGGGTCTGAGTGGATCGGGCGGGGATTCGCCGCTGGTGAGCACGCCAGGCCGCTTCGCCGGTCGTGGGACGCCTGCGCCTCCGCCGCTCAAGTCCCGCCCCGCGCGCGACCGACGAATCCACCGTGCCCGAGCCGCGCGACATCGTCGACATCCAGGGACTGCGGCCGCCGCAGGACGATGCGGCCTCGGCCGCCGCGGCGGCGCCCGGCGGCGCGACGCCCAAGCCGTTCCTGATGATCTGGTTCCGCTGCTGCGCGACCTACGGACGCCTGCCGAAGTCGCCCGACGGCCTGAGCTACGCGGGCCGCTGCCCCAAGTGCCTCGCCAAGCTCGAGGTCCCCGTCGGCGAAGGCGGCACGAAACGCCGTATGTTCGAGGCGCAGTGACGCGTCGGCTCCCCCGCCTCCCCTAGACTGCGCGCCCGCATGCCCGACGCGACGACCATTCTCGGCGACGCTGGTTCGATCCTCGGCGGTCTCGCGTTCCTCGGCGCCTCCGGCGCGCTGGTCTACGGCGGTGCCGTCGCGGGCGTCGTGCGCGAGGCGCTCCGCCCCGAGCGCAAGACGATCGGCTGGGCCCTCGGCCGCGGCCTTCCGTCGGAGCCCACCGCGTGGGGTCTTCCCGCCACCGAATGGATGCACGAGTTCGACGGTGCCCGCAGTCCCGTCTTCGAGATCGGCGACTCCGACCCGTCGGCGCCCACGGCGATCGTGCTCCATGGATTCGCCCGCTCGCGCTACGACGCGCTGGCCCGGCTCGGACCGCTGCTGCCCCACGCGCGCCGCTTCCTGCTTCCCGACCTGCCAGGACACGGCGATGCCGTCGGGCGTGGCACCCGGCTCGGCACCGACGAGGATCGCTTCGTGGACTCGCTCGCGGCGACCCATGCGACCGGTCCCGTGCTGCTGGTCGGCCACTCGCTCGGTGCAACGGTCGCGCTCCACGCGGCCACCCTCGAGTCGCTCGCGCCGCGGGTGACGGGTGTGCTCGCACTCGCCCCCTACGAGCGGCTGCGCACGCCGCTCGGCGCGCGACTCGACCTCCGCGGCATGCCGCGACCGGCGCTGGTCGGACCTGCGATCACGGTCCTCGGTCGATTCGGAGTGCGCGAGCGCTCGACGAAGGATGCCGCGGCCCGCGTGCGCTGTCCTGTCGCGGTGCTCGCGGGCTCGGCCGATCCGGTGACGCCCATCGAGGAGGCCCGCGAGATCGCGGAGGCGTCGCCGAGGTCGCGATTCACCCTGGTCCGCAACGCACGCCACGACGACTTCCACACCCTCGGTCGCGAGGAGATGGTCGCGTCGATGGCGTGGATCGCGCACGCGGCGCACGCCTCGTAGGCGCAACGCGAAGCCGCGAGCGAAGCGTCGCGAGGCGACCCGCGAGCGAGAGGTCGCTCCGCGACCTGGGTACGCAGCACAACACCGCGACGCGCGAGCGCCGCGGGTGCGCAGGGCCCCGATCCGCTCACTTCGCGGTTGCGGCGGCGGCGGGCATGATGCGGTAGCGCGTCGAGAAGCCCGACGACGAGCTGCGGAGGTCGAGCGTGCCGTCACCGACGCAGCGCTTGACGACCTCGGGCTTCAGCAGGTCGAAGAAGCCGAGCACGTCGGCGGCGCCGACCTCGAGTCCGGGCACGCCTTCCTCGTCGAGATCCGCCATGCCTTCGATCTGCTGCGCGGCCATCTTGAGGCCGTTCGCGGCGGTCTCGAACTGACGCGCGAGGTTCCACCACGCCATCGCGACCACCGGGTCCCTCGGCATCGCCTTGAGCGCCGCGCCGTACTGCGCGTCGCCCGCGAGACCAGCCTCGCCCTTGGCGTCGATCGAGCGGAGCGACTGCTCCACCTTCTTCACGTCGCCGATCACGAGGTAGCCGCCGCCGATGCCGACCGCCATCGGCGCGAACTCATCCGACATGATGGTCATGCCGTTGAAGTCGCGCGACTGCAGGCCGAGCGGAAGCAGGTTGATGAAGTCGCTGACCGCGGCCGCCGACTCCTTGTCGTTCTTCATCGCGATCGCGGTCACCGAGCCGCCCGACAGCGGGTCGGCCGGATCCATCTCGCCGCTCCAGATGTGGACCTCGGGTCCGAGCGCCGCGAACGCCGCGCTCATCGCCGGGCGGTACATGTCGAGCTGCGGCTTGATCATGTCGCCCTGCTCGGGCGGCAGGCCCGCGATGACCTCGTCGAGCATCGCCACCATCTTGTCGAAGCGCACGTTCATGCGGCCGTAGCTCAGCGCGTCGGAGGGGACGATCGCCGGCGCGGCCTTCGGCTCGGTGGCGGTGTCGATGAGCGACAGGAGGCCGACCTTGCCGTCCGGCACGTAGATGCCGGCGCACTGCTCGAGCACGCCGTCCTTCGCATGGAAGCCGAAGCTCCACGCCTTGATGTTGCCGAAGAGGCGCTGGATGATCGGCTCGACGAGCATGAGCTGCGGCAGCATCCCGAGCATCGGCTTGGCGGCCTCGGTCGAGAGCACCGCGTAGACATCCTGCGTGCCGCCGGCGAGCTCGGTCGCGCCCTTGAAGGTCGCGCTGTCGCCCACCGACTTCGCGCGGTCGCCGTCGACGCGGCCGAGCAGCGTGTCCATCGCCTCCTTCGAGCTGGCGACGAACAGCCGGCCCTTGTCGGAAGTGATGAACATCTCCTTCGGGCCGAGGTCGGGCATGCCCATGCCGAAGCCGCCCATCTCGTCGTCCATGCCGCCGTCCATGCCGTCCTCGCCCTCGCCCTCGTCGCCACCGGCGGGTGCCTTCGACGAGAACACGCGGCGACCGCGGATCTCCTCGGCGGACATCTCGGCGCCGGAGTCCTTCGCCTCCTTCTGCATGTTCTCGATGATCGCGTCGCAGAGCTTGGTGGCCTTCTCGGCCTCCGCGCTCCAGTCGCAGAAGAAGATGTACTGCATCGTCGGCAGGCCGAGCTCCTCGTCGAGGCCCGCCATCACGGCGAGGCCGAGGCTCGACGGCCAGCTGACGTCCTCGCGCGCGATGCCGGCGGCGGTGCTGGCCTCGAGGAGACCCTCCTCGAAGCCCTGCTTGAACTTCTTCACCTCTTCGGCGATCGCGGCGTCGTTCCACAGCTTGCCGAGCGCGGTCGGACCGAGGCGGTCGATGGTGCCGCGGAGGTCGTCGGCGCCGACGACGAGCAGCGCGTTGTCGGTCGCGAGGTCGCGGATCGAGAGCGCATCGCCCGCGAGCGCGGTGCTCGAGAAGACGGCGGAGAGCGTGAGGACGATGGGTGCGGTGAGCTGCAAGGCGTGGTCCTTTGGAGCGTGGTCGGCCGGATGGGCGGCGCGTGGATGCGGGGCTATTGGATGCGGGGCTATTGGATGCGGGGCTATTGGATGCGGGTCTGTCGGATGCGAATCGGTCGGTTGCGTGTCGGTCGCTGCGGTCTCGGCCGTGGCGTCCCGAGACGGGTGTCGCTCAGGGGCGTGCCTCTTGGGGGCGACCGGGCGGGGATTTCGTGTTCGGATGCGGAGGCGGTTGGGTCGGGGCCGTGTCGAGATCAGCGCCCGCTCGGCGTCCGACGCACGGGTCGCGGAACCCCCGCGCGGTTACTTGCCCCGTGCCGCGCCGCTGCCGGAAGTCCCGTCGCGGAGGCTCGGGGGCGCGCCCTCCTGCTGCCGCGTCGGGGGCTTCTGGTAGTTGTGGCCCGAGTTCGGGTTGTTGCGGTCGTAGGCGAAGCTCTCGCGGTTGCGGATGAAGTCCTTCACGTAGCGCGCCGGGATCGCGAAGCCGAGCGCCTCGCCGCCGCGGATGCCCATGTTGGTGATGCCGATCACCTCGCCCTTGGTGTTGAAGAGCGGACCGCCCGAGTTGCCGGGGTTGATCGGCGTGTCGGTCTGGATGTAGGTGAGGCCGTCGAAGCTGCGCTGGGTGGTCGAGACGACGCCCTGCGTGAGCGTGCGCTCGAGGCCGAGCGGGTTGCCGATCGCGAAGACGTTCTGCCCGATCTCGAGCTTCTCGGCGTCCTGCACGGGCGCGAAGAGGAAGTCCTTGCCGTCGGGGTGCTTGATCTTGATCAGCGCGAGGTCGATGTGGTTGTTGATCGCGACCAGCTCGACGTCGTCGATGTCGGTGCGCTTGAGCGTGCCGTCGGCCTGCGCGAACCAGACGGTGGCGCGGAGGTTGGTCTCGCCCTGGACGACGTGGGCGTTGGTGATCGCGTACCCGTCGCGCGAGAGGATGACGCCCGAACCGAGGCCGCCCGGCGTCGACACCTTGATGACCGCGGGGCCGAGGATCTTCGCCTGCTCGCGCGGCGGCAGCTCGGCGAGGCCGGTGGCGGTCGAGAAGAGCGTGTCGAGCTTGGTCTCGACGCTCGCGCCGGCGCTCGAGCTCTCGACGCCCGCGACGTCGTTCATGTCGAAGCTGAGGACGTCGGGACCGACGTCGACCCAGATGCGGCGGTCGCTGCGCTTGAGCACGGTGCCGTCGACCGACGCCCCGCTCTTGAGCTTGACCACGTCGGCGGCGGCCGGCGAGGCCGGGGCGGCGCCGAGGATCCCGGCGGCCACGAGGGTCGCAAGGGTCGCGAGGCGGGAGGGAATCGAGTGGAGTCTGTGGCTGTTCATGCGCGTCGGCCCGGTGTCGGAGTCCCTACTATACCCGCCGCTTCGCGGCCCCCGCGCCGCATGACAGATTCCCGCGGAACCTCGCATGAAGTCCTACCCGACCCCGTCCACCGCCCTGCTCGCCCTTCCTGCGCTCGCCGTCCTCGCGCTTGCGAGCGCGGCCCGCGCCCAGGACACGAACGCCGCCTCCTACTTCGGGTTCGACGGGCTCGAGGTCGTGAAGATCGACCCGAACGCCGGACCGATCGCCACCGCCGACATGGACGGCGACGGCCGGCTCGACCTCATCGCCGCCAACAACTTCAAGAGCCGCATCGAGCTCCACCTCCAGAAGAAGGACGCCTCGCCCGACGACCCGGTGGAGACCAGCGGCGGCGTCAACGAGGTGCCGCCGCACTGGCGCTTCAAGCGCGTCGAGGTCCCGGTGTCGCACGAGGTCAACGCGATCGTGCCGTTCGACTTCAACGGCGACGGCATGATGGACCTCGTGTACGCGGGCCAGCCGGGCACGATCGTGTTCCTCAAGCAGTCGAAGCCCGGCCAGTTCGAGGTCGAGCGCCGCATCCCGCAGAAGGGCCTCACGCAGAGCCGCGACGGCTTCGTGATCGCCGACCTGATCGGCGACGCGCGCGCGGACCTCGCCGCGATCGTGGGCGGCGAGGTGACCGTGTGGCCGCTCGACGGCTCGAAGCTCGGCGAGGCGGTCGAGCTCGGCACGGGCGACCCGGTGGTCGCGCTCGTCGTCGGTGACTTCGACGGCGATCGCCACAACGATCTCATCGGCGTCGCGCCCGACAACACCGCGCCCATCCGCCTGTGGCTCGCGAGCGTCGAGGGCAGCGCCGGCTCCATGACCGCGCGCCTCGGTGCGCAGCGCCGCTTCGAGATGCCCCCGCTGCGCGAGGTCGCGGCGATGCGCCTTCCCGGCGCGAAGAAGGACGTGCTCGCGCGCATCGAGCGCCAGAGCAAGCGCATCGTGATCGAGGAGCTCGTCGAGGACGCCGCCGGCTCCCGCGAGGCGTCGATCGAGGTCTTCTCTACCAAGGGCGGCAAGAAGCGCTCCTTCGCGGTCGCCGATGTCGACGGCGATGGGCTCGTCGACGTGCTCGCCACCGACCCGGCGTCGAGCGCGGTCACCGTGTTCCGCCAGCAGAAGGGCCGCGGCCTGCAGCCGGGCGTGTCGCAGCCGAGCTTCGCCGAGCTCGACGCGCTGGTCGCGGGCGATGTCGACGGCAAGCCCGGCGACGAGGTCTTCGTGCTCTCCGAGAAGGAAGGCGTCGTCGGCCGCTCGCAGTGGCAGAACGGGGCGCTCTCGTTCCCCGTGGCGATGCCGCTCACGCCGGGCGCGGTGCCGGCGGTGCTCTCGCTCGTGCGCCTCGAGACGGGGCCGCGCGTCGCCGTCGTCACCAAGGACGGCCGCAACTACCAGATGGAGCTCCTGCCGGTCGACGGCAACGCGGCCGGCGCTGCGGCCGAGGTCGTCAAGCTCGGCTCGCTGGTGAAGGGCCCCGACGCGGTCCTCGACCTCGACGCCGACCAGGACGGCAAGGTCGACCTCCTGCTCTTCACCGCCGACAAGCCGATGTCGATGCTGCAGGCCACCGAGAAGGACGGCAAGCGCGCGTTCGAGCTGCGCGAGTCGAAGGACATGGCGCAGTTCGGCCTCGCCCAGGCCGCGAACGCGGGCAATTCGGTCGCGTTCGATGTCGACGGCGATGGCAAGAAGGAACTCGTGATCGCCGACCGCAACTTCATCCGCGCGCTGCGCTACGCGCCCGCGGCCACGCCGCCGGGCTGGCAGGTCGTCGCGCAGATGAACGCCTCGCGCGCCGACGCGAAGCTGGTCGCGCTCACCGTGCGCGGCGACGCGCTGGTCGCGAGCGACAAGGAGAACGGCGCGCTCGCCGAGTTCCGCCGCGAGGTCGGCGACGGCGGTTCCATTGCCGGTGGCACCTGGTCGCAGGCCGACGAGCACGCGGTCAACGGCTTCAAGTTCGGGCCGGTGCGCGCGGGCGCGTTCACGGGCGCGGACGGCACCGACGTCATGCTCGTCGGCGACGACGGCTTTGCGATCGCGCAGCTCGACGGAAACCGCCTCGCGCTCGAGGAGCTCGCGAGCTACCGCGGCGACCGCCTGCAGCAGGTGGACCACGAGCTCGCCGCAGGCGACGTGAACGGCGACGGCTTCCTTGATGTGCTGGTGCTCGACGCGGGCGAGCAGTCGCTCGGCGTGCTCAGCTTCAGCGAGGCGGGCCGGCTGCTGCCGATCACGCGCTTCAAGGTGTTCGAGTCGCGCCTGTTCCAGGGCGGCGAGCCCCGCGAGTACGAGCCGAGCATGGCGATGGTGGCCGACCTCACCGGCGACGGCGCCGACGACGTCGTGCTGCTCTGCCACGACCGCGTGCTGCTCTACCCGCAGTCGCGCAAGCCCGCGGCCAAGTGACGCGCGTCGATCAACCCCGCGACTTGCGGAGCATCACCTTGCCGCCCCACGGCGCGGTGAGCGACCAGGTCGCCGGCGGCTGGTCGCCGGGCGCATGGTTCTCGTAGAAGTCGATCGCCTCGGCGTGCAGCTCGCGCTGCGCGCGGGTGAGCTTGCTCTCGTCGGGCGCGGCGAGCCGCTGCGACGCGATCGCCTCGGCCGGCTGGCCGAGCCAGAACAGGAACCACGCATGCCGCGCGTAGGCGGCCGCGAGGTCGCGCTCGACCGACGCGATCTCGTCGAGGCACACGCGCTTGAGGCGGTAGAGCTCCTCGATCTGCTCGGGTGATTCGTTGCCGCCGGCGAGACCCGCGGTCGCGGGTGAGTTCGAGGCCGTGTTCGGAGATTCGCCCGAAGATGCGCCCGACGCCGCGTTGGAAGCCGCGGCCTGCACCCCTGCGCCTTGCACCGCGCCGTCCGCGGCCGCATCGGCGCGCGGCTCTCCGGGAGCCTGGCCCGCCCGCGGCGCGAGGCGCTTGTTGTAGGTCGAGAGGCGCTCGTACTCGTGGTCGCGCTCGCGGAGCAGCGACTCGATGATCGCACGCTGGTTCGACTCGGCGCTGCGGAGCGCCTGCTCGCCGACGCGCGGATCCTGCGCCGTGCGGTCGAGGATCAGCTCGGGCATGTCGCCCTTCGCCACGCGGAACCACGCGTGCACGCCGTCGTCGGCGTACATCTCGGCGCGGCTGCTGGTCGCGACCATCTGGAACACCATCGACGCGACCGCGACCAGCGCGAAGCCGCTCATCGTCATCGCCAGCCGGTGCGTGCGCACGAGCTTGCGGACGCGGTACGCCGGCGTCGGCGGCACGGCCGACACGGTGTCGCCCGCGAGGAAGCTGCGCACATCCTCGGCGAGCGCCTGCGGCGTCGCGTAGCGCGCGTCGCGGTCCTTGCTCATCGCCTTCATCGGGATCCAGCCGAGCTCGCGGCCGATCACCGACGCGAGGCGCGCCGGCGTCGAGCGACGCAGCTGCGCGTTGCGCCGCGCGGCGTCCCCGCCCGCGGCGATCAGCGACGCGAGGCGCTCGGACGGCGTCTGCGGCGCCTGCTCGCGGATGATCCGCTGGATCTCCGCGCGGGTGTTGCGGCGGAGCTGCTTCGCCTCGAGCGGCGGCGCGCCCACGAGCAGCTCGTAGAGGATGACGCCGAGCGAGTAGACGTCGCTGCGGCCGTCGATGTCGTCGCTGCCGTTCGCCTGCTCGGGGCTCATGTACTCGAAGGTGCCGATCATCTGGCCCGACTCGGCGGCCGCGCCGCCGTCGTGCGCGGGCCGCGCGAGCGCCTTCGCGATGCCGAAGTCGATGACCTTCGCGTTGGCGCCGCCGTTGCCGTCGGGCGCCACGAGGATGTTCGAGGGCTTGAGATCGCGGTGCACGATCTCCTTGTAGTGCGCGTATTGCACCGCGTCGCAGACCTGCAGGAAGAGGCGCAGGCGCTCCTCGAGGGTCAGGCGGTGCTCGTCGGCGTACCGCGTGAGCGGCTGGCCGTCGACGCGCTCCATCACGAAGAACGGCCGGCCCCCGGGCGTCGTGCCCGCGGCGAACACCTTCGCGATGTGCGGATGGTCCATGAGCGCGAGGAGCTGCATCTCCTGGCGGAAGCGCTCGATGACCGAGTTCGTGTCCATGCCCGGCTTGACGACCTTGATCGCGACCATCTGGTCGAAGTCGCAGATGCGCTTCGCGAGCCAGACGGTGCCGAACCCGCCGGTGCCGAGCCGCGTGAGCAGCTTGTAGTCGCCGACGATGTCGCCCTCCGACTCGACGCCGTCGCGCACGGCGTGCTGCCGCTGCGACCAGCTGGTCGGCGTGCTCGGGTACGAGCCGTGCGAGTGACCGCTGGAATGCCCGTGCACCGACGAGTGCTCGCCGGCCACGCCGTTGCCGGAGCCACCCCCCACGGTGTCACCCATGGGCAGCGTCTCGTCGCTCGATCCCGAGCGTGCTGGGATGGCACCGTCGCCGAAGGGACGATGGTCGGCTGATGATTCCATGCGGGTCTCCCCCACGCAATCCTTGCGCGGGCGCCTCTATTTCGACGGTCCACGCATCCCACTGAAGACACAACCCGCACCCGCGCGGACGCGCAGGTGCGGGTTGTACGGCCTGTGAGGGGTGGCTCGGATGGGCGGATCGCGCGCGGGCGGACCCCCGCCCGACCTCAGCCCCGCTGCGCCATCGGCACGTACGGCGCCGCGTGCGGACCGTTGTACTTCGCCTGCGGGCGGATGAGGCGGTTGTCCTGGAGCTGCTCGATGCAGTGGCCGGCCCAGCCCGACATGCGGCTCATCGCGAACATGCAGGTGAAGAGGTCGGTGGTGATGCCGAGGCAGTGGTAGGTCGTCGCGCTGTAGAAGTCGACGTTCGGGAAGATGCCCTTGCCGGCCTTCGCGTCGAGGACGATGCCCTCGATCCTCTGGCTCATCTCGAAGAGCTTGAGGTTGCCGGTGTCGGTGGCGATCTGCTTGGCGAAGGTCTTGAGGTAGGTCGCGCGCGGGTCGTACGCCTTGTAGACGCGGTGACCGAAGCCCATGATGAGCTCCTTGCGCTCGAGCTTGCCCTTGATGTACGGCTCGACGTTCTCCATCGATCCGATCTCGTCGAGCATGATCATGACCTCCTCGTTGGCGCCGCCGTGGAGCGGGCCCTTGAGGGTGCCGACGGCGGTCGTCATCGCGCTGTACATGTCGGACAGCGTGGCGATCGTCACGCGGGCGGCGAAGGTCGACGCGTTCAGGCCGTGGTCGGCGTGGAGGATCAGGCAGATGTCGAGGCCGCGGGCCATCGCCTCGGTCGGCTTCTCGCCGTTGAGCATCCAGAGGAAGTTGGTGGCGATGTCGTACGACTTGTTCGGGCGGACGAACGCCTTGCCGGTGCGGTGGCGGTCGAAGTTCGCGATCAGGGTCGGGGTCTTGGCGACGAGGCGGAGCGCCTGGCGCTTCGCGCGCTCGATGCCCTCGGGGGTCGTCTCGCTCGAGACCGCGTCGGCGTCGTGCAGCGCGAGCGCCGAGACCAGCGTCCGGAGGGCGTGCATCGGCACGGCGTCCTTCGGGAACGACTTGATCATGTCGTAGATCGCGTCGGGGATCTCGTACTCGGCCTGCAGCGCGCCCTTGAGCGCGTCGAGCTCGGCCTGCGTCGGGAGCTTGGTGTTCCAGAGCAGGTACACCGTCTCCTCGTAGGTCGAGTTGCGCGCGAGCGCGTCGATGTCGATGCCGACGTACTCGAGCACGCCCTTGCCGCCGTCGATGAACGACATCTGCGTCTCGGCGGCGATGGTGTTGGCCAGGCCCTTGTCGAAGATCGGGGCTGCGGGGGCGGCGGGAGCGGCGGGCGTCGTGCTCATGGTCGTGATGGTGACAGGCTGCTGCGAGGTGACTGCGGACATGTGGTTCCTCCCGACCGCCGGACGATCTCCGCAGCGGTCTCAAGAGTCATCGTTCTCAACCCTCCGCCCCGCCTTCGCCCAAAACGGACGAACGGTTGCGAAGAATGAAGATGCTAGCGAAAGCCACCCCCGAATGGAACGGTGCACGCGCGGGGCAACCGAATTCGAACGTGGGTTCTCGGGGCTTGGTCGGGGCCTCGGTGGCGGCGTGGGCGGAACCGGTCCCACGGCGGTCGCGCGTCGATCAAGCGCCCATCGCGCGCCCATCGCGCACGAACCCGTTCCGTATGATGGCTCCCCTATGTTCCTGATTCCCACGGGCACCGATCGGGATGGCGGCCGCCGGACCTGGGCGGTCTGGGCGATGGTGTTCGCCTGCATCGCCGTGCACATCCTCGGCCGGGCCGTCCGCCAACCCTCCGAGGACGAGGCCTACGCGGTCATCACGCGTCTCCTGAGCCAGTACGAAGGCGCGGGCCGAGCGACCGGCGAGGATCCGGAGGTGCTTCGCGCCTCGCTGGAGTCGGAGCTGGGCCCGGGAGCGACCTCCGGTCCCCCGATCGGCTCGATCGCGTCGTTCCTCGGAAGCCCGAACACGCTGACCTACACCTACACGTTCGGCATCAGCCGGGCGGCGTTCGAATGGTGGCAGCCCTTCACCAGCATCTTCCTGCACGAGCGCGGCTGGTCGCTGCACCTCTTCATGAACATGGTCTTCCTGGTGGCGTTCGGGTCGGTCATCGAGTCGCGGCTCGGACACCTCGGGTTCCTGGCGGTGTTCCTGGCGGGCGGTGCGCTCTCCGGCCTGACCCAGGCCTTCGTCGGGAGCTGGATGGACCCGGCAAGCGCGCTCGGTCCCGCGATCGGCGCCAGCGGCTCGGTGAGCGCGCTCATGGGCCTGGCGTTCGCGCTCCACCCGCGCGCGAACGTCCGCGGCATCGCGATCCCGCAGTTCACCACCGGCTACACGTCGATGCGCTGGATGATGGCGTTCGCCGTCGCGCTCGACATCGCCCGCACCATCGTCGACTGGTCGGGCGAGGGCAACTCCGGCATCGCGACCCTCGCGCACCTCGGCGGCACGCTGTCGGGATTCCTGCTCGGCCTCGGGCTGCTCGCGACCGGCCTCCTCGCGCGCAACGACTTCGACGCGCTCTACCTGCTCAAGCAGCGCTGGCGTCGGCGAGAGATGCGCCTCGCGCTCGAGCAGGCTGGCGTCGGCACCCCGGGCGGCGCGGTCGCGGCGCGCGTGCGGGCCGGCGGAGCCTCGGTCGAGACCGAATCGCAGCGCACGCTCCGCAACACCATCGCCGCGGCGCACCGGGAGCGCGACTACACGCTCGCGGCGCAGCTCTACACCGAGCTCCTGCGATCGCTGCCCGACGCGACGCTGCCGGCCGGCATCCAGCTCGATGTCGCGAACCAGCTCGCCCATGAGGGGCGCCACGCCGAGGCCGTCGCGGCGTACACGCGGTTCCTCGAGCGCTTCCGCACCCATGTGTCGTCGGACGACGTGCGCGTCATGCTCGCCGCGCTGCAGATCCGGCGGCTCGGCGATGGCCGCGCGGGACTCGCGACGCTCGACGGCTTCGCGGGACGCGAACTCGACCGCGACCGTCAGGCGCTCGTCGACACGCTGCGCGCCGAGGCGCGGTCGTGAGCGCGCGACCACCGGAGTCGCGGGACGCGCCGGCGCCCGCGCCGAGGGTGAAGATCTGCGGCGTCCGCGATGAGGCCACCGTCGCCTGCGCTGCGGAGGCGGGCGCGGACTTCCTCGGCGTCGTGCTCGTCGCCTCCAGCCCCCGCTTCGTCCCGCCCGACGACGCGCACCAGCTCGCGGCGACCATCGCCGATGCCGGCGCGATGCCGGTCGCGGTGCTGCGGCTCCCGCCCGCGGGCGAGACGCTTGACGCGGCGACGGCCGCCGCGCTCGAGGCGTTCCCCATCCTGCAATTCCACGGCGCCGAGGAGCCCGCCGATCTCGTGCGCTTCCGCGCGTGGGAGTGCTGGAAGGGCCTGCATTTCTCGCGTGCGGCGACGGAGTCGTGGATCGCGTCGGGACGGATCGCGCGGCTCGTGGTCGATGGCCCGGACGCCGGCAGCGGCGCCGCGTGGGATCACGCGGAGTTCGCCGCGCTCGACGCCTCCGCGCGCGGCCGCTGCCTGCTCGCGGGCGGACTCGACCCGGACAACGTCGCCGCCGCGGTGCGCGCGGCGCGACCGTGGGGCGTCGACGTCTCGAGCGGCGTCGAGCGCGCCCGCGGCGAGAAGGACCACGCGCGCATCCGCGCGTTCATCGACGCGGTGCGCTCGGCCTGATGCGATGTGAGGCGATGCGAAGCCCGGCGTGGCGCGCGTCGGCATCGCGCCTCGCGTGATGCCGCTCACACGCCGACGGTCCTCGCACACCGACGGCCCTCACACTCCGACGGTCATGGCCACCTGCTTGCGCGTCGCGCCCAGCTCGGTGATCCAGTTGCGCATCTCGGCGCGGCACGAATCCCACGCGCGCGACGTGCGCACCTCGATGAACGCGCGGTACATCGACATGAGCGCCTGGTCGAAGGTCGCGAAGCTGTCGAGCCGCTCCTCGACGGCCGCGCGCAGCGACTGCGGCTTGTCCTCGGGCTTCGGGAGCTTGAGTCCCGAGACCTCGAAGCGGTCGCCCTGCAGCGTGCACTCCCAGACCCGGTCGAACTGCGACACCGTGAGCCCGATCTTACGCGGCCACTTGCCGAGCTGCACGGCGCGCGCGGTCTCGGCGCGCCGCGTGGGCGCGTCGCCCCGCAGGCTGGTGCGGCCCGAGAGCCCCCACGCGCACTCGAGGTCGAGCGTCTTGTCGATCACGATCGCGACCTCGCCGTCGGCGGTGTCGACGAGGCCCTCGCGGGTGTCGCAATGCCACCACAGCCAGAAGAGGAAGAGATTCCCCAGGAAATCCTGCGGTTCGTTCGCGGTCCACGGCAGCTCGGGCCGGTCGGCGGAGGCGCGCGAACCGTCCTCGCGCGCGATCTCGATCTCCGGCGGCGCGCTCGAGAGCGGCTGCGCGCGTAGGTCGTCGTAGTCGTCGGTGCGGCCCTTGGCGGCGATGAGGTCGAGCGCGACGCGGCCGGCGCTGCGCGGCTCGATCTTCACGCCGAGCGTGTCGAGCATCAGCCGGTTGAGCGCCTGGATCTCGACGTCGTTCGAAAGCGCGGCGTAGAGCGTCGACTTCGAGAAGTCCCACCAGATCGGCGCGTGCTTCGGGCGGCGGTAGCGGCCCTCGCCGATCTCGTCCTCGATGCGGCGCATCGCGTCGTCGCGCGCCTCCTTCTTGGCGGTGCGCGGCAGGAACGCACCGGCGCCGTCCTTCGACGGCTGCGTGCGCGCGTCCTCGCACATCGCGATGTAGGCCTTCTTGATCTCGGGCGGCACGCGCACGGTGTCGACGCGGTAGCCGAGCATCACGCCGCTGCCGAAGCCGACGCGCTCGTAGTCGAACGCGCGGTCGAACAGGTGCCGGCCCGCGGTGAAACCGACATGCATCTCTCCCGGCTTGATCGGTTCGAGCTCGCCGAGCGCGCTCTCGCGCAGCGCCTCGAAGAACTTGGGATCGAGCACATCGGGATTGGCGCCGGTGACGGCGAAGCGGCGGTAGGTGATGGAGCCGGAACGGAAGGGCATTCCGCGATCATCCGCGAAATCCACGGGCCTTTCCACGCGCCATTCCGCGAGCGGACAGGTTGTGCACAGGTGCGCTCAGACGCCCTGCTTCAGCCGGTAGATGCGACGGCGGGTCCCGCCCGAGGCACCGGCGTCACCTTCCCCGCCCGCTTCGATCTCGACATCCTCGGCAAGCCCGAGCTGCACCAAGTGCCGCGCCGGCCCGTGCGGCTTGCGCGCCTCCTCGGCGAGCCGACGGTCCGCGACCGGATTGGCGTAGGCGTTGAAGACCATCGCCTTCACCGTCGCGTACATCCCGCCGAAGCTCGAGAAGGTGTGGTCGACCGCGCTCGCCTCGTAGCCCGAGTGGACCATGCAGTTCGCGCACTTCGGATTGCCGCTCGCGTGGCCGTAGGCGTCCCAGTCGGTGCCGTCCATGAGCTCCGCGAAGCTCTCGGCGTAGCCCTCCTGCAGGAGGTAGCACGGCTTCTGCCAACCGAAGATGTTGAAGCACGGCATGCCCCACGGCGTGCACTCGTAGTCGCGCCGGCCCATCAGGTACTCGAGGAACAGCGGCGACTGGTTGAAGATCCAGCGTCGCTTGCCGCCGCCGTCCTTCACGCGCCGGTTCGAGAGGATCATCTCGAAGAGCTCGTTGGTCTCGCGCCGACGGAGGAAGCCCGACTGGTCGGGCGCCTTGTCGTACGCGTATCCGGGCGAGAGCATCATGCCCTCGACGCCGAGCTCCATCATCTCGTCGAAGAACGCGCGGACCGCGTTCGGGTCGGTTCCCTCGAACAGCGTCGTGTTGGTGGTGACGCGGAAGCCCATCTGGACCGCCAGGCGGATGCCCTCGACCGCCTTGCGGTAGGTGCCCTCGCGGCAGACCGCGAAGTCGTGGTTCTCCTCGAGCCCATCCATGTGGACGCTGAAGGTCAGGTACTTCGACGGCCGGAACAGCCCCGCCTCGAGCTTCTCCTTGAGGAGCAGCGCGTTGGTGCACAGGTAGATGTACTTGCGGCGGGCGACCAGGCCCTCGACGATCTGCTGGATCTCCGGGTGGAGCAGCGGCTCGCCGCCGGGAATCGAGACCATCGGCGCACCGCACTCCTCGACCGCGTCGAAGCACTGGCGCGCCGTCAGCTGCCGCTTCAGGATGTGGGCCGGGTACTGGATCTTCCCGCACCCCGCGCAGGCGAGGTTGCAGCGGAAGAGCGGCTCGAGCATGAGCACGAGCGGATACCGCCTGCGTCCGCGAAGCTTCTGACCGAGCACATAGCTGGCCACGGTCCACATCTGGCTGATCGGGACACCCATAGAGCGGAGGATTCTAGGGAAAATCGCGATCTCGTCCGAACCGCGCGGCGGCGGCTCGGCGTAGCGCCGCGCCATGCCCCGCGCGAGAGCCATCGCCCTGACCTCGCCTTGCCCCGTCGAGCGGACGGTGCAGGCGGCGGCGGCGGCGATCGACGCGGTCGGGACGCGGGTCGGCAGCGCCGTCCGCGGCGCGGTCTCCGCTATTCTGCCGCGCACGCCGCCGAGCGCCCGCCGACCCTTGCACGCCGCCTCGTCCAACTCCGCCGACCAGCTCGGGTCCCGCTCCGACGAGGACCTGCTCGTCCTGCACCGCTCCGGCGACGCGCGCGCGCTGCGGGTGCTCATCGAGCGCTACTCCGGCGAACTCCACGGGTTCCTGACCCGCCTCGTCGGTTCCCGGGCGGGCGCCGACGACGTCTTCCAGGAAGCGTTCCTCCAGGTCCATCTCTCGGCCGACTCGTTCGATTCCGAGCGCCGCTTCAAGCCCTGGCTCTACACCATCGCCGCGAACAAGGGCCGCGACTACCTGCGCCGCCAGAAGCGCCGCTCGGCGGTGAGCCTCGACGCGCCGGTCTCGGCCAGCTCCGACGCCGGTCTGATCGACCTGCTGCCCGGCGACACCACCAGCCCCGCGCAGCCGATGGAGGCGAGCGACGAGGCCGCGATCATCAAGCAGGTGATCGACGAGATGCCCCCGCATTTCCGCGAGATCCTGCTGCTCTCGTACTTCCAGAAGCTGAGCTACGCGCAGATCGCCGACAGCCTCTCGATCCCCCTCGGGACGGTGAAGAGCCGCCTGCACGCCGCCGTCGCCTCGTTCGCGCAGAGCTGGAAACTCGCCTGCGCCCGCCGCGGCATCGCCGTCCCCACCACCATCAGGAAGCCGGGCTCCGACGAATGACTCCGAACGACTCCGCGAACACCGGTGAAGGCGCCCCGAGCAGGGGCAACGCGGGCGACGGCGCGACCGGCGCCCGCGAGCAGAGCACCCCGCTGCAACCGGTCACCCTCGCGGAGGCCGATCAACGCGCGGTCGACCTGCTGGTGGACCACGGATTCGATCTCGACGCCGCCGTGCGCGCGCATCCCGCCGAGCGCGCCCGCCTCGAGGCCGCCCACGCGCTCTTCATGCGGGTCGACGCGTATCCCGTCGAGGCGCCGGACCCGTCGCTCGTCGACGCCACCCTGGCGCGCATCGACCGCAGCGAGGACGAGCGCAGCGAGCGCATGACCTTCGATCCGCGCGGCAACAGCAGCGGCGATGCGCGCGAAGAGGCGCTGCGTGCAGGTCCGCGCGCGGTGCCGACCCTCGGCCGCGGCCGCTGGGCCGACTTCATCGCCGTCGCGTGCGTGGCGGTGCTCGGCGTGTCGGTCGGGCTGCCGCTCCTCAACTCGATGAACGAGCGCAGCGCCATCGCCGGCTGCGCCTCCAACCTCCGCAGCCTCGGATCGGCGCTCGCGACCTACCACGGCGACCACAACTCGCGGCCGATCGCCGCTGGCTTCGCGCCCGACCTCTCCCGCCTGGCGAGCTGGAGCGGCTACGACAACAGCAAGCACCTCGATGTGCTGCACCAGAAGGGCTACTGCGGGCCGCAGTGCGTCTGCTGCGGCAACGACGGCGACCGGAGCGGCTACGCCTCGCTGGTGCCGCACGACCGCGTCGACGGGATGTGGCTGACGCAGGCGCATCTGCCCCTCGTCGCCGACCGCAACCCCCTCGTGATGCAGTCGGCGTTCGGCGGCCGGATCCTGCTCCCGTCGGTCGACAACAGCCCGGACCACGGCCGCCGCGGGCAGAACGTCCTGTTCGGCGACCTGTCGGTGGTGTTCGAGGTCTCCCCGATCCTCACCATCATGCGCGGTCCGAACGGCCCCCCGACACCCGAGAACATCTGGATCCCCGCCGACAACGGCGGTCGCGAGGACGAGTTCCACACCCCCCGGGAGTGGAGCGCCGTGGACATCTTCCTGGTGCAGTGAGACCCGCCCCCGCGTCGCGCGCCGATAACGGAAACTCCCGCGAATTGGCGGGTTGACCAATCCGCAGGTTCTGCTATCTTCCGCGATTCCCCCAACGGGAGTCCACTATGCCGAAGAACAAGAGCCACAAGGGTCTCGCCAAGCGCATCAAGGTCAGCAAGACTGGCAAGATCCGCTTTGGCCGCCCGCACAGCCGCCACCTCAAGAGCAACAAGACCGGTACCGCGATCCAGAGCTACCGCAAGAAGCGCTACGCGCGCAGCGGTGACATTCGCGCCCTCAGCAAGCTGCTCTTCCGCCCGCTCCTCTCGCAGGAGCAGCACGAGCTTCGCGCCGCCCAGCGCGAGGTCGAAGTGAAGGCCTAACCGAAGTTCCAGACCCCACCGAAGACCGTCGGGTCCGAAGTGTCCGGGAGGTCCCGGGCCCCCGCCGGTCGCAAGCAAGATCGAGGTTGAAACATGCCACGCGCACGCAAGGGTGCAGCACGAACGCAGGCCCGCCGCAAGCTTCTCCGTGAGGCCCGCGGTTACTACGGCACGAAGTCCCGCCACAAGCAGCAGGCCAAGGTCGCCATGATGCGCGCGAAGCGCTACGCATGGCGCGACCGCCGCGCCCGCAAGCGCGACTTCCGTGCACTCTGGATCACCCGCATCACCGCGGCGTGCCGCATGCGCGGTACGCGCTACTCGCTCTTCATCAACGGCCTCCAGCGCGCCGGCGTCCTGCTCAACCGCAAGATGCTCTCGCTGATCGCGATCGAGGACCCGAAGACCTTCGACGCGCTCGTCGAGGTCGCGAAGAAGAACACGACGGCCGTCGCCGCCGCGGCGTGAGCGGACTTCGCCGCCGCGGCGTGAGTCGGGCCGGGAGAGCGACCGCTCCCCCGCCGGTGAACCGCGACACGACTCCGAATCGAAACGAACCACATCGCCCGCATCTGCGGGCGATGTGCTTTTTCGCGGGGAGTTTCGGTCAGCCGGCAACGTCGAGCGCGAGTCGAGGCCGAACGCGGGCCGAGATCAAGGCCAAGCCGAGGTTGAGGCCGAGGTCGAGACCACGCCGCGCCGAGACCCGCACGGATGCGGGGAGTGACGCCGGGGCATTACGCACGCGCGCCGCAACGCGCGCTCCAGAACGCGAGCACCTCGCGCTGGGCGCGTCCGTCGAGCCCATGCGCGGCGCACGACGACTCCGCGAAGTCGCGCAGCGCGCGGTCCCGCGCCGCCGCCGAATCCGCGGCACTCGCGGCCTTGAAGTGGCGCGCGCTCTCGCGCCACGCCGAACGGTCGCGCGGCAGCGGCATCGCGAGCAGCTGCTTCGCCGACAGCTTGATCGCACCAGGGCTCAGCGCGCTCCCCGCGTACAGGGCGAGTGCGCGCGCGGCCACCACGGGCGACGCGACGGCGGCGGCGAGCATCCAGAGGTCCACGCCACGCGGCGGAGCGTCGCCGCGCGGCAGAGCATCGCCACGCGGGCGCGCACTTCCACGCGTGACCGCCGTCCCCCCGCGCAGCGTGACCGTGAGGATCGGCACCAGCGGCGCGGCCTCGCCACGCTCGTCGACCCACGCCTCGATCACCTTCGTCTGCGTGGCGACCAGCACCTTCGGCACGCACCGCGCGTCGAGCCAGCCGTCCATCCCCTTCACGCCGGCGAGGAGCCCCGCCTCGATCGTCGGCCGCGTGTAGCGCACGCCCAGCGCGCGGACCTCGCACTCGCCCCAGCCGCAGCGCGCGAGATCGATGTGCTTGGTCGTGATCAGGCGAGGCCCGCCGCCGTCCTCGCGGATCGCACCGCGCAGGCCGTAGTACTGATCGCGGAAATCCGCCGTTGCATGCGCGATGTCGGCGATCGTGCCAGCCTCCGCGTCGACGTCCGCGCCGGCGCGGGGCGCGCCGAAGGCCTCGGCCAGCAGGGCGGACCACGACTCGCCGACGGTGCCGGACGGCGGCGTACCTCCCCCGCGCGGCTGCGCACCACGCCCGCGCGGCTGGGCACCACGCCCACGCAGCGGCGCGAAGTCCGCGCCGAACGCGCGCCGCACCGGCCGAGCCGGACCGCGCGCGAACACCAGCGCGCACACGCGCACGTTCGCATCCTCGAACAGCGATTCGTTCGCCGACCAGATCGACCGCAGCGGCGCGAGCGCGAGCGCCGCGTCGCGCGCGCCGCGCGCATCACCGGTCGAGAGGAATGACTGCGGCATCACGAACGCAAGCCGACCGCCCTCCGCCAACCGCGGAAGATTGGTGAGCAGGAACGCCGCAGCGAGGTCGGTGTAGCGCTTGACGGCGCCGTCGGTCGCCGAGGCGATGCGACGCGCGCGGCCGCGCGACGCGGCGGTGCCCTTCTCGAGCTGGTTGAGGAACGGCGGATTGCCGAGGATCAGCTCGAACGGTCGCGCGTCGAGGAACCGCGCCCCTTCCGGCGACAGCGCGTCGCGCTCGACGACATGGGCCGCGAGCGCGCGCGCCACGCGCCGCCGCACCGCCACGGGTGTGCGTGGCGGCAGCAGCGCGAGCAGCGACCGGCGCGCGAGTCGCACCGCGACCGGATCGATGTCGACGCCAAACACGCGCTCGGCGAGGAACGCGGCCATCGACGTTCCGCCCGTCTGTCCGCGTGGCTGTCGTTCCCCTGCCTGTCCTTCCCGTGGCTGTCCCGTGGTCGGCGCGAGCACCCGCGCGGCCGCGGCGAGGAAGTTCCCAGAGCCGCACGCGGGATCGACGAGCCGCCAGTCGGGCGTGCTCGGCCGCCATCCGTCGGTGGCCTCGGCGATCAGGTGATCGACCAGCGCGGGCGGCGTGTAGTGCGCTCCCTGCGCCTTGCGCTGCGTCACGCCACCGCGCGCGCGGCGCTGCGAGAGCGTCGAGAGGTGCGCCGAGACCGCGTCCTCGGTCACGCCGGACGCGCGGCGGCTCGCGGAGACGGAGGACTTCGGCGCCTTGGACACGTCGTGGAAGTTAGCCGCTGGGCGCGGACCGTGCCGCGCGCGCGCCGGTATCGACGCCGATGGCCCGCGCACGGCCTCGCTCAGGACGGGATCAGCGGCACATCCGGCCACTCGCGCTCGGCGCGGTCGGGCATGCCCTGCTTCGCGAGCGCCTCGCGCAGGTACGCGCGCACCCGGTTGCGCATGCCGTGGTTCGGCCCGATGCGGTCGCGGACGAGCTGGTCGCACTCGGCGAGCTGCAGCACCGCCTCATCGAGCCGCCCAAGCCGCAGCAGGGCCTCGCCCCGCTGCATCGCGAAGCGGATGGTCCACGCCGAGAAGCCGCGGTCGTGCTCGCGCTGGATCAGGAGCAGCGCGTCGAGTTCGGCGAGCGCCTCCTCCCAGCGCTGCTGCTTGCGGAGCGAGTCGACGAGGTAGCTGCGGGTCTGCACCACGTGCTCGTCGGACGCGCCGTTGATGCGCGTCGACCGCGCGACGGCCCTTCGGTAGTAGTCGACCGCGAGCGCCAGGTCGCCCTCCGACTCGGCGAACTCGCCGAGCGCCCCGAGGCAGTCGCTGGCCGCGTCGACATCGTCGCGCGACTCGATGACGGGCAGGAGCGCCACCAGCCGGCTGCGCGCCTCCGCCGCGAGCGTGTCGCCACCTTCGCGCGCCTCGGTCGCACGCCGCGCGAGCGCCCAGGCCTGCACGCAACGCGCCTCGACGGCGATCCTGCTGCCGGAACCGAGCTCGGGACACTGCAGGGCGGACTCCTCGGCGACCAGCGCCCAGCGCTCGCTCAGCACGGTGTCGTACCCCGCGCCCTTGAGCCAGTCGTACGCGACTTTGAGCGCGAGCGCGCAAGTCACCTCGTGGATCGGCCCGTTCACCAAACGGCTGAGTTCGTAGGCGGACTGGTCGATCTCGCGCACCGCCGGGGCGTCCTGGGTGTTCCCCAGCTTGCGCGCGGCGGGCACCAGCTGCTCGTACACGCTGCGCGAGATGTCCGCGGTGCGCTTGGCCTCGGCCGTCTTGCTGTTCGCGTAGATGCCTGCGGCGACGACGAATCCGCCGCTCGCGACCACGGCCGCGCCCACCGCCGCCGCGAGTCGCGGCTCGCGGCGCGTCCAGGCGCGGAACTTCCGCCACGTGCCCGGCGGGCGCGCGCGCACGGGCTCGCCCGCCAGCACGCGCGACAGATCCTCGGAGAGTTCCGCGACGCTCGCATAGCGCGACGCGGGGTCGCGCGCGCAGGCCATCGCGACGATCGCATCGAGGTCGCGCGACACCGCGGGATTCGACAGGCTCGGCGCCGGCACATCGCGGTCGCTGACCGAGAGGATGGCGCCATGGAGCGTCATCCCCTCGAACGACCGCGGCGGCTTGCCGGTGAGCAGCTCGTAGAGCACCGCGCCGAGCGCGAACACGTCCGAGCGGACGTCGATCGACCTCGGGTCGCCGCTGCACTGCTCGGGGCTCATGTAGAGCAGCGTGCCGATGATCTCGCCCGACTCGGTGGCCATCGAGCGGCCGTCCGGCGTCGCGAGCGCGCGGGAAAGCCCGAAGTCGATCACCTTCACCACGCCGTCCTGGCCGACGAGGATGTTCGAGGGCTTGAGATCGCGGTGGAGCACGCCCTTCGCATGCGCCGCCGACACGGCGCTGCACGCGTCGAGCAGGTTGCGCAGCCGCTCGTGGATCGGGAGCGCCGCATCCGCCGCGCGCCGCACGATCGAGCGCGCGCCGTCGACGAACTCGGTGGCCATCCACGACACGCGCGCCTCGTCGTCGAAGCCCGCCGCGATCACCTGCGCGATGTTCGGGTGCGACACCAGCGCCATGTGCTCGGCCTCGAGCTCGAAGCGGCGACGCGCCTTGGCGCCGGCCACCTCGGGGCGCATGGCCTTGAACGCGACCGCGCGTGCGGGCCGGCGCTGCTGCGCGCGGTACACCGCGCCGCTTCCGCCCTGCCCGATCAGGTCGCCGATCTCGAAGCCCGCGATCACGCGGCCGGTGAGGATGCCCGCGTCGCCGCCGACGCCGGCGCTGCTGCGCACCGCGAGCAGCGCGTCCTCGCCGCGGAGGCCGCTGCCTGAGTCTGCGGTCGCGTCGGCCGCGAGCAGCGCGGCCAGTCGCGCCGCGAGCTCTGGCTTGAGCGCGGCGAGATCGGCGATGAACCGCTCGCGGTCGCGCCCCTCGAGCGAGATCGCCCGCACGAACGCCTTGTCGAGCGAGTCGAAGCTGGTGCGCGGAATGCCGCCCGGTGCCTCACTCATCCTCGCGCTCCATCGCGTTGGCGATGAACGCGCGGCCGAAGCGGACGAGGTTCGCGACCTCCTGCTCGGTGATGCCGAGCGCGGTCGCCACCTGCGCGTTCGTGAGACCGAAGACGTAGCGGAAGCGGATGATCTCCGCTGCCTCGGGCGCCTCCTGCTCGAGCTTCGAGACCTGGCGGAGGAGGCGGATCGCATCCTCGCCGGTGCGTGCGGTCGCATCGCCGAGCGTCGCCGAGAGCTCGGCGATGCTGTCGTCGACGAACACGGCCTTGCGCTTCTTGCGGGCGAACGCGCGCGCGGCGTCGATCAGGAACTGCTCCATCGCGCGGGCAACCGCTCCGAAGAAGTGGCGCCGCGACGACCAGCGCCGCTCAGGCTGCTGCACGAGCCGCAGGTAGACCTCGTTCACGACGACCGATGGCTCGAACTCGTTGCGGCGCGCCTCGTTCGCGACCGCCGACGCCGCCATGGCGCGGATGTCGCGGTAGACCAGCGTCCACACCTCGTTGGCCGCCTCGGCGTCCCCCGCGGTCGCCCGGTGCAACAGTTCTGTCAGGACCCCTGAGTGCATGCATGGATTCCGCGCACAGCCCCGCCGAATGCCGCCCGCGCTACGCTGCGCCGATGCGACTGCTCCCTTCATCGATCCGAAGCCGCCTGGTCCTGTGGTTTCTCTTGATCGCTTTGGCACCTTTGGCAGCGGTTCTGTATGCGTCGATCCGCCTCGCCGACGCGAGCGTCGAGCGCACGGCGATCGCCTCGATGGCGGCAATCGCCGAGGCGAAGGCCGCCCAGCTCGACGCCTATGCCCGCGAGCGCGTCCGCAACGTCTCAAGTATCGGAACAGGCCTCGCATTCGTCGGGGCCGCCCAGGAACTCGGACCGACCTACCGACCCGACGGCACGCGCGACGAGGCCGCCTACGACGCTGCACTCGCGAAATTCAGGCCGCGTCTCGACGATTTCGCGCGGGTCTGCGAGTTCCCCCGGTTCATGCTCATCGACGGCGGCGGACGCATCGTCTACTCGACCGCCGAGACTCCCCTGCTGCACCGCTCGCTCGGCGAGGGCGCGTTCGCGAACTCCGGCCTCGCGCGCGCGGTCGAGCGCGTGCGGCGCGAGCGCAGCCCGCAGATCTCCCCTCCGACGCTCGCGGTCGACGGCGTGCGCCCTTCGCTCGAGGTCGTGGGACCGCTGTTCAAGGGTCAGGACCTGGTCGGCTTCGTCGCGGTGAGCCTCGCGCCCGCCGAGATCGACGCGATCGTGACCGACTACACCGGACTCGGTGAGACCGGCGACATCGTCGGCGTGTGCCGTGTCGGCCGCGAGGTCGTGGTGACGACGCCGACCCGCGGCAACCCGGGCGCTGCGTTCGAGCTGCACCACGCGATCGTGCATGGCGGCTCGTTCCGCGGGCGCGGCACCGACACCGAGGGACACGAGGTCCTCGGCGCCTGGGTGCGCATCGAATCGCTCGGCTGGGGCCTCGGCGTGACCCAGCATGTCGAGGAGGCGTTCGCGCTCGCGCGCGGCCAGCAGCAGGCGGTGGGATTCGTCGCGCTCGGTTCGATCATCCCGATCGTGCTCGTGGGCCTGCTCGTGTCGCGGTCGATCAGCCGTCCCGTCACCGCGGCGGTCGCGACCGCCGAGCGGCTCGCGCAGGGCGACCTCGCGCGCCCCGTCGAAGTGATCGGATCAGGCGAGCCGCGCGCGCTGCTCGACTCGATGCGCGGCGCCGTGCGCAGCCTCGTGGCGCTGCTCGGGCGCGTGCGCAGCTCGGGATCGTCGCTCGCGGCGACCGCGCGGACCATCCGCAGCAGCGCGCAGCACCAGGGCGAGATCGCGCAGCAGTTCGGCGCTGCGAGCACCGAGATCTCTGCGGCAGTGCGCGAGATCACCTCCGCGCAGACCGAGCTCAACGAGTCGGTCCAGTCGGTCGCCGCCAGCGTGCGCACCGCGTCGGGCGCGGCGACCGAGGGCCGGACCGCGCTGCGGCAGCTCGCACGGGAGATCGACGCGCTCTCGCAGGGCGCGGCCAGCATCTCGGCGCGGCTCGAGGCGATCCGCGAACGCGCCGAGCGCATCGAGGCGGTGGTCGCGAGCGTCGCCAAGGTGGCGAACCAGACCAACCTGCTCTCGGTGAACGCGGCGATGGAGGCCGAGCGCGCCGGCGAGGCGGGCGCGGGATTCCGCGCGGTCGCGCGCGAGATCCGGCGGCTCTCGGCGCAGACGGCCGATGCCACCCTGGCGATCGAGGGCATCGTCGCGGAGATGCGCGGCGCCGTGGGCGAGGGCGTCTCCGACATGGAGCGCTACGCATCGTCGGTGCGCTCGGGTGTCGCGACGGTGAATGCGCTCGGCACCCAGCTCGGCAGCGTGATCAGCGGCGTCGAGAAGCTCGCCGGCGAAGTCGACCTGGTCGCGCGCGGCATGGAGGCGCAGGCTCTCGGCGTCGCGCAGGTCTCGGAGTCGATCACGGTGCTGACCGACGGCGCGGCCCAGACCGCCGCGCGGGTGGGCGAGTTCACCGCGGCGAGCGTCGAGCTCGACGAGCGGGCGAGCGAGCTCGCGCGCGAGGTGGACTCGTTCCGGCTGCCGTGAGCCGCGCCCGGCGAGGTCGCGATCCCACTCCGTGACGCGGCGATTTCACGCGGCAACCGACTCGGCACTCGTCACCGCACCCACACCGTGTTCCCGGCAACATGTTCCCGGCAACGCGTTCCCGGCAAAACGACAGACGGACCGTGCGAAGCACGGTCCGTCTGTCTTGGCTCAGTGGTGCATTCGAAGCGGTCCCGCGCTTCGAGTCGCGTGTGACGCGGGCTCCACAACATTCGTAGGTTGAACGCGACCTGTCAGGCGCGCCTGTTTCCCTCCCTACGATTTCGTGATTCCCTCGAGAGTGGCCCGCGCGATTGAGTTCGCGGGCGGTCCCTGTCGTTCCCTGTCTCAGCTTCACGAGGCATCCCATCGGTTCGGGCTTTCGCCGTCGAGGGGTCCCTTAGCCTCGCTGTCCCTGTTTCTCTCCTGTCACAAACCACTGTGCCTGGAAGCGGCCAACACGACGCACCGTCGAACTGTGTCCAGCAGTTCTCAGTTGCGCGGCACGAAGAGCGCGACATGCATCGCGGCACCCGTGACCGTTGGTTCGCTTCGTTCGCGCATCGACTTCCGGGTGTCAGATCCCGCTGACGGAAGCTGGGCGGAAAGGCCTGCTTCCTCGGAAGAGCTCTGCGCGGCCGAAACGACCGCGTTGGACTCACTCTGACCGTACGCGCGGTTCAGGCTGTCGCCTGCGCCGAGCCCGATCATCACCGTCGGGAGACACACCAAAAGAACAACAATCAGACTTGCACGGCTGCGAAGCCATGCCCCAATTCCTGGCCGGGGCGTCAACGGAGCCCGACCAGCTTTGTCATGCGACAAAATGCGTCGCATCGACGTTCCACGTTCAACAAACATGAGGGTCTCTCTCTCCCTTTGAGGGACCCTCCCTCCAAGATGGAACATGCCCCCGCTTCGCGCGCGGTCAACGAAGAATATCGAAAATGGTGCAAGTTTCGACCATGTGGCCGTAAATACCGTGGCCACAGGCGCTTGGAACGCCAAAATTCTCGCCGCACCTGGCAAAAAGGAAAGGGGCGGTCCCTTCGGACCGCCCCCTCTTTCTCGTGTTGTACCCCGTTCCAGTGTGCTGGAGGGGGATCCTCCGCCCCTCGCTCCGGGTCTTAGCCGATGAGCGAGAGGACCTGCTGCGGAGCGCTGTTCGCGAGGGCGAGCGACTGGGTCGCGGCCTGCGACAGGATCTGGGCGCGGGTCATGTTCGCGGTCTCCGACGCGAAGTCGGTGTCGCGGATCGCGCTCTCAGCGGCGGTCGTGTTCTCGAGCGCAACCGAGAGGCTCGAGATGGTCGAGCCGACGACGTTCTTCTGGAACGCGCCGAGTCGGCCGCGGAGCGTGGAGACCTGCTTGATCGCCGCGGAGATGACCTCCTGGGCCTTCGAGAGGTCGCCGTTCTGGACGTTCGCGGTGCCGCCCGACTTGAGGTCGGAGAGGAAGCCCGCGGTGCCGTTGCCGAGGTTGCCGGTGGTGACGGTCTCGATGCCGAGCGACACCTTGCCGGCCAGGTCGACCGACGGCGAGAGGTTGAAGTTCGCACCACCCGAGGTGATGTGGAACGTCGTGCTCTGGCCGGTGTTGTTGAGCGAGCTGGTGCCGTCGATCTTGATCGAGACATCGAAACCATCGCTCGAGACACGCGCGCTCAGGCCGTCCGTAGTGGCCGAGGTGCCGTTGATGAGGACGGTGGCGTTGCGGCCGGCGTCCTTGAGGTCCGACACGCCGGTCGCGCTGGCGGCCGACGAGAAGATGAAGTCGGTCGCACCCTCGTTCGAGAGCTCCTTCACGCGGATGAACTCGTCGGCGCCGTAGCCCGTCGAATTGATCTGGATGCGGGCGGCATCGGTGCCGTTCTGGATGGCCGAGACGCCGATCGAGTCCTTGAAGCTGTTGATCGCGGCGAGCATGTTGGCCTGGGTGGTGCCCGAGGCGAAGGTGAACTGCTGCACGCCCTTGGTGCCGGTGATCTCGAAGGTGACTTCGCCCGAGCCGCCGTTGCCGAAGGTGGCGCCGGTGGAGAGGAACACCGCACCGGTCTGCGCCGACTGCAGCACCGTGACGGTGACCGCGCGGGCGGTGCCGTCCGAGGCGAGCTTGGCGGCGTTGACGGTCACGTCGGTGAGCGACGCGGCCTGACCGCTGACGGTGTAGTCGAAGTTGCCGTTCAGGAGCTTGGTGCCCTGGAAGCTGGTCGCGTTCGCGATGCGGTCGATCGTCTGGAGGATCGAGTCGATCTGGAGCTGATTCGCATCACGCTCCTCCTGCGACACGCCTGCCTCGTTGGCGGTGGCGCCGACGAGACCCTGGAGCTCGACGAGCATGTTCGAGACTTCCTGAAGGCCGCCCTCGGCGACGTTCATGACCTGCTCGGCGCGCTGCGAGTTGGTGATGGCGCTGTTGATGGCCGACTTCTCCGCGCGGAGGTTCTCCGACGCGATCAGACCTGCCGGATCGTCGGCGCCGCGGTTGATGCGGAGACCGGTCGACAGGCGCTGGAGGTTGGTGGCCAGGCCCTTGTTCTGGTTGCCCAGCACGCGCTGAGCGATAAGCGACGGGATGTTCTGATTGATACGACTCATGACTGACTGTCCTCCGTGATGTGCCGGGACTCCGGCGGGTTCTGTTCGACCGCCCCCGCCTTGGGGCGCTCGCGCCCTCCGCGTACGCGGTGGTCTGCCTCGGTTGTCTGCCGGGTCCTCCAGCAGGTTCCGAACGTTGTTGAAGGCGCGTCCTGCACCCGTACTTGCCGGGACTGAGGTTCCCGACGCGTTTGAGATCGGAGGGGCAACAGCCCGACTTCACGCACAGCCTGCATTTCCCGCCCGAATCGAGCGTGATGCGCGCGGATGGGGAAAACGCCCGCCGTTTCTGCCGCCTCGCGGGCGCCGCGGGCGTCCCGGGAGCCGAGTTACCGACCGATCCGGGCGCCCGCTGGGCCGGAGGTTGAGGAAAAAGCACGACGACCCCGCGTTTGGCGGGGTCGTCGGTGGGTCTGTGCCGGTCGTGCGGAGCCTGTCAGCGCGTCACTGGAGGAGTCGCAGGACATTCTGCGAGCTCGAGTTGGCGGTGGCGAGCACCGAGGTGCCCGCCTGCTGGAGGATCTGCGCGCGGGTCATCGCGGCCGTCTCGGCGGCGAAGTCGGTGTCGCGGATCTTCGACTCGCTCGAGGTGATGTTCTCGAGGCCGATCTGGAGGCTGCGCGAGTTGGTCTGCAGCGTGTTGCGCTCGAAGGCGCCCAGCCGACCGCGGAGCACCGAGACCTCGGTGATGGCCGCGTCGAGCACCTGGCTCGCCTCGGCGGTGCGGCCGAGGGTGAGCGCGTTGGACTGTCCGCTCTTCAGGCTGTCGAGGAAGAAGCGTCCGCCCTCGATCGTGGTGCCACCGATGCGGCTCGCCGCGACCGACTTGATGCCGAGGCCGACCTGCTGCGTGGTGGTGATCGACGGTCCGAGCTGGAATGTCGCGCCGCCGCCGGTGATGCTGAAGGTCGTCGGCGTGCCCGACACCGCGGTCGCGAAGGCATCGCTCAGGTCGATGTCGATCGCGAGCGCCGGCGTGTTGAGCGCCACCTGCGTGCCGCTGCCCGTCGCGAGGGCGCCGTTGATGATGGCGCTGACATCGCGGCCCGTGTCGCGCTGGGTGGCGGTGCCGCCCGGCGCGGAGTAGGTCTGGAAGAAGCTGCCGCCCTGCCCGAGCCGGCGGACCGACACGAACGAGTCGCTGCCGTATTCGGTGGAGTTGAAGTACAGGCCGGAGAGCTGGCTCGCGCCGTTGCGCAGCGCGGCGCTCACGCCCGTGGTGTCGCTGACGGTGTTGACCGCCGCGATCACCGCCGAGAGCGCGGTGCCGGAGACGAAGCTCAGGGTCTGGACGCCGAGGTTGCCGGCGATCTCGATGGTGACGCTCGAGGCGAGCGCGCCCGTCGCGGCCGAGAGGAACAGCTGGCCGGTCTGCGCCGACTGCGTGACCTCGACCGACACGGCCACCGCCGAGTTGGTGCCGAACTGGACGCCGTGGATGTCGACGCCGTCGATGTTGGTGGAGTTGATGCCGCTCGTCACGTACTCGAGCGAGCCGTTGAGCAGCTGGAGGCCGGCGAAGCTCGCCGTGTTCGAGATGCGCGTGATCGACTCGATCGCGCTGTCGATCTCGAGCTGGTTCGCCTGGATCTCCTCCTCGCTGATGCCGCCGGTGTTGGCGCTGTTCACCACGAGGCTCTTGATCGAGTTGAGCAGGTCCGCGACCTCGGCCAGGTAGCCTTCGGTGGTCGCGATGACCGAGCTCGCGCGCTCGGAGTTGTCGATCGCCTGCCCGATGCCCTTGATCTCCGAGCGCAGGCGCTCGCTGACGATCAGGCCGGCGGGATCATCGGCGCCGCGGTTGATGCGGAGGCCGGTGGCGAGGCGCTGCAGGCGGGTCGAGAGGTCGGTGTTCGAGCGGCTGAGGTTGTTCTGCGCGATGAGCGACGGAACGTTCGTATTGATGCGAGCCATGGCAATCCTCCTTGATTGAGAGGCCCTGAGCGGAAGCAGTCGTCAGGCGGTTTCGCGCCTGCTGGTCTGGGTCGCCGCGAGCTTCGCGGCAGCAGGCAGGACCGTCCCGCCCGTCGTGGCCTTCGCACCGCGCATACTCCCACGCGGGCGGAGCGAACCGAGCTCACCGCGGAACGCCGCGGCCTGCTGGTTCTCGTTCTTGATGGCGTCGTACACCTCCTTGCGGTGCACCGCCACGGTTGCAGGCGCCTTGATGCCGATTCGCACCTTGTCGCCTCGAATGTCGACGATCGTGAGCTCGACGTCGTCGCCGATCATGATCGTCTCGTCGATCTGCCTGGAGAGCACCAGCATGCGCGGGCTCCTTCCTGTGGGCATCCATGCCCGTGAGAGTTCATCCTTGTTCACACGCCGGACGGATCCGGCACGCCATCCATCCATCCCGATGCCGTGGTCGCCGGTTCAGGCGATCTTCGCGGTCACGCCCTCGGAGAGCTTGACCAGCTCGTGACGGGTCGACCACTTCTTCTCGGCGAGCACCAGCTGCATCGCGGTGCTGTTGGCGCTGTTCACCACGAGCGGACCCTGGAGGTTCGCCGTGAGCGACTGCTCGCGCTTGTTGACGATCACGAGGACCTGGGCGTCCGCGATGTCGCGGAGTCCGAGCTCCTCCATCTGCTCCTTGCGGATGTTGGCCTGGTAGTCCGGCAGCCAGAGCGCCGGGTCGGTCACGACGAAGGCGAGGTCCGCGCTCTCGGTCGACTGCAGCCAGAAGAACACGCCGTTCTCGTCGGGCTGCAGGAGCGCGAACTTCTTGAAGTTCGAGAAGCCCAGCAGTCCGGCCGGGAACTCGAGGGTGCGCGACTCGTCGATGTCGACGGGTCCGAAGCGCGTGGTCTGGATCAGCATGTCGGGTGCTCCATTCGGCCTTCCACTCCTTGGAGTCTGGCATCCATGCCAGTCGGGCTCCGTCCCTGGGTCCTTCCGAAGGGGCCGAACCCTCGGTTGGTGAACCGCGCGACCGCGCGGGTATGTCCTGTGCAGCCCCCGCTCAGCGGAGGTAGTCGAGCAAGCTCAGGTTGACCGCCTTCGCGGCGCCGGCGAGTCCGGCCTCCAGCTGCTGCTGGAGGCTCGCGAACTGGGTCGCCGCCTTGGTGAAGTCGAGGTCCTGGATGCTCGAGCGAAGTGCCATGTCCTGGATTCCGAGGTCTTCCTCGCGGGTGGCCGCCTCTGCGACGCGCCGCGATCGGACGCCGACATCCGCGCGCGCCTCGGCGGCGCGGGAGATGTCGGACTCCAGCTTGTCGGTTGCAAACTCGATGCCACGCTCGTCGTTGGCCTGCAGCGCGTCGCGCAGGGCCATGAGGTGCGAAAACACGCTGTCGACGGCAACTGTTGCGCGGTCGGTGCCGACCAAAGTTGCCGAGTCGGTGTCGCCGGCGATGCCGAGGCTGGTGGCGGTGCCGGAGTTGTTGATGTCCGCCACCAGGGTCTTGGACCCGACGGTCGCGTCGGTGATCGCGATGCCGTTGCCGGTGGAGGCCAGGCCGGCGAAGAACTCGCTCGGGAGCAGGCCGGCGCTCGCGGCCGCGCCGTTGATCCGGTCGAGGACATCCTGGACGGTCGTGGAGGCGAGGATGTCGACCTCGAACGAGCGGCCGTCCTTGAGCGTGATGCGGATGTCGCGGTCGGCCGCCGGGTCGGGCAGGCCGGTCTGCGGGTCGATCGCGCCGCTCGCGCGGGTGACGCCGCGGCCGTCGTTGAAGTCCGACAGGCGCGTGAGCGCGGACAGCGAGCGGATGCCGAGCTCGGTCGCGGTGGTGCCGCCGACCTCCTCGATCGACATCGAGGTGCCGGAGAGCTCGTTGCGCATGTTCAGGCGGGTGCCGTCCTCGGCGATCTCGACACGGACGCCGAGGCCGAGGGCGGTGACGGCGTTCTGCAGGTCCTGCACCGTGGTGAGGGCGCCGAGGTCGACATCGCGCACCTGGCCGCCGTTGCGGAAGCGGATGGTGCCGAGCGGGACGGTCACCCCCGAGAGCGCGTCGAGGCGGGTGAGCGGCGTGAGCTTCGGGTCGAGGTCGAGGCCGGCGGTGGTCGCGCCGCCGGGATAGGTGCCCGCGAGGCCGAGGTCGCCCGCGGTGGTGGACGAGTTCGAGTCGCGCACCACGATGTTGACGCCGGCGGAGGGCGTGATGGCGATGCGGTCGCCGGTGGCGGCGTCGATCGAGGCGACGGCGCCGGGATCGGTCGCCTGGATGACGGCGTTGAGGGAGTTCAGCACATCGCCCACCGAGTCGGCCTCGGAGAGGTCGAGCTGGGTGATGGTGCCGTTGACGTCGATCTCGATGCTGCCGGCGTGGACGCCGAGGCCGTTCGCGCCGCGCAGGTCGGACAGCCGGGTGGCGGCGCTCATCGAGGGATCGAGGTCCCGCTCGCCCTGGACGCGGCCCGAGAGCGCGCCGAAGGCCTGCTCTGCGGCGATGGTGACGCGGATGTCGGAGGCCAGCCCGAGGTCGGCGCGCATGCCGTCGCCGCTGCCGATGTAGCGGATGCCGTCGAGCATCGAGGTGAAGGGCTGCGCCGCGTGGGCATCGCCGCCGAAGTAGTGGATGCCGCGCAGGTCGCGGTTCGCGACCGACAGCAGCGAGTTCAGCATCGAGTCGATGACGGTCGCCTGGTTGCGGCGGGTGGCGTCGTCGCTGCCCACGCCGATCTGGGACAGGCCGATGCCGCGCGCCTCCTGGAGCAGGTCGGACACGTCGCCGAGCGCGGCGTCGAGGGAGTTCAGGGTCGCGTCGGCCTGCGAGAGGTTCCGGACGCGCTGCTCGCGACGCTCGATGGCATCCTCCAGCACGCTGACCGTCGAGGCGCCGATGGCGTTCTCCGAAGGCCGGGTGAATTCCTTGCCGGCGGCGAGGCGCACCTGCAGCATGAGCAGGTCGCGGTTGGTCTTCTGAATGCCGCTGAGCGCAATTCTCGACGCCAGGGCGTTCGGAACGCGCGCGAGGTTGGCAGGAATTGCTCCCATGGTTCGGTCTCCGGCCGAAGGGGGCAACCCGCGTGCCGACGCGGAGGAGGCGATGTTCTCGGCGATCGCGGTCCGCGTAACCAAGGCGCTCGGGACGCCTCGGAAAATTCCACGGGAAATCGCCCCAAGGTCTGCATGACGCGCGGGTTCCGTCGCACTTCCTAGTGAGCCCTTCCGGGCCCGCTACCTCGGGTAGCACATGTTGGAGAGTTCGGCAGTTTCAGGAACCGTGCAGCTCGATCCGTTCGGGGCAACAACCGGATCGATGCGGCAGATGGGGTTCGCAGCGAAGGCGGGCGGTTTTCAGAGTGGTGTACCGCCCTCAAGCTCAGCGGACATGCGACCCCCGGGGGCGGTTCCTCCCCTTGTCCGCGACGCGCGATTACGTCCCGCGCGTCATTGACAAGCGCCTGCCGGCACACGACTGCCAACCGCCGACGATCGATCGTCGGCGGTTGTCTTTTTGCCGCGCGACGCGCGCGACGGCGCGGTTCTCAGGACTCCGCCCCTCGCAATCGACACATCGCTTCGGGTATGAATGGGGGGATGAAGTGCCTCCTGACGCGGTTCCTCGCCTGCTCCACCGTGGCCGTCGTGTGCTCGAGCATCCTGTCGGGCGCCCACGCGCAGACCTCGGATGTGCTGCTGATCCCCGACTCCGGCCCCCTGCTCGGTCGGGTGTGGGCGATGAGCCCGGTCGACGGAAGCCTGGTCAACAACCAGTTCATCCTGCCGGACGCCCGCCTGACGCAGCCGATTCAGATCGTCGATTCGGGTCGCGGCACGCTGCTGGTGACCGACGAGACCGCGCGCGCGGTGTACGAGTATGCGCCGAACGGCACCTACGTCGGCACGCTCGCCGCGGGTCTCGACGGCGCCTACGGCATCTGCATGCGGGACGGCGCGGCGTTCGTCACTTCGGGGTTCAGCAACAACCTCGGCGGCAAGATCTACCGGATCGCGCTCGATGGCTCGGCGCCGACGGTGTTCAGCGACTGGGCGGGCATCGGCGACCCGCGCGGCATCGCGCCGTACGGCGCCGGCTTCCTGGTGGGCAACTCGACCGACGACGACCTCGAGGTGGTGACCGCGACCGGCTCGGTCGTGCCTGTCCCCTTCTTCGATTCGGATGGCATCGCGGGCCTGAACTTCCCGCAGCAGATCCATGCGCTCGAGGGCGGCAGCTTCATGGTGGTCGGCTTCTCGGCGCCGTGGGGGATCTACTTCTACGACGCGTCGGCGATCAACTACGCGTCGTACCGCGCGCCGGAGGTGTTCCTGAGCCCGCGCGGCGCGATCACGCTCGACAACGGCGAGATCCTGTACACGGGCGGCACGCGGATCGACCGGTTCAGCACCAAGACCTACGTGAACACGAACATCGTGAACCAGCTGGGCTCGAGCTTCCGCTGGGTGACCCGCTACACGCCGCCGGCGCCGTGCGTCGGTGATCTCAACGGCGACGGCAGCGTCAACGCCAGCGATCTCGCGACCGTGCTCGGCGCGTGGGGCTCGGCGGACCCCGTCGCGGACCTTGACGACGACGGCACCGTCGCGGCGTCGGACCTCGCCATCGTGCTCGGCGCCTGGGGCGCCTGCGCGGGCTGAGCGCGGGCGCGTCGACGATCCGCGGCGCGCGACGCGCCGAGGCGCGACTCGAAAAAAGAGCAGGCCGCCGGTGACTGGATGCGTCCGGTCACCGGCGGCCTGTCGTTCGTGTGCGACCAGCGCTTTCCGCTCGCCGCTCACACATGATTCATGCCGTGCCGATCAGCGGCGGCGGCGACGCGAGGCAATGCCCGCGAGGCCGAGGAGCGCAAGCGCACCCGGAGCCGGGACCGGACCGCTGCTGACGGTGACGTTGTCGATGCGGCTCGAGCCCGCCGCAGCGCCCGCCACGAGCGAACGGAAGCGGAAGAGCACCTCCGACTGGTTGTCGGCCGCGGCGACCGAGACGCTGGTCGTGTAGAGCGCGTTGTAGGTCGTGGTGCTCCAGGTGCCCGGGGCGCCGCCGCCGCCCGACTGCAGGACGGTGTAGTTCGCGACCACGGTGCTCCAGTTCGAGCCGCCGTCGATGCTCATCACGAGCTCGAAGCTCGCGGGGCCGGTCGAGCTGCGGGTCTGGTCCCACGAGAGGTAGATGTCGGAGAAGCCGAGCGTCGAGACCTTGGCCTCGTAGTAGTCGCCGATCGACCAGTTGTTGCTCGAGAAGCCGTACTGCGAGCCGTTGCCCGAGGGCGAGGTGTAGGTCGCGGCGGCGAGGGTGTGGAACGAGCGGAGTTCGGATCCGGCGGTCTGCACGCCGAGGTCGCCGGCGCCGACGGTGTAGTTCTGGCCGGTCGGGACATTGCCCGCGCCGGTCGGGAAGGCGGTGGTGATGGTCCAGCCGCAGACGATCTCTGCGGAGGCGCTGGAGGCGAGCGCGGTGGCGAGCGCCATGCACGTGAGCTTGAGGGACATGGATTTCTCCGCGGCGTGGGCCGCATTCGGTTCGCCGTCTGGCCGCGCCCCGAACGGATGGTGGCGCGCGCGACGGCGAATGGACAGGAAGGAACGGGACAGGAAGGACAGGACTGGCGGGAACACACACTCGGGCGAACGACCGCGTCCGTTTCGCGTCCCCTGCTGCTGGCACAGCGGAGGCCGGTGGACGGCGCGACAGACACCGTTCCGCAGGCCGCGCAACGCGGCCATGCAACAACGGATCTTCTCGCCCAAGCCCTGTTCCGAATCCTCCGAGCGACGCAGCATAGGTGTTCCGCGGGGGATTGCAAGCCGTCGGAGGGCGCGCGGGGCTCGGGCGGGGCGAAGTCGGGCGACGCTGGCGGACCGGGACGACGCAAGACCTGAAACGCCAAAGCGGCCAAATCCGAAGGGAGGCGCCATGTCCGACTACCGCTACACCGACCCGCGTGGACGACGCTCCGGCCCCTACACCGAGGCGGAACTCAAGTTGCTGGCGAGCCGCGACCTCCTCGAGGCCGATGGCGTGATCGAGTTGGAGCGCGCGCCGGGGTCCGGCTGGCGCGTGGCCGACGTGCCGTGGCTGCGCGCGGCGACGACGGAACTCTCGGGGGTCGGCGTGCCCACTCCGCCTCCCCCGCCGCCGCCGGACATGGCTTCGGAGCCGGCCGCGACCGCTGCGACCGAGACGCGCCCGCAGGCCGAGCCGCCCGCTCCGTCGGAGGATGCCGCGATGCGGGGTTCCGCGCCGCAGGCTCCGGCGCCGCAGCGGAGCTGGGAGGGCGCCTCGGCGTTCGCGATCCCGCCGAAGTCGATCGAGGAGTTCGCCACGCGTCCCGCGCCCGTCGCGGAGTCGCGCGGTGACGCCGGGATCTCGCGCGCGCTCTACGTGCTGCTCGCGATCCTGCCTCCGTTCATCGGACTGTTCGGCATCCACAACGTGGTCGCGGGCTACACGACCCGCGGCCTGATCGCGCTCATCCTGTCGCTCGCGACCTTCGGCGGACTGTGCTGCATCGTCGCGCCGCCCTGTGCGTGCGTGAGCGTGCCGGTGTGGATCGTGCTGTTCACCATGGCGGTGATCGAGGCCTTCACGGTGCGCTTCGATGCGAAGCAGCGGCGCTTCTCGTGAGTGAGGGGCGCGGCGCGCGCGGTCAGACGATCGTCAGCAGCGTCTGCAGCGTCTCGTCGATGGTCGCGATGTAGCGCGCGGCCGCCTGGAACTGGCGCTGGTAGGACAGCATGTTGATCGACTCCTCGTCGAGCGACACGCCGCTGGTGGCCTGGATCTGCGACTCGAGGCTCTCGCGGACGAGCGCGGTGCTCTCGGCCTTGGTGTTGGCGGCCTGCGTGCGCACGGCGAGGTCGGTGGTCGCGCTCTGCCAGAATCCGCGGAGGCTGCGGCCGCCGAGGTTCTCGACGCCGAGGTCCTCGAGGCCCGCGATCGCAAGCGCGGCGCCGTTGGAGCCAGGGATGTGCCCCTGACCCGCGGCGAGGAGGCGCGGATCGTCGGCGATCGCCTCGTTGATGGCGAGGTTGGTCGCGTCGGAGCCGGCGAAGAAGCTGTTGACGCCGAGCGCCGCGAGCAGTCCCGAGCTGTCGTCGCTGAACCCGACCTCGTAGCCGTTGGCGGCGTCGATGCGGAGCGCGCCGTCGGCGGTGACCGAGGCGGTGCCGGTTCCACCGGGAAACGCCGCGTTGATCTGCGCGGCGAGCTGGTTGAGCGAGGTCGTGTTCGGGTCGACCGCGATGAGCATGGTGGTGCGCTCGCCGGTCGACTGGTTGGTCACATGGATCTCGAACGATCCGTTGCGGATGTCGAAGGGAATACCCGCGGCGTCGGCGGCGAGATTCGCGGTCGGGTCGTCGACGGGATTCAGCCCGGTGACCGACGAGTATCCGCGCAGGCCCTGCGCCTGCGAGTGGATGCGGTTCACCTGGAAGGCGAGCTCGCGGGCGAGCGTGTCGAGATCCGCGATCGCGGGATCGACGGTGTCGGCCCGCTGGCGGAAGAGCGCGCCGATCTGGCCGCCGTCGGGCGTGAGCGTGGTGCCGTCGGCCTTCACGCGCAGCGAGACGGTGGTGCCGTCGCCGCTCGACTCGGTGCGCAGCGCGATGCCGCGCGACTCGCCGGCGAGGACGATGGGGACGGAGCCGACGAGCACATCGAGCGCGCCGTTGGGCTGCTCGACGGTGCTGACCGGGATGTACTGCGCGATCTCGTCGATGAGCATGTCGCGGCGGTCGCGCAGCGAGTTCGCGTCGCCGCCGGCGCCGCCCTGCTCGGTCTCGACGATCTGCCGGTTGACCTCGGCGACCTGGTCGAGCAGCCCGTCGACGGTGCGGATGGTCGCGCCGAGCGCGCGGTCAATCTCGGTCCGGACATTGGCGTGCTCGGTGCGGAGCTCGCGGATCGAGGTCGCGAGCCCGCTGCCCTGCTGGACGACGACGGTGCGCACGGCCTCGTCGGTCGGGTTGTTCGCGAGCTCGCTGAAGCTGTTGAAGAACGCGCTCAGGCGGCTCGAGAGGTCCTGGTCGGTGAGCTCGTTGCGGATGGTCTCGATCGCGTTGAGGAAGCGCTGGTCGATCTCGGCGGAGTTCTGGTCGCTGATCGCGGCGCGGGCGCGGCCCTGCAGCGCGACATCGACTGTGCGCTGGATGCGCGCGAGCTGCACCCCGGTGCCGACGAAGCCGCCGCGGCCGATGTACTCGGGGCGGCTCGGCGAGAGCCGCGCGACCTGGCGGTTGTAGCCCGGGGTCGCGGCGTTCGCCATGTTGTTGCCGGCGACCTGGATCGCCGCCTGGCTGGCGAGGATCGCGGACTGTCCGATCTGGAGTGCGCCGTTGATGCTCATGTCGGTGGCTCGCGGGAAGGTGCTGGCGGAGGGGGCGGACGCTGGATCGGAGGGAGCGGATGAATCGGTGGGTGGACCGGTCGGCCGGTCCGACGCGGCGCGGCCGCGCCGGCTACGACTTGATGTCCAGGCTCGAGACGACGTTCGGGCCCATCGCGATCACTCCGCCGCGGGAGTAGACCTTGGCGTGGGCGAGCGCGGAGTTGACGGTCTGCATGATGCCGGCCATGTGCGCGGAGAGCCGCTCGGTCGCCTGGCGGACGACGCCGGTCTCGCGGGCGGTCTCCTCGATGGTGCGGCGGAGCTCGCTGCGCACGAGGTCGAGGCGCGCGCGCTCGGTCTCGCCGAGGCGCGACGCGATGTCGCCGAGCGTCGCCTTCGGCGGCAGCGCGAGGCGCACGGCGAGCTGGGTGCTCTCGGTGAGGCGGGCGTGCTCGAGTTCGGCGAGCGAGCGCGCGAGGGTCGCCTCGCCCTTCTGGAGCCGCTCGAGCTCCGCGAAGTTCGCGGTGCGCACGGCCTCGCGGCGCGCGCGCACGCTTGCGAGCAGCTGCACGTGGAGCGTGCGCGACGCGTCGAGGATCTCGAGCAGGCGCGCCGCCTGCGGGCGGCTGTTCACCGTGGGACGGGTGGGTTGCGGCGTCATCGGGCGACTCCCCTGCCGCCGACGGTCGCGGCGGCGGACGAAGACGGGTTCTTGGCGGCGATCGAGCGCTCGAAGCGGTCGGCGACGCGCGTGACGAGGTCGAAGTTGGAGCCCTCGACGACGCGGTCGGCGAGGATCGCATCGAACATCGGGCGGAAGCGGCGCTCGGCGGCGCCTGGCTTGAAGGCGTCGGCGGCGAACCCACCCTCGCGGAGCGACGCGAAGACGGGCTTGACCAGACCCTCGGTGACGAGCGTCTTGGCGGCCTCGTACGCGAGCTCGCGCGGGCTGCCGGTGCGGGCCTTCGCCGCGAGGCGGGCGTCGGGCGCGAGGAGGCTGCGGGTGGCGGCGGGCGCGACGGTGCTCATTGCTCGATCACCTCGGCCTTGAGCGAGCCCTGGCGGAGCAGCGCGCGGATGACGCCGACCTGGGTCTCGAACGGCACATCGACCTCGATCAGCGCGTCGATGAGCGCGCGGAGGCGCATCGACTGCTTCTTCGACTCGCCGGTGGCGATGCCGGTCCAGGCGACGGTGTCGGTGACGGGCTCCTGCGCGGTCGGCTCGACCGCGGGCGTGACGGTGGTGATGCGGAGGTTGTCGGCGGTGACGGCCGCGGGCCGGAACTCGACGCGCTCGTCGACGGTGATGACCTTCGCGGCGCGGTCGATCACGACGCGGGCCGGCGTGCGGATCAGGTCGGCGGGCACGGAGTAGGTCAGCAACTGGGCGAGGAACTTGTTGGCATCCTCCATCTCGTCGCTCGGGATGCGGACGCGGATGGTCTGCGCGTCCTCGACCTTCGCGGCGCCGGAGTGGCCGGAGACGGAGAGTTCGTCGTTGATCAGGTCGGCGATGGCCGAGGCGGTCGGGTAGCCGGCGTACTGCGGCTGGAGGATGAGGGCGACCGTGTTGCCCTCGAAGGGGTTCATGGTGATGTCGCGCACCATGCGGGCGCCGCCGCGGATGCGCGCCTTGGTCGGAACCAGCGGGTCGACCTCGAGCTCGCCGTCGGCGACCGCGTAGGCGACGGTCGGGCCACCGGGGCTGTTGAGCACGGGGATGGTCAGGATGCTGGTGATGAGCTGGCCGCCCGCGAGGCTGCTGGCGGTGCCGGCGGTGCCGATCACGACGTCGAGGCGGTCGTCGGTGCGGGCGCCGGTCCGCGGCACCTCGACGGTGACGTTCACGAGCGCGATCGAGCGGGTCTTGGCGAGGCTCTTGAGGTCGACCGAGATGTTGCCGGTGTTCTTGAGGAACTGGGCGTAGGGCTGGGCGGCGACGGTCGAGTCCTTCATGCTGTCGCCGGTGCCGCCGAGGCCGTAGACCAGGCCGGCGCCGAGCAGACGGTCGCCTTCGAGGCCGCGGAGGCGGACGTACTCCTGGAGCTCGCCGGCGCTGGTCGGGGCCGCGATGGCGGCCGCGAGGCCAAGCAGCAACGCCCACAAGGGCGCAGAAACTGCGCCGAGCGGTCGTGCGGGAGTCGTGATCGCGCCGCGGAAGGCGGCAATGAATGCGCGGAGAGAGCCGGATGCGCGTGTCATGGGGTGGACCTCCTGTCCTGACGGGTGGAGGGGGCAAGGGGTGTGCCATGAGGGGCGCCGCAAGGGATGCAGCAAGGGATGCAGCAAGGGATGCGGCGACGCGCCGGCACCCAGGCCGGCCGCGGGTGGACGCTGCGCCGTGCGGGCGCCGATACTGCGCGCATGACGACCCCGAACCCACGCGAGACGCAGACCGCGCATGCCCTGGGCGAAGCCGCCGGGACAACCGCGTCCAGCGGCGGCCTGCGCGCGGCGCTCGGCGCGATCGGGCCCTTCGTGGTCGGACTGCTGCTGGCGGCCTTCGTCCTGTGCGGATGGACCGGTGAGGCGCAGGTGAACCAGGTGTTCGGGCTCGGGCGCGTGGCCGTCCGGGACGGCGCGCTCGCCGCCGCGTGGTGGATCGGCGCGTGGGGACTGGGCCTCGGGCTCACCCGGCTGGTGATCGGGCCGACGATCGGGGCGATCCTGGGGGCGAGTCATGGTCTGAAGCCTGGTTCGGCGCATGGAGCGGCGCGGGATGCCGCACGCGGGCTCGGCGCGGGTTCGCCCGGCGCGGCCGACCGCACCGGCCTCGACGAACTCGCGATCGCGCTCGGACTCGGCTCGGCGCTGATGCTGGTGATCGATGCGGTGCTGGGCACGCTCGGACTCCTCGGCGCCGCGGGCGGACTGGTCGCGTGGGCGCCGATCGGCGTGGGCGTGGTGCTGGCGGCGCGGCTGCTGCGCGATGCACCGCCGTCGTGGGGAGGCGCGCTCGCGCCGGCGGACGGCGACCGGGCGGCGGGCGGCGATCCGATCGCGCGCGCGCTGCGCGGCGTCGGGCTCGGCGCCGCAACCGCTCTGCTGCTGGTCGCGGCCTCGGTGGCACCGGGTTGGCTCTGGTCGAGCGAGTTCGGCGGCTACGACGCGCTGAGCTACCACCTCGAGCTGCCGAAGGAGTGGTTCCTGCTCGGCCGCGCGGTGGGGCCAACCGAAGGCAACGTGTACTCGGCGCTGCCGTCGTTCGTGGAGAGCGCGTTCCTGCAGCTCATGGTGATGCGCGGCAATCCGATCGACGGTGCCTACGCGTGCCAGTGGTGGTCGGTGGGCGCGACGCTCGCGACGGCCTTCGTGATCGCGCGGCTCGCGCGCGGCGTGTTCGGCGAGGGCGTGCCGGCGGCGCTGGTGTTCCTCGCGACGCCGTGGACCACCGTCGTCGGCACGATGGCCTACAACGACATGTATCCGTGCCTCGCGCTCGCGACCGGCTGGCTGCTCGCGGGACCGGTGCCGAGCGAGGAGCGCCGGCTCGACGCGCGCACCGCGGCGGCGTTGGCGCTGCTCGCGGCGGCGGCGTTCGGCGCGAAGCCGAGCTCGATCCTGTTCACCGCGCTGCCGCTCGCCGCGGTCGCGTGGTCGGTCGGCGGGCGGCACGGCGGCATCCGCAACTTCCGCCACGCGCCGCTCGTGATCGGTGTCGGGCTTGTGCTGCTTTCGCCGTGGCTCGTGCGCAACCAGCTTGCCTACGGAAGCCCGACCTTCCCGTTCCTGTCGGGGGTGTTCGGCGCGGGGCCATGGAGCGCGGAGCAACTCCAGGTGTTCCTCGGTGCGCACGGACGCCCGGAGGCGTCGCTGCTGCCGTCGCTGTCGAGCCTCGCGCTCGTCTGGCAGCAGTGGATCGGCTACGGCTTCGGGGCGGCGCCCGCGCCGAACGAGCCGTGGTTCCCGCTGTGGGGACTGCTGCCGCTGCTCGGGATCGCGGGCATCCTCTCGACCGCGAAGGCGCCGGCCGCCGAGGGGCGACGCTGGTGGGCGTTGATCGCGTTGGTCATGCTCGTGCTCATGGTGGGCGGCTGGCTGATGGCCACGCACATCAAGAGCCGCTTCCTGCTTCCTTCGGCGGTGCCGCTCGCGCTCGGGGCGGCGGCGCTGCTGCGGCTCGTGGCGGTCCATTGGGGGGCGCGGTGGGCGGCGGGACTCGCGGTCGCCGCCCTGCTGCTGCCCGCGTTCGCGTTCGCGCGCGAGCCGGTGCGCGGCACGCTGCAGCTGGGTGCGCCGGCGCTGCTGGTCGACGGCATGGGCCAGCGCACCGGCGAGATGCTGGCGAAGGCGCTGCCGGAGCTCCCGCCCGAGCAACGCGAGGCCGCGCTGAAGCAGGCCGACAGCGCGTTCGTGATCAACTACCTGCTGCCTGCCGATGCGCGGCTGCTCGCGGTGGGATTCTCGACGCCGTTCTACATCCTGCGTCCGCTGAGCTGGTCGACGGTGTGGGATCGCGGCGCGTTCGACCGCGTGATCGACGCGGCGCCGGGCACGCCGGCCGCGTGGGGTCCGCGGCTGCGCGCCGAGGGATTCACCCATGTGGTGATCGACCCGGTGATGCTCGAGGTGTGGATGCGGAGCGGCTGGCTCAACCCCGCGATGGCGTCGGGGCCGATGCTCGATCAGTTCGTGCAGGCGAACACGGTCTTCGGGCGCACCATCGACGGCAAGCTCATCGTGGCGCTGAAGGGGTCGTGACGCTCGGCGACGGAGTGGCGCCCGGCTGCGGAGCCGCCGGCGCCTCCGGCATCGGCGGAAGCTCGGCGGACGGCGGCGTGACCACCGGCGTCTTGCGTTCGAACTCGGAGCGGATCGCGCGCACGGCCTCGCTGACCTTCGCGTCGGTCTCGCTGCGGTGACGCTCCGACTGCGCGACGCTCGCGATCACGGCGGCGATCGCGGCGAGGAACGAGATCGTCGCGATGCCGAAGAGGAAGCGGTTGCGGCGCTCGAGCGACCGCACGCGCTCGGCGAGGGCGCGGTTGACGGGCGAGAGCGCGCTGCGCGAGGAAATGGCTTCGAGGTGAGGTGGCTGCACCGCGTGGGCAGCGCGTGGTTCCGCGGCCGCGCGCGCAGCATCGGTCGCGGCGGCGGAATCGGTCTCGCCGCGCACGCTCACCGCGACGGTCGCGGGGACGATCTGCGTCTGCAGCCGGGCGGCGGCGGCCGCGGGGATCACCGGCGCGACGCGCACGAAGAACACGCCCGAGTCGACGTCGAACGCCGAGAGGTCCGCACGCGCGTCGGCGGGCGCGGCGACGCGCTCGACGGGAGGCAGCCCGAGGAAGTTGCGGTCGTCGATCCGCGGCGGCTCTGCACCGCAGGTGCCGCAGCGCGGCCAGTCCTCGCGCACCGGCGCCTGGCACGCCGAGCAGCGGCCGAAGAGATGCGCGATGCCGGGCACGCGCCGCGCGATCGTCCAGTACTGGCGCGTGGTCGGACCGCGGACGATCGCGTTCATCCCGATCTCGCCGGCCTTGATCGCGGCGACCAGCGCTTCCTGCGAGAAGCCGACGAAGTGCGGGCGCTTCGAGTCGCGGACGAACCAGGCGCCCATGTCGTCCTGGGTGGCCTTGAGGCTCCACGCGTCGAAGCAGCCGCCGCAGGCGTGGCACATCGGCGCGGGCTGCTGCAGCGTGCCGCAGTACGGGCAGAGCAGCGCGTGCGGCTCGGGGCCGGGGGATGTCGCGGTGATGGCTGAGGCGGCGGTCGATGCGGCGCTCGATGCAGCGGATGCCGCGCCGGATGCGGCCGCCGTCGAGGAACCCGCGGCGTGGGCGCCCGGCGTCGGATCTGGGGAGGGAGTCGCGGACATGCCGATCGCGCCTTTCGTGCTGTTCGAACCGCGGTGCGCCCCGCGTGCCCTGCGCACCGTGCGTGCAGGCAAGATACCGATCGACGCGGTCGACGCCGTGGGTCGGTACGCTGCCGCGTCACCCATGGTTGCGCCGACGCGTCCCACCTCGATCTGTTTGGCCGCACTCCTGCTCACGGCGTGCGCGGCGCCGCGCGGGACCGACGCGGCGGGCGCCGAGCGTCCGCGCACCGAGTCGGACCGTCCAGCGACGGGCGCGGGAACGCGCGCGACCGACACAGGGCTCGTGGCGATCGTCGACGGCCGGGCGGTGAACTTCGCGGAGCTGCGGCCGTCGCTCGTCGAGGCTGCCGGCGAGACCGCGCTGCGCGACCGGGTCGTCGACCTCCGGCTCGCCGAACGGCTCAAGCGCGAGGGCCTCGCGGTCGACGCAGCCGCGATCGCGCGCGAGCGCACGCTGCTGCTCGAGACGCTCGACCCGGACCCGGCGCGCGCCGAGGAGCTCCTGCGCGAGATCCGCCTGCGGCAGCGCCTCGGGACCGCGCGCTACGACGCCCTGCTCGCGCGCAACGCGGGGCTGCGCGCGCTCGTCGCGCCGTCGGTGCGGGTCGACGACGAGGGGCTCGCCAACGCGTTCGACATGCTGCACGGCCCGAAGCGGACGGTGCGGATCGCGGTGCTCGCGACGCTCGCCGACGCCGAGGCGTTCGCGCGCGAGCTCGCGACGCGGCCGTTCATCGACCTCGCGGTCGAGCGCTCGCTCGACGAGAGCGCGGCGCGCGGAGGCCTGCTCGCGCCCCTCGCGCGGCGTGATCCGAGCTATCCCGAGGCGCTGCGCGCGGCGGCGTACGCGACCGCGGTCGGCGCAACGAGCGCGCCCGTGCTCGACGGCGCGCGCTTCTACCTCGTGACGGTGCTGTCGGAAACGCCCGCGGACGGAACCACCCCCGACGCCGCGCGGGCGAAGTGCGAGCGCATGCTGCGCCTCTCCCGCGAGCGGCTGCTCATGGACGCGCTGGCGCGCGAACTCGGCGCGAGCGCGGGCGTGACGGTCTTCGACCGGAGCTTCGACCGCGGCTTCGACGCGCCGCCGTCGGCGACCGGTCGGTGAGATCCCTCAACGTGGAGGCTTCGAGGTGGAGGCGCAGCGACGCGTCGTGCAGCGCGCCGCGAACCCGCTCACGACCGCAGCGCGCCGACGCGCCACGCCGCCACCGGCAGCAGCAGCGCGACCGGCAGGAACACGCCGACGGTGGCCGGGATGTTCGGGAGGTCGACCGTCATCGTGAACAGGCTGCCGAGCAGGCCCGGGACCGCGATCGCGGCGCAGAGGACGCTCGGCCGCAGCATCTTCTGCGGCTCGCGGACGAGGAAGAACGGCAGGCAGATCACGAGCATGAGCAGGTTCACGCACGCGCCCGCGAATCGCTGGCCGATGAGCCGCGTCGCCGCCGCCATGTCGATGCCGCCCTCGCTCGCGAGCTGTCCGATCTGCGGCGCTGAGAGCAGCTGCGCGAAGCCGCGGAACCGCCGCGCGAGGATCGCCCGCGGCGCGACGTCGCTCTCGACGAAGTCGAGCGGAACCGCGGCGCCGACGACCGGTTCGCGCGCGGCGCCACCCTCGGACGGCGCCTCGGCGCTGCGGCTGGTGGCGAGACCGCGCTCGAGCTCCCAGCCGCCGCGTTCGGCGTTCCACACGGCGCGCGGGGCCTCGATGCGCCGGGTGGCGGCGCCCTTCTCGTTGCGCTCGAGCACGACGAGGTTGGTCGCGGTGCCGCTCGCGGGGTCGAAGCTCGACGCGAGCAGCAGGCGGCCGTCGCGGTCCTCGATCAGCTTCACCGGGAAGCTCTGCACCGTCGGCTGCAGGATCGCCGAGTGCTCGCGAACCAGGAGCGGCGCCAGACGGGGCAGGATGATCTCGCCGTTCACGAGCTGCAGCAGGTTGAGCGCGACCGCGACGCCGATGATCGCGAGCCCGACGCGCCACAGGCTGAGGCCCGCGGCGAGCATCGCGACGATCTCGCGCGTGCGCACCATCTGCGTGAGCGTGAAGCCCGCGGCCGCGACCGAGCAGAGCCCGACCATGTACGCGAAGAACTGGAACACGCGCGGGCCGTGATAGTCGACGATCGCGACCGGGAGCGCGACCGCGAGGTTCGGGAAGCGCTCCTGCCGCACCGCGAGGCGCGCGCCCTCGATGTAGGCGTCGAGCTGCAGGATCGTGTCGATCGAGACGGCGAAGAGGAACATCACGCTGAACACCAGCGCGAAGTTGCCGAAGAAGCGGCGGGCGATCCAGCGGTCGAGCAGCAGCATCAGTTCCTCGCCACCTGCCGGTAGGCGATTGCGATCATGGCGGCGATGCCGAGGTTCCCGCTCGAGCAGACGAAGACGCCGGCGGCGCTGGTCGCCTCCTTGAGCATCTGCTCGCCGCCCGAGATGAGCAGGATGTCGATGATCGACGGGATGAACGCGAGCAGGTAGATCTGGAGCGGGTTCGCGCCGCGCAGGCGGATCGCGAGCACCGCGCCGAGCAGCAGCATGAGCGGCGCGGCGAACGACTGGTTGATGCGCTGCACCACGCGGGCGACGATGTCGGCGCGCACGAGGCGGACCGACTCGTCCATCGCGCGCGCGGCGTCGGCGGCGGCGATGGTCGCGCGCGCCACGGGATCGGTGGTCGCGCGGTCGAGGCGCTCGGCGCCGAGCGCGCGCGCCTCGGCGGAGATGTCGGCGACCGCGGCGCCCGCGCGCGCGCGCACGGTGCACTGGCTCGGCGCGAGCCCGGCGATGCGCGCGGGCCAACGCCCGCTGGTGCTGCCGCGGGCATCGACGACATGGTCGGCGCTCGCGAGGAGCTCGAGCTCGGGGAGCGGCCCGCCGCCCTGCGGGTCGGCGCGGGGCTCGGCGCGGGCATCGGCACGCAGGATCGCCTCGCTGACCGACGCGCGGCGACCGACGGAGCCGCGCTCGAGCTCGACGAGCTCGAGGGCCGCGCCCTCGCGCGGCAGCAGGCGCTCACCGGCGATGCGCGCATTGCGGATCTCGATCGCGCGGCGCCCGTCGCGGTCGACCAGCCGCACCGAGCCGTCGGCTGCGAGCCGCTGCGCGATGCAGCTCCAGAAGTCGACGGCGCCCAGCGCGGCGATCGCGCGGGCGCGCGGCTCGGCGACGCCGTGGTACGACTCGATGTCGCGCCACACGCCGACGAGGCCGCGGAGATCGAGGTCCTTCGGCTTGAGGCGGATGCCCTTGCCGAGGTCGATCGCCTCGGGCTCCGCCTGCGGGACATAGACCAGCGCGCCCTCCTCGCCGCTGAACGCGGTGGCGTTCTTGAACAGGAGCTTGAGGTAGGCGCTGTCGTTCTCGCGGTAGACGTCGACGGTGGCGAGCTCGGCGGTGAACTCGGTCGTGGGCCGTCCGTCGGGTCCGATCTCGATCGCGGCGACGCCGGCGAGCGCGAGGCGGGTGGCGGGTCCCCCGCTGCCGTCGGTCGCACCGCCCGGATGCTCGATGACCGCGTAGTCGTCGGCGTAGAGCTGCGTCCGGTCGATCACGAGCGCCTCGCCGCGCTCGATCGCGCTCACGAAGAGCCGCGTGACGTCACGGGTGATGAGCCGCTGCATCGAGGTCCAGAAGCGCGGCACGGCGGAGTCGACCAGGAGCGCCATCGCGACCAGCAGGATGCAGCCGAGGCCGACCGCGGGCATCAGGATGCGGCGGTACGACAGGCCGGCCGCCGACATGGCGAGCACCTCATTGTCGGAGGCGAGGCGCGCGTAGACGATCGTGCCCGCGAACGCGCCCGCGAACGGCAGCGCGAACTGCAGCATCGGGACCGAGGCGAGCGCGACGTACTGCAGGAGGTCCTCCGCGCCGAGGAGGTTCTGCATGATCGGACGGATCGCCGCGCCGAAGGCGATCACGGCGACGAGCACGCTCGCGGTGAGCACCTTGATGCGGAGCAGGTCCGCCAGGATGTGCCTGAAGAGGATGCGCGGCATGCAGGTCGCGCATCGTCCCGAGAACGGGCCGATCCCGCAAGCGACGGGGAATGCGGGACTTCGGGTGTGATTCAGGGACTACCGCGAAGTTCCGCGCAGGCGGCACAGATGGAACCGCGCCTGTCCCGTTTTCGCCCCCCGTGGGGCGACCGCTCCCGACGCGCGCGGCGCTTTCCGACCATCGGGATGGGGAAGAGTGCATCTGCAGCCGGCATCGTTCGTGCCGGCCCATCGCATGTGCGCTCCGCTGAGGAGCGTCCGGGCGGGCCGTCGTCAAGGCCACCGCAGGACACCCGTCGAGGAGAGGGACCGCGTGCGTTTTTTCCGCGACATCGTTCACCGCCAGCCGTCGAGCCGCTCCGCGAGGATGCGCCGGGGCCTCACGCTCATCGAGGTGCTCATCGCCTCGGTGATCCTGTCGGTGGCCGGACTCGCGGCGCTCGAACTGCTCGCGCGCAGCGATTCGTCGAGCCTGTTCGCCCGCCGGCAGGCGCTGGCGTCGGTCGAGGCGGAGCGGATCCTCAACGACGCGGCGACGCTGGTGAAGTCGCAGCGGAGCGCCGCCCACAGCGAGGAACTCGACGCCGCGAACGCGGCCGAGGCGCTCGGCGGCTGCGTCGCGACCGTGCGCGAGGCGCGCGAGGTCATGTCGATCACGTCGGCCGGTGGCGGGTCGGTGCGGGTGCCTGTCGTGCGCCTGACCGCCGAGATCCGCGATCCGTCCGGCAACCCGCTGGTCGCGCTCGAGCGCGTGGTGCCCACCGCTGCGGCGGAGGAGGCTCCGTGATGCGCCGAACGACGACGGGAACCGCGCTGCAGCCGGCGAGTCAAGCGGCGCCCCACGCGGGGCGACGCGTGGCAACCCGACTCCCCCGCCGCGGCTTCACGCTGGTCGAGGTCAGCCTCGCGGTCGCGCTGCTCGGCGTGGTGGGTGCGGGCATCCTGACCTTCCTCGGCGCGTTCGCGTCCGGGGCGCAGGCGCGCGCCCGCGTGTCGGACCCGGCGCTCGAGGCGACCCTGGCGATGCGGCGGTTCGACGCCATCGCGCCCGGGTTCCGCACCGTGCTCGCCGCCGACAAGGCGAGCGCCGTGCTCTGGCTCTCCGACCGCGTGCCGAGCCGGACCGTCCACCTGAGCGAGCTCGGATGCCTGCGGGTCGACCGCGAGCGCGGCGAGCTCCTGCTCGAGACCATCGACGACTCCGCCCTCGCCGCCGACCGCTCGCTCGAGACCGAGTTCGAGGCCGGCGACGATTTCCAGCGGGCGATGGCGCAGGCCCGCGCCGCCGGGATCGTGCGCACGCGCGTGCTCGCCGAGGGACTCGACTCCGCCACCTTCTCCGCGGCCTCGTCGCGGAGCGCCGTTGTTCTCGAGGTCGGTGCCGCGGGCGCCACCTCAGGCGTCGTGATCGCGCCCGCGCGCCCGGAGGAGCCGCTCCGATGATGCACGTCGTTCCCGTCGTCCACTCCATGCGCGCGCCGCGCCGCGGCGTCGCGGTGGTGCTCGCGCTCATCGCGGTGTCGGTCGCCACGCTGCTCGGGCTCTCGCTCGCGACGAGCCGAGACGCGACCGTCGCCACCAGCTCCAACCTGTCGAAGGTCGCGACCGCGCGCGCCGCCGCCGCGAGCGGACTCGACCTCGCGTCGTCGATGCTCGCCCGCGAGGGCGCGCTGGCGTCGCTCAGCAACGGCGTGCTCTTCGAGGATGTCGAGATCAACGGGTCGCGCGTGCGCGCCGAGGTGCGCGACCTCGAGACCGGACGCGCGGCCACCGAGGACTCCGCGGCGATCGAGATCGTCGTGAGCGGAAACGCCGACGGACTGCAGCAGGTCGCGCGCGCCGTGGGCCGCGCACCCGCGACCGACACGCCGATGCGCGCCGACCTCGACTGCTCGGAGTTCGCGCTGCTCGGCACCGAGTCGATCTCGGTGCAGCCGACGGCGCATGTCGGCGTCTGGGAGAAGTCGCCGCTCGCCGCGCTCGGCGAGCCGGTCCGCATCGGCAACGCCGCCGGAAGCGCGCGCGGCGTCGATGTGAGCGACGAGGCAAGCACCCACGGATGCGTCGCGCTGCGCCAGGCGGCGTTCACGAACACCAAGGAGTCCTTCGACGAGGCGCTCGCCGCCAAGCTCTGCGCGATTCCCGCCGCGATCCACGTGCCCGACGCGCCGCTCCCCGAGGAGCCGCGCAACCTCGCGGCGTCGCCGCAGCTGCTGATCGACGGCCTCGTCTCGGCGAGCGCGGCGAGCAGCGGCGATGCGCGCGTGCCCGCCCGCGGCTCGGCCACCATCCGCGGCACCGTCCGGCTCGATGTCGGCGGAAACCTCTTCGTCGAGCGCGGTTCGCGCCTGTTCGTCGAGGGCGCCGCGGTGATCGTGGTGCGCGGCAACGCCGTGCTCGACGCCGGCACCGTCGAGGTCGGGCAGACCGGATCGCTCACCGTGATCGCGCTCGGCGACCTGACGCTCTCGTCGATGTTCGTCGGCGGCGCGCGCAGCGACCCGAGCGAGGCGCGCGACGCGACGGGCCAGGCGGCCTACGACGGCGGCGCGTCTCGGATCGTGATCTTCTCGTCGGGCGAGGGCCGCGTGCTCATCGCCGACGGCTCGGTGGTGAAGGGCCAGGTCTACGCGCCCGACGCGCGCGTCGATGTCGAGAGCCGCAGCGCCGTCTACGGACGCGTGCTCGGCCGGCAGGTCGTCCTCCACGAGGGCGTCGCGCTCTACTACGACCCGACGCTCGACGCGCGGCGCGGCTGGTCGAACGCCGACAGCGGCATCTGGACCGCCGCGGGCACCGTCAACCCCGAGGTGCGCGGGGTCGGGAAGCTCGACGACGCGTCGCTCCTCGACTTCGCGGCGAGCACCGGGCTCGAGCCCGATCCGCCGAGCCTCGCCGACGCGGCGGTGGTCGTCGCGACCGAGACCATCGCGAACGCCGACTTCGACGACCGCGTCGAGGAGCTCGCCGGCGACGATGTCCGCAAGCTGCGGAAGCTGATCAAGTCGCGCCTGCTGCAGCGCGTCGAGGAGATCAAGCGCCAGCGCCAGCAGACCATGCTGGAGCCGGTCGAGGGCTCGGGCAGCGGCTTCAAAACCAGCGGCTTCGTCTCGGTCGGGTTCGACGGCGACGATGACGACGCCGGGAAGGACGACCGATGAGCGGCCGCCGCACGCATGCTCCGTGCGATGGCCGCGGCAGCCGCCGCGCCTTCTCGCACCGGGCCTTCCCGCTCCGCGCCTTCTCGCTGCTCGAACTCTTGCTCGTGGTCGGCGTGATCGGCGTGTTCGCAGGGCTCGTCATTCCCGAGTTCGCCGACGCCTCGCGGCCGCTCGGCGAGCCCGTCTGCCAGACGCTCGAGGCGGATCTCCGCCGCGCGCGCACCGAAGCGATGGTGCGCAGCGAGTCCGTGGTCGCTGTCGCCGACGCCAAGGGCGGCGCATGGTGGCTGGGGCTCGCGCGCTCCCCGGGGGTGGCCCTCGACGGCACCCGCCGGCAGCTCGGCTCGGGCGGGCTCTCCGCCGCAAAGCGCGCGCATCTGGTGGTCAAGACCGACGCGGCGGGCAACACCGACGAGACGGACTACATCGTGTTCGCGCGCTTCGACACGCTGGGCGCGCGCGACGAGTCGACCACGGTATTCGAGCTCCGCGACGAGGACGGCCGCGCCGCCGGACGCTGGACGATGAACGCCGGACGCACGCGGCTCGAGCGCTGAGGGCGATGAGGGGCGTCAGTTGCAGGCGCCCCAGTTTCCGAGCAACTCCGCGAGGTCCACGCCGTCGACGATGCCGTCGTGATTCACGTCGCCGACGCCCGTCGGGAGCGTGCCGCCCCACGCGTTGAGCAGCAGGCCGAGATCGCCGCCGTTCACCGCGCCGTCGCCTGAGAGATCCGCCATGCAGTCGCAGATCGTGGGCGCGCCCGCGATGAAGTACGGGCCCTCGATGTTCCGTGGCACGTTGTCGCAGACCGTCGTGCCGCCGTGCACCACCACGCTCTGCATGCGGCCCGCGATCATGACGCCGCCCGCACCCGCCAGCGTGCCGTTGCCCGAGCGGTTGCCCGTGATGGTGCTGTTCACGATGTGCAGCGTGCCCGGGTTGAGCTCGACGTTCTCGTAGTACTCGACGGCGCCGCCCTCGACGCCCGCGGTGTTGCCGGTGACGGTGCAGCCGTCGAAGGTGACCGACTCGCCGGTGAGCAGCGCCCCCGCCGCCTTGAACGCGCTGCCGCCGCCGACGCCCGCGATGCCGCACTGGTTGCCAGTGAAGGTGCAGTTGCGCACCGTGCCGGTGGTGCCGAACACCATGAGTCCACCGCCCTGCGCGATGCCGGTGTTGCCGGTGAACTCGCAGCCTTCGACGAGCATGTTGCAATAGAGCAGGTACGCGCCGCCTCCGTAGTCGGAGCGGTTGCCCTCGAAGCGGCAGTTGCGGATCACGGCGGACGAGTCGCGGCCGTACACCGCGCCGCCGACCTTGAAGAGCGCACCCTTGTAGATGAGCGCGCCGACTGTCGCGTTGCGGAAGACGAGGCTCTCGAGACCAGCCGTTGCAGGCTCGCCACCGGTGAAGGTGGCGATCGACGCGGCGAGACCAGTGCCGTCGAGGATCGTCGCGTTGTTGGCGGCGCCGCGGATGACGACGTTCTTGCCGTTCAGCGAGAACGACTCGTTGTAGCTGCCCGCGGCGACCTGCACGGTGCGCTGCGCGCCGGCGGGGACGGAGTCGATGGCGGCTTGGATCGTGGGGAACTGCGACGGGACGAGGATGGTGGATTCGCAGAGGTCGGGAACGCCATCGGAGTCGGCATCCGCAAGCTCACCGCGGAGTATCTGGCCGTAGTCGACGATGCCGTCGGCGTTGCAGTCGGCAGACCACTCGATGACGAAGCTTCGAGGCTGTGGCCACGCGAAGCACGAGGGCGTACCGGAGTCATTCCACCAGGACGACGGCAACGCTCCACCCTGCGTCAGGAGACAGAGGTAGTCCTCGACGCCGCAACCATCGTTCGGCTCGTGAGCCGGTGCCCACCAATGGTCGAATGACCACGGCTCATCAGTCACCCATCTCCAATCGCCACCCGGCTCGACGGCATCCGAGGGCTGGAATCCACCAAGCCAGGGGCCTAGGCAGTACGGAGGAGGACCGTTCAAAACCGTCCACCCTCGAATATCGCTCGCCGCCAGCAGTACGAAGTTGTTCTCCGAATCCGATGTCACCGTTGCGAGGTAACCACCCCGCGCGGCGGCACGTGCCCTCGCAGCGAACCAATCGAGGCCATCGGACTGGCTCTCCATGAAGTACCAGTGGGCGTTTCCACCCTCCGACGCGCGCCACTCCACTGGATAGCTCCCTACAAGGCACGCAACACCCTGCTCGCAGCAGTCGGGCATGTTGTTGCCGTCGTAGTCGGGCAGCGATCCGTCGCGGCACTGGCCGTAGTCGACGATGCCGTCGTTGTTGCAGTCGGCGGACCATTCCACCAAGCAGCCTGTCGTCATAGTGACATCCCAGCTGCCTTCGGTCACGTCATCCCATGCCGTCACAGCGCTGCCGCACGGGTACCCGGGCGAGATGACAGCGGCCACAAATCCCGCAGGCGGATTGTTCGGGACACAGATGTTCCACGCAGCGAAGGTCCACGGCGTCCCATCGGACCAAGTCCACTGCCACGCGGTTGAATGGTCGCGGAACGCGCCAGTCCAGATCCAAAATGCCCCTCTCAGTTGGAGTTGATCCACATACGAGCGAACCGCCACCCACTCTTCCTCGCTCGCGAGGCAGACGAGATCACCTCCGTGCGAGCCCGCGATCGCCCGTGCACCCGCCTGAGTCTGTACGTCCACCGTCGGCAGGTACGCGTACCAATGCCCATTCCCCCCATCCTCGACGCGCCACTGGACGGCGTCGGCGGCCATGGAGGACGACACGATTCCACTCGCCAACGCGACCGCTGCCATCGACTTCAACTGCATCTCGGGACTCCTTCGGGTGCTGGTGTCGCTCTGCGACGAACCCATGAAGCGCGAGGCCGCCGCCATCGGGAGGACCAATCCGAGAAAAAGCAGAAATACCGCGAGCGGGCGGCCCGATGGCGCAAGCGCGGGCCGCGCTGGCTCCTGCGCACGAAGCGACACCGCAAGCCGGAGCGCCGACGCCTCGGGGAGGTCGGCGAACGGCCGGCGGCGGGTCACGCGTCGAGTCCCTTGTCCATGAGATGGGTCATGCGGTCGACCTCGGCGTCGAGCTCGCTCTCGCGGACGCCGTCCTCGCGGAGGATCGCCTTGAGCTCGGCGCGCACGAGGCGCAGCACGCGGCGCACCGCGACGGCGAGTCGCTCCTCGCCGTCGCGCGTGGGCGACTCCCCCGCCGCGGCGAGGATCGCGCGGTACGGCTGCCCCTCGAGCACATGGAGTTCGAACACCCGCCAGACCTCCGCGTCGCGGTCGGGACGGCGCCCGTCCTGCAGTGCGTCCTGCACGCGGCGGCACGCCTCGCCGAGGGTGGCGCGGATCCACGCGCGCTCGAAGTCGCGCTCGGCGCCGCGCGTGTCGGAGGCGAGCTCGCGCGCACTGCCGGCGAGCGGCTCGTGCCGGCGCGCATGCGTGGCGCGCTCGCGCCAGAGCGTGCGGATGTGCGCCGACACGCCGTTCATGAGCCAGCGGCGAAGCGAGAGGCCGCTGTCGAGCCAGCGGGCGAGGTAGTCGGGCTTACCGAGATTCCGCGCGAAGTAGTCGTGGACGATGTCGTCGGGCTCGCCGAGCGCCGAGACGCGCGCGCCGCGCACGTAGGCGACGAGCGCGGCGTGGCTGCGTTCCATGACATGCACGCGCGCGGCGTCGAGGCCGCGGTCGCCGTCGGCGATCTGCGTGGCAAGCCAGGTGCGCTGCGTGGTTGGGAAGTAGTCAACCGACATGCGGTCAATCTACCTGATCAGCGCAGCCCGTATTCCTTGAGCTTCCGGTAGAGCGTGCGCTCGCCGATGCCGAGCATCTGGGCGGCCTGCTCGCGGTTGCCGGCGGTCATCGCCAGGGTCTGGCGGATGGCTTCCTTCTCGAGCTTGTCGAGGCCGACGCCGGCGAGGCCCGCGCGCGACTGGGCGTGGTTCTCGCCCGAATCGTCGGCGGAGCGGATCTCGTCGGGGATGTCGCGGAGGTCGATCGCGTCGCCCTGCGCCATGACCGTCATGCGGTGCATGAGCTGGAACACCTCGCGCACGTTGCCCGGCCAGTCGTAGGCGACGAGGCGCATGAGCGCGGGCTGCGTGATCGACGGGCGCGTGCGGCCGAGCTCGGCCGAGTACTTGCCGATCGCGTGGTTCACGAGGAGCGGGATGTCCTCGCGGCGCTCGCGCAGCGGCGGGATGTGGATCTCGGCGCCCTTGAGGCGGAAGTAGAGGTCCTCGCGGAACTGCCCTTCCGCGGCGGCCTTCTTGAGGTCGCGGTTGGTCGCGCTCACGACGCGCACGTCGACCTTGCGGTTCTCGTTGGAGCCGAGGCGCACGACGTCGCCGGTCTCGAGCACGCGCAGCAGCTTCGGCTGCATGTTGACCGGCATGTCGCCGATCTCGTCGAGGAAGACGGTGCCCTTGTCGGCGTACTCGAAGACGCCCTCGCGGTCCTTGTCGGCGCCGGTGAACGCACCGCGCACGTGGCCGAAGAGCTGGTCCTCGAGCAGGCTCTCGGCCTGGCCCGCGGCGTTGAAGGTCACGTAGCGGCGCGACGCGCGCTTCGACAGCTTGTGGATCGCGTGGGCGACGAGCTCCTTGCCCGTGCCCGACTCGCCGGTGACGAGGACGGGCAGCGTGCTCGGCGCGAGCTGCTTGACCATCGTGATCACCTGCCGCATCGCGGGGCTCTCGCCGATGATGCCCTCGAAGCCGAACGCCGCGTCGACCTGGCCCTTGAGCGCCTGGTTCTGGCTGCGGAGCATCACGGTCTCGGCGGCGCGGTGCACGAGGTTGCGCAGCACGACGAGGTCGATCGGCTTCTCGATGAAGTCGTAGGCGCCGCCCTGCAGCGCCTTCTTGGCGGTCGGGATGTCGCCGTGGGCGGTGACCATGATGGTCTCGGCGTGCGGCTGCTCGGCGCGCGCGAGGGCGAGCACGTCGAGGCCGGCGGTCTCGGTCTCCATCACGAGGTCGGTGACCACGACGTCGAAGCGCCCGTGCAGGAGCTCCTCGCGGGCGGCCGCGAGCGAGTGCACGATCGTGCACACGTGGCCGGGCTTGCGGAGCGCCTCGGCCATCGCCTCGGCGTGATCGCGCTCGTCATCCACCACCAGAACCTGCGCCCGGACCTGTGCTTCGCTCATGAGGACTTCCTGCGGAATTGCGTGTGTGCTGCGGTGGATTCGGCCGGCGGTTGCGGATCACGGGAGCGGCGGAGGCGGAGCGACGAACTCCGGGTAGCCGCGCACCGTGCCGGGCGCGAGCACCGGCGGCTGGTCGACGCGCATGGGACGGACCACGCCGAAGCCGTCGAAGCGCGAGACATAGCTCACGCCTCCGCCGACGCGGTTGGGGAAGAGGCCGATCATCGGCCCGGCGAGCACGATGCGGTCCTCGGCGACGATCTCGCCGCGGACGGCGTCGTAGCCGATGACGTCGATGCCGTGGTCGTGGCCGATCCAGACGCGGCCGTCGGCGGCGGCGAGCGTCGACACGAGGCCGCCGCGCGAGGGGCGGTAGCCGATCGAGCGGTCGCCGATGCGGAAGACGACCTCCTCGCGGCGCTCGTCGGAGGTGGCGGTGCCCCACGCGACCTCGGCGGTGGGCGACTGCGGGTCGGGCGTCGAGATGTCGCGCTCGACGAGCTCGGCGGACTCGCCGATCAGGTACATCCACGATCCCTCGACGCCGGCGGCGAGGACGCGTCGGCGGTCGGTCACGGCGACATCGAGGCGGCCGGGCATGCGCTCGGTCCAGTAGAAGGTGTCGCCGGGCTTGTCGCCCTCGGGGAGGTAGCGGTAGAGCGCGCGGCCGAACGAACCCGCGACCGCGAAGCGGTTGCGCTTGACCTTGCCGACATCGCGCGCGCCGCGCACCGCGACGGTGAGCGAGGTGCCGAGCTGGTAGCCCTCGCCCTGCGAGACGGTGTCGGGACCGGGCGCGAGCTCGAACTTCCAGGTGGTCGCCTCGGTGTCGGTGACGGCGACGAAGCGCTCGTCGCAGATGCGGATCGCGTGCACCGTGCCGCGCACGGCGCTCGACGAGCGCTCGCGGAAGTTCGCGCCCATGAGGCCGACCTCCGCGCCCTCGCTCGCCTGCAGCGCGAAGGCGAATCCGCCGCCGTACTCGGCGGGCACGGGCAGCAGCATGCTCGCGGCGCCGAGGTACGAGCCGTCGGCGAGGCGGAGGATGCGACGTCCGACGCAGCCGACCGGGCCGCCATCGGCGTCGACGACGGTGCCGACGATCATGCCGTCGAGCATGCGGGCGGGCGGCACGGGCGGGATCGCGCGGTCCTTCTCGTCCTTGGTCGTGCCCTCGGCGGGCGCCTCGGAGAGGCGGATCACGCCGCCGTCGCCCGAGACGAGCATCTCGTCGCCGATGCGCGCGATGCGGCGCGGGGCGATGCCGAGCTCGGGACGGGCCCAGCGCGCGACGTACCGCGGCGTGCGCGGGGTCGAGACGTCGAGCTCGACGACGGCGTCGTCCTCGAGCACCACGAAGAGCCGGGTGCCGAGCAGCGCGAGGTCGGCGGCTGGGCCGGTGGTGCCGCGGGGCGCGAGCTCGACCTCGCTCATCTGCGTGCCGGTCTGCGAGTCGAGCAGCAGGACGCGGTTCGCGAAGGTCTGGTACCAGGTGTTGCCCTCGATCAGCATGCGGCGGTGCGCGCCGCCGAAGGCGCTGGTCACGCGCATGGTGCGCGGCAGCTTGTCGAGCTGGGCCTCGACCTCGTCGATGACCGGGGTGCCGGCGGGATCGCTGCTGCATCCGACGGGCGCGAGCGCGAGCGTGGCGACGACGAGGAGGGAGAGTGCGGCGGAGCAGGCGGATCCCGCCGCGCGGAACGCGGAGGACGCCGCGCGGAACGCGTCCCGCGTCCCTTGGCGGGATTCGTGGCAGGCGGTCGTCGGTGACATGCGCGGTGACCTGAGCGGTGGCATCGGCGGTAGAGTATCCGTCCGCCCCGCGACCGGGCTCGCGACTCCCACGATGGCCAACGAATCCGACCGACTCCTCAAGCTGCGCGCCCTTCTCGAGGCGGAGCCCGACGACGGCTTCCTGCTCTACGGCGTGGCGCAGGAGCTGCACAAGCTCGCCCGGTTCGACGAGGCGGCGGGCTTCTACGACCGCGCGATCGCGGTCGACCCGAAGGAGTGCTACGCGTTCTTCCACAAGGCGAAGGCGCTCGAGCAGGCGGGGCGGCGCGAGGACGCCGCGGCGGCGCTGCGGGCCGGACTGGCGCGCGCGCGCACGGTCGGCGACCGCAAGGCGGCGAGCGAGATCGAGGGATATCTCGACGAGTTCGAGTGAAGCGACCGACAATGGACGGGCTCTTCCGCAGCGCATCACCCGAGGGCGAACGCGGCGGCAACGACAGGCACAGGAACTCGCGCGACTCCGTCGCGAAAGGCAAGGATCACGATGGCGTCACGCAAGAAGACCGGCACGAAGTCCGCCCCCCGCACCGCTGCGGCGAAGAAGTCGGTGAAGAAGCCCGCGGCGAAGGCCGCGAAGAGCACTGCGGCGAAGGCCGCGAAGAACGCCGCGGCGGCGAAGTCGACGAAGAAGGCCGCGAAGACCACGGCGAAGGCTGCGAAGGCCACGGCGAAGGCTGCGAAGGCCACGGCGAAGGCTGCGAAGGCCACGGCGAAGGCTGCGAAGGCCACGGCGAAGGCCGCAAAGTCCACGGCGAAGGCCGCGAAGACCACGGCGAAGGCTGCGAAGAAGCCCGCCGCGACCACCTCGACCCGCATCGCCTCGATCACCCCGAGCAAGAACGGCGCGCACTGGACGCTCGTGCTCGAGTCGGGCGCGAAGGCGACGGTCGCGAGCGCGCCCGCGCAGAACGCCGGCGTCAAGGTCGGCGCCACCTGGAGCGCGGCGATGGCGAAGCGCGTGCTCGAGGCCGACATGGAGCTCGAGCTCTTCACCCGCGCCATGAGCATGCTCGCGCAGGACGGCCACATGGGCCGCGCCGCGCTGACCAAGGAACTCGGCGGCGACCGCCGCGCGAAGGCCACCGTCGCCTCGCTCGCCGAGCACGGCTGGATCCACTGATCGGTCCCAACCCATGAGCATGCTCGACGACCGCGGACTGCCCCCGGGCTACCCCCACCGACCCGACGACGAGACGACGCCGCGCGAGCTCGACGCGCTGCGCCGCGCGAAGGCCGACGTGCTCGTGCTCGACGTGCGCACGCTGCCCGAGTGGGAGATCTGCCGCATCGACGGCGCGCGCCTCCTGCCGCTGCAGGAGATCGAGCGCCGCGTCGACGAGCTCAAGGCCGACCTCGACGACGACCTCTCGCGGCGCATCGTGGTGAACTGCCACCACGGGCGGCGCAGCCTGACCGCGACCTACATGCTGCGGGCGGCGGGATTCACCAACGTGACCAGCCTCGCGGGCGGCATCCACCTCTGGGCCAACGACATCGACCGCGCGATGCCGACCTACTGACCGACCGCGCGCCGCGCGCGGACATCCATCGGAAGCGAGGATCCCATGCTCTGGCAGCGCCTCATCACCGGCCCCCTGCTCATCGCGCTCATCCTCGGCGTGGTGTGGTTCGACGCCTCGCTCGACGCGGCGGCCGACGCGCGCGGGCTGCCGCACGGTCTCGTGCTGTTCGGCTTCGCGACGGTGCTGTCGGTCCTGATCGCGCGCGAGGTCGCGTCGTTCCTCAAGGCGGCGGGCATCCCGGCGAGCCCCACGGCCGCGGCCATCGCCGCGCTGCTCGGCCTCGCGGGCACCTCGGCGAGCACGCTGCTGCGGACCCAGGTGGGCGTCGCGGGCGGCGTGGCGACCGCGGTCACGCTCATGCTGCTGGTGGCGCTGCTGCGGATGTCGCGCGACCGCGACCCGAAGGGTTCGCTCATGCTGGTGGGCGGCACGCTGCTGGCCGGCGTGTACGGCGGCGTGCTGCTCGGGTTCTGGATGCTGCTGCGGCTCGAGCACTCGGCGTGGGTGCTCGTGGGCGGCGTGCTCACGACGAAGTCGTGCGACATCGGCGCATACTTCACCGGCATGTCGATCGGGCGGCACAAGATGATCCCGTGGCTCTCGCCGAAGAAGTCGTGGGAGGGACTCGCGGGCGGCATCGTGACCGCGACGGCGGTCGGCGCGCTCCTCGCGCACTACGGCTCGACGCAGCTCGCGTCGGAGGCGGACCACATCCCGTGGTGGGTCGGCGCCGTGGGCGGCGCGCTCGTCGCGGTGATCGGACAGGCGGGCGATCTCGCGGAGAGCGCGTTCAAGCGCGACGCGGGACTCAAGGATTCGGGCAGGATCCTTCCCGGCATGGGCGGCGTGCTCGACGTGCTCGACAGTCCGCTGTTCACGGGACCCGTGGTGTACTGGCTGCTGCGCCTCACCGTCGGATGACGGCGTCCGCCGCGCGCGGACACCATCGGGCGAGCTCCGGCGGGCACGCGCGCGGGGTGACGCATTTTCCGCGTGTTTCCGCTGCGATCGCACCGTCGATTCCTGTTAACATCCGACCCTCCTATGGCGCTTCTTGACAACCTTCTGACGCTTCACCGAGTCGATAGCCAGGTCCGTGCCCTCAGCACCCGCGTGGAGTCGGCCAAGACCTACTTCAACGCCCAGGAGCGGCAGATCGCCCTGCTCGAGAAGCAGAAGGGCGAGCTCGAGACGCAGACGCGCCAGCTGCAGGCCTCGGTGCACGCGCTCGAGGTCGAGCAGACCGCCGCGACCGACCGCGTCAACAAGCTCCGCGGCGAGCTCAACAACTCGACCAACGACAAGCAGTACAAGGCGATCCTCAACGAGATGAAGGTCCTCGAGACCCAGAAGGACGAGATCGTCAAGCGCGCCGTCGAGGAGATGCAGCGCGTCGAGGAGACCAAGAAGCGCGTCGAGGTGCACACCGCGACCATCGCCGAGCGCCAGAAGATCCGCGAGCTCGCCAAGGCGAAGCTCGACGAGTGCCAGGCAGATGTCGGCGAGCGCCTCGCCGAGCTGAAGGCCGAGCGCGACCGCGCCGCCGACCTGATCCCCGAGCGCGACCGCAAGGTGTTCGACCGCGTCGCCGACCTCACCGAGGGGCAGACGATGTCGGAGGTGACGATCGTCGACCTGCGCCACCGCGAGTTCGCGTGCGGCGAGTGCAACATCGAGGTCCCCTTCGAGACCTTCGCGCGGCTCTCGTCGAACGCCGAGTCGGTGATCCAGTGCAAGGCGTGCGCGCGCATCCTCTTCCTCGCCGAGGCCAACCGCGGCGGCGGCGAGAAGACCAAGGAGCCGAAGGCGGCCAAGTCCGGCGGCTCGAAGTCGTCCGCGGCGAAGTCGTCGGCCGCGGCGGGCGATCTCTCGCCGTCCGAGCTCGAGGCCGCCGAACTCGCGCGCGACAAGGCGAAGTTCGAGAAGACGCGCAAGCTCTGAGCGCGCGCGCGACGGACCGACAGTCCACTCAGCGTTCGTCGGGGATCTCGACCAGCAGGCGCCGGTCTGCGGTGACGTCGTCGAACTGCAGCACGCGGCCGTCGGTCAGGCGCACACGCACGCGCGCGGCCACCGCGGCGTCGCCGAGCCCGAAGCGCGCGACCGGCTCGCACTGCGAGAGGTAGCTGCGCGTCGGCGAGAGGACGCGGCGCTGCACCACCTCCCTGCCGCCGATGGTCGCGGTCACCTCGATCTCGGCGCCGAAGCCGCGCGCGGAGTCGCACTCGACCGCGAGCCAGTGGTGGCCGGTCTTCTGCTCGTTGACCAGCACGCGGGCGCGGCCGCCGAGATCGACCAGCACGAGGTCGGCGTCGCCGTCGCCATCGAGGTCGCCGGCGGCGAGCGCGCGGCCGACCGCGGGGTTGGCGAGGTCGCCGAGATCGTCCTCGGGCGCCTCGATGAAGAGCGGCACGCGGTCGCCGCCGCGGTTGATGAAGAGCTGCCCCCGCTGCGCGTAGGTCTGGCTCGGCTGGATGCGGGCGATGTCGGGCTCGAGGTGGCCGTTGGCCTGGAGGATGTCCTCGTCTCCATCGAGGTCGACGTCGCAGAAGAGCGTGCCGAAGGTGAGGAAGCGACGCGTGGGCGCGCCGAAACCCTGGCCGAGCGCCTCGTCGGCGAAGACGAGGGAGCTGTTGCGCGCACCGACGCCGCTGCTGTCGCCGCCGCCTTCGCCTTGGCCCTCGCCCCCGCCCTCGCCGCCGTCACCGCCGGCAGCGCGCGGGGCCGACACATAGAGCGAGCTCGGCTCGTTGGCGAAGTTGCCCACGGCGATCGCGAGCTCGCCGTCGTTGCGGGGCCACGCGAAGTCGATGCCCATCGCGCCGGTGGCGATGCCGTCGCGGTCGAAGGCGAATCCGACGGGCACGGCGATGTCGGCGAAGCGCGGCGTTCCGCCTGGCGAGCGACCGAGGTTGCGGAGCAGGAACTTCGGCGTCTTGTCGTTGGCGACGAGGATGTCGGTGCGGCCGTCGCGGTCGGCGTCGACGAACGCGAGCCCCAGCGCCTTCGCGTAGGGCGCGCCGGTGACGGGATTGCGCACGGCGAAGCCCGCGGTCTCGGCGGCGGGCGTGAGCGCGATGCCGCTGGTCGCGTCGGCGGCGTTGAGCAGCACCGAGAGCCGCGTGCCCTCGAAGCCGGTCGGCGGGCCGTAGGCCCGGCCGAGGCCGTCGAGGGTGTAGTTCACCGTGCGGTCGATCTCGGGCGACCAGACGACGTAGTTCGCGACCACGATGTCGAGGCGGCCGTCGGCGTTGACGTCGGTCATGCCGGCGGAGGTGCCCCACGCGTTCTCGTCGGGCACGGCGACCTCGCGGAAGGCGATGCCGCCGTTCGGGCCGGCGTCGTTCATGAGCAGGCGGTCGCGGCCGACGCAGGCGACGTAGATGTCGGGACGGCCGTTGCCGTCGAGGTCTCCGACGGCGAGGCCGTTCGCGTACGAGCCGCTCGCGAGCGCGTCGCCGCCCTCGAGCCGCACGAACTCGGGCGCGCCGCGCGGCTGGGTGGTGTTCAGGTACACGCGGATGCCGCCCTTGCCCGCCGCGGCGTCGCCCTCGGTCGGCTCGAGCGGCTGCCCCTGGGTGAACACGAGGTCGCGGCGTCCGTCGAGGTCGAGGTCGACGATCGCGACGCCGCCGCCGAGGCACTCGGGCAGCAGCTTGCCGCCGCGCGCGCCCGATTCGTGGCGGAAGTCGACGCCCGCGGCCACCGCGACGTCGCGGAACGACACGCCGGCCGGGGTCTCGATCTGCGCCGCGGGAGGATCGGCGGGCACGGCGACCGGCGCGCCCGAACCGGGGTCGGGCGCGGGCTTCGTCCGCAGCAGCTTGAAGCCGGCGATGGCCGCGGCGATCACGAGCACGACCGCGAGCGAGCGGCGGAATCCGCGTCCGACGAGCTGGTCGGCGCGGCGCGCGTCGGCGTGGGCGTCGGCTTCGGCGTGACCGTGGGCGTGGGCGTCGGCGTGGGCGTGGGCGTGGGCGTCGCTGCGGGCATCCGCCGCCCCGCCTCGGGGCTGCTCTCGCGTCGACTCACCTGGGCTGCGCGGCTCGTTCACCATGGTCGGAGTCTATCGGCAGGCGGAGGGCTCGCCGGTGAGGGCGCGCGCCTCAGCCGATGATGCTGCGGCGCATCTTCACGTAGTCCCAGACAACGAAGCGGTCGAGTTCCTCGCCGCCGGCGAAGAGGACGCGGCCGCCGGTCGACTCGGCCATGCGGTGCGCGAACTGGACATCCTCCTCGGTCTGCGACCACGAGGGCAGCAGGAAGATGTTGATGACGATGCCCTCCTGCCGGCAGCGCATCGCCTCGCGCATGGTCTCGCGCTCGGTCCGCGGGTCGGGCGGGTAGAGCATGAACAGGTCGCTGCCCTCGAAGTGCGCGGTGGGCAGGCCGTCGGTGAGCAGGAAGACCTGCCGGTTGGGCGTGTCCTGCGCGGCGAGCACCTGGCGCGCGAGCTGCAGCGAGCGCTGGATGTTGGTGAAGTGGAGCGGCAGGTCGAGCTCGGTGATGGCGGGATCCGACATGTCGGCGCGCAGGCGCACCACCGGGTCGTTGATCGAGACGACCTTGGGCAGCATCTCGATGATCTCGTTGGGACGGCGGAGCCTGGCCACCGTGTACATCTCGATCGCCTGCAGGAAGTCGCCGGGATACTCGCTGCGGATGAGCCCGTCGAGCGCGAGGGCCATCTTCTTGCACGCGATGTACTGGCCGCCGTAGCGCATCGAGCCCGACATGTCGAGGATGAGCGCGGTCGCGCAGCGCGGCGTGCGGCGGGTGCGGTGGACGACGAGGTCCTCCGACGACGGGCGCGCGCGGCCGGTGCGGGCGACCGCGTTGAGGATCGACTGCGGGACATCGAGGTTCGCGGGCGAGTCGCCGAACTCGTAGGCGCGCGTCGCGGGCAGCTCGATGGCGCCCTCGCGCGCGGCGACGCCCTCGTGACGGCCGCGGCGCGCGTCGGCGAGGTCGGCGAAGATCATCGAGAGCAGCCGCCGCTGGTAGGTGCGCAGCGCGCGCGGCGTCGCGCGGTAGCTGCCGGAGTCGCGCTCGAGGCCGGCCTCCTCGGCCATCTTGCGGAGCAGGTCGTTGACCTGGCGCTGGAGCGCGGCGAGGTCGTTCATCTGCTCCTCGCCGACGAAGCCGCGCAGCGCCTCGAGGTCGATGACCGCGGGCTTCGCGTTGCGGAGCGCCTCCTCGATCTGCTTGAGCAGGCGGTCGATGGTGGCGAGCTCGTCGCGGACCTCGAGGGCCTTGGCGACGTCCATCTCCTCCCGGCCGGTGAACGGGTAGCGCGACGCGAGCTGCTCGATCGCGTAGCGGTCGCGCAGGCGGGCGATGGCGCGCATGATCGACTGGGCGAGCGGCGTCGCGTCGGGCACGCGGCGCTGGATGCGCTCGAGGTCGGCGAGCTGACCGAGGTCGAGCGCGGGGCGCAAGCGCGGCGCGAGCGCGTCGGGGACCTCGACCTGTCCGCGGGCCTCGGCGTAGGCGTCCTGCGCGAGCGTCTCGGCGCCGCCGGTCGCGTGGCGCTCGAGGATGCGGCGGCGGCGCTCCTCGAGCATCGCCTTGATCGCCTCGAGGCTCGGCCCGAGGCCGCGGATCTGCGAGGGATCGAGCCGGATCGCCTCGGCGAGCTCGCGCTCGGTGAAGCGGCGGCGCGAGCCGTACATGAGCATGTGGTCGAGCATCGCCTCGGCCGCGTCGCCGCCGCGCGGACTGGTGGGCGGCGGGAACTCGATCGGGTCGTAGCCGAGGTACGCGTGCACCACGCCGCCCAG
>JBMOGJ010000002.1:0-83205 GCA_049318425.1 Phycisphaerales bacterium | reverse complement strand
GAGACCTTCCTCGCGGGCCTTGGCGAGGTAGGCGTCGAACGCGTCGTCGGCGCTCTCGAAGCCCGCGGAGATGCCCGCGACGCTCGCGCTGCGATTGGTGTCGCGCGGAACGACCGCCTGCGCGACCCAGGCCAGCGCGATCGTGGCCGCGACCGCCCAGCCGAGCCCCGCGCGGAAGACGCGCGGCGCCCGGGCATCGCTGCCGCCGAACCACCGCGTGCGCGGGAGCTCGACGCGATCGGCGCTCAGGTCGAGCTCGCGGGCGACGCGCGCGAGGCGGAGCTCGTCGGCCTGCCACATGGCGAGCTCCTCGAGCAGCGCTGGATCGTGCGCAGCCCGGGCACGGACCTCGGCGAGCGCCCCGCGGTCGCCGGCGACGGCGCGCGCGAGCAGGAGATCGGTCTCGGCGACGGGATCGCCCGGGGCAGCGTGAGCATCACGCGGCGCGGCGTCCTCGTCCTTCGGCAATTCGTCGCGGTTCTGGCCGTCGCTGTTCATGTCGCACTGCTCCTTCTGGTCGGCGCCTCCGCCCGCGCGTGCTCGAGCTCGCTGACGAGCTGTCGCAGCATGCGGCGTCCCCGCGCGAGGCGCGTTTCGATCGTGGTCTCGGGCACGTCGAGCAGGTCGGCGATCTGCCGCTGCGTCAGGCCCTGTGTGCTCTGGAGGAGGATCGGCTCGGCGTACAGCGCGGGGAGCCGCTCGAGCAGCGCGAGCGTCTCGCGGGCGTCGTCGCGACCGCCTGGCTCCGCGCCTGCCGGGGCATCGGCGGCATCGCGACGCTCGGCCGCGGCAAGACGCAGCGACTTCCGCTCGATGGCCTGCCCGCGGGCCGCCATGCGCGCCGCGTTGATCGCGACCACGCGGAGCCAGCCGCGCAGGCTTGCGGCGTCGCGGATGTGGTGGCACTTCGACACCAGCGTCGCGGCGACCTCCTGGAGGAGATCGTCGACATCGGCGCCGCGCGGCGCGTGCGCGAGGAGCACCGCGGCGATCCACCGGCGGTTGGCGCGCCAGACCTCGCCGATCGCGGTCCGGTCGCCCGCGGCCGCGCGGGAGAAGAGCCGCGACTCGGCAAGGGCGTGCACCGCGGGCTCGTCGATGCCGGTGTTGTGCGGGTGTTCCACCATCGCGCGCGCAGAGGATGCACCAACCGATGGCGTCCGTCCGAGTTGCGCGGCCAGTTTCGCAGAAGGCGCGCCGGACGCGCGCGGGTCGACGCTCACGACGGGTTCACCCGGGGGCCTCACCACCGGCTCACCACCCGCTCACCACGAGCTCAGCAGGATCGCGATATCGGGCGCGCCGACGACCCCGTTGCCGTCGAGGTCGGCGTCGGCGAATCGAGGATCGAAGGTCGCCTCGATGGGGACCGCGCCCCACGCGTTGAGGAGGAGCGCGATGTCCTGCGGACCGACCTGCCCGTTGCCGTCGATGTCGCCGAGGGCGAGGCAATCGAGCCGCGCGCGCCAGCGGACATCGAAGATCTGCACCGGCGGCGGATCGTCGGGGCCGGGGGGATTGTCGGGGTCGATCTCGTCGCAGTCGAGCCCGTTGCCCATCGGGCGATCGCTGCTGCCGCTGCCGAGGATGAGCGACGACACGCCCGCGTCGGCGATGAAGTTGAGCGTGATCGCGCCCGTGCACACGCCGGGTGCGATGAGCCACTTCACATCGTTCGGCCCTTCGCAGGGACCGCGGAAGTACTGCAGCTCGACCGGGAAGCCCGCCTCCAGCACCAGCCGGTGCCGGCGCCGGTCCGGCGCATCGAGCGCGAACCAGTCGGTGTCGCGCGGGCCGCCGGTGGTGATCCGGCCCTTGAATGCTTGGCCGAAGGGCTCGCCGCACGGCGCCGCGATGCGTCCGCTCGCGAGGCCGATCGCGCAGCCGTCGTTGAGGCGCTCGTAGCACGGCTCGGCCTCGTCGGTCGCGACGCCGGGATCGATGGTGCAGGGCGTGACGCCGCACAGCCGCTCGGCGAGCCGGGCGCAGATCTCGTCCCACGAGGCGTAGGTGCACCAGCCATCGATCGAGGTGACGAGGTCGCAGCAGGCGTAGTCGCTGCAGCCGGGCGTGGCGTGCGGGACATCGCACGCGCCGGCGGCAGGGCAGTTGATCCCGACGCAGAGCTCGATCGCCGCGTCGGCGCACGCCTGGTCCCACGACAGCTCGCAGCAGAGCGGGTTCGCGTCGCACACGAGCCGGCAGCAGTCGGGCATCTCGCAGCCGGGGGTCGCGTGGGGCTTGCGGCAATCGCCGGCGCTCGGGCATTGCGCCGACGCGGTCGCGGCGAGGGCGACCGTCGCGAGCGCCGCGATCATCGCGCGGAGCGTCATCGTGCACCGCCCTTCGGCGCGGTGGCTGCGGCCGTGGATGCGGCTGTGGATACGGGCGCGGGCTTCGCGTCGGCCACGCCGTCCCTGCGAGCAGCAGTCCCGCGCAGTGGCCGCGAGAGCTCGCCGAGCCAGAGCGCGACGTCGGTCGCGTCGACCGTGCCGTCGCGGTTGCGGTCGACCTGCGGCACCGGTTCGCGCACCACCGCCGATGCAGGCGCGGCGTCGGCGCGCGGCTCGGACGCTCCACCCGCAGCCTCGGCCACGCCGCCGCAGCCCTGCTGCTGCGGCGTCACATTGCGGCGCACGAACACGGTGCGCCCGGGGCCGTCGATGCCGACGATGTCGAGGTCGCAGTCGCCGTCGACATCGGCGGCGTCGAGATGCCGGATCAACTGCCCGAACTGCGGCGCGAAGTCCACCTCGAAGCTGAACGCCCCCGCGCCCGTGCGGCGCGCGACCGCGATGGTGCCGGGCAGCGCCGCACCCGAGACCGCGTCGCCGTCGCCGTCGCCGTCGAAGTCGGCCATGTGGGTGCAGAACGCGTAGCCGGTCGGCGAGCCCTCGCCCACCAGCGTCTGCGTGAAGCGCCCCGCGCCGTCGTTCACGAAGGCGATCACCTTCTGCGTCTGCTTGAGCAGGAGCGCGGGGCAGAACGCGTCGAGATCGCCGTCGCCGTCGACATCGACGAGCTCGAGGCCCGCCACGCCGGGCCGCTCGGTGCCGATCTCGGGCGCGCGGTACTCGAGCGGACGCGCGAAGCGGCCGCCGTCGTTGCGCAGCACCGCGACCCGCGTGCCGCCGATCTCGTTCACCACGAGGTCGAGGTCGCCGTCGCCGTCCATGTCGCCCGCGGCGGCCACGCGCGGAAAGCCGACGCCGCCGAGGAAGGTCGCGAGCCGGATGCGCGCCGTGCGCTCGAAGGTGAAGCCCCCCTGCTGCGCGCCGCGGTTCGCGAAGACGTCGAGCGACTGCCCGATGTAGTTGGTCACCGCGATGTCGATGTCACCGTCGCGGTCGAAGTCGCCGAGCGCGACCGACTGCGGATCGCGGCCGACGCCGCCGTTCTCGCCGCCGAGCTCGACATCGGCGAGCACCGTCGCCTCGTCGAACAGTCCAGCGCCGATCCCGCGGTAGCACACGAGCCTCGGCACGTCGCCCCGCCACGCGGCAACCATGTCGTCGTCGCCGTCGCCGTCGACATCGGCGACCTCGAGCCAGTCGATGAAGCCGGGCGCCGCGAGCGTCTGCAGCGGCACGAACCGCCCGTCGCCGGTGCCGCGGCGCGTCATCACCCGGTCGTCGGGATCGCGCCCCGCGATCGCGAGGTCGACGAAACCGTCGCCATCGAGGTCGCGCACGCGGAACATCGTGGGAAAGAACGGCTCCGGCAGCTGGTCGAACAGGTTGCCCTGGAAGACGAGCGGCGTCTCCTGCGCGCGGGCCGTGGAGGCCGCGGTGCCGGCGACACCGACGCACGCGATCACGCCCACGGCGGCGAGCCGCGCGGTTCCGCGCGCGAGGGTGACCGGGTTCGTCCGCCGCATGAGCAGAGCCTATGCCGCGGACGGCGCGAGGTCACGACCAGTTGCTGAGAAGGACCGCGATGTCGCGCGAGTCGACGATGCCGTCGCCGTTGCAGTCGCCGCTGCCGGTGCCGAGCCAGTTCGACAGCAGGATCGCGATGTCGAGGCTGTTCACCAGGAAGTCCCCGTTGAGGTCGCCAGGGATCGGCGCGCGCGTGCCCGCGATCGCGAGCGTCGCGTTGAGGCCCTGCGCGACCGTGACCTGGGTGACCGTGCCCGACATGAGCACGTTGGCGGTGTTGCCCGCGGGAATCACCGTCGGCAGCGCGAGCGCGAGGTCGGTGAACGCGCCGTTGGTCACCGGCTGGGTGGTGCTGCTGGTGTTCGCCACCGTGACCGCGATCGACACGGTGTTGTTGGCGTTGACCGTGAGCGTGCCCGAGAGCGGCAGGACGCCCGGCGTCGGGGTCCCGTCGATCACGTTCTGCCCGAGCAGCGTGGCGACGACGATGAAGTCGACCGGCACCGCCGCGTTGAAGGTGTAGGTGCCGTTCTTCTGCGGCACGAGCAGGCCGGGCACGACCGGACCCGACTGCACCGCGCGCAGCGTGCTGACCGTGCCGTTGCCCACCGGCACGGGGATGTTCACGCCACCGGGATAGATCGCGCTCGGCGCCACGGTGTGGAACGTCTGGTAGTTGATGTTGACGGTCGCCGCGAGCGTGCCGGGCACACCACCGAGGAGGTCGAAGTTGACCGCGCCGATGCGCACCTGAAGCGCCTCGATGTCGGTCGCGAAGCTCAGCGTGCCGGTCGGATGCGAGTTGATGTCGCCCGCGAGCGCGAACGACGCGGTGTACGAGATCGGGTTGTTGCCGCTCCCGCCGAAGAAGCCGGGGATGGTCTGCGTGCCCGTCGGGTTGGTGGTCGCGTTGTAGCTGCCGATCAGCGTGCCGGTGAACGGCGCGGTGACGTCGTTCGACTGCACGACCGTACTCGCGGCGGCGTTGAGCGCGCAGTCATAGACGATCTCGTCCGCGAGGACGGCGGAGGTCGCGAGCGCGATCGGGGCAACGCAGAGGATTCGCTTGAGCATCGGGTTCCTTGGGAGACGTCCGGAGTGGCGGTGAAAGATAACCCACGGGGCGGAATCTCCAAGGCGAAAGCCGTGGGGAGTTGAAGGACGCGGGCACCCCGCCGACTCGGGGGTCGGGCCCCGCCGCGGGGCCCGGCCGCACCGCCGAATTCAGCCTCCGCGGCCCGCAGACATCGCCTTCAGCCGTTCCAGGCGCTGCCGGTGGATCGCGCGGTCGGGCTCAAGCACCGTCAGCGCCTCGATATGCAGCTCGGCGCGGTCGAGGCGACCGCCCTCGACGGCGATCGCGGCCGCGAGTTCGCGGACCGACGCGTCGAACGGGTTCATGCGCACGGCGCGCTCGGCGGCGGCCAGCGCGGCAGCTTGGTCACCGGCCGCACGGCGGTTCCGCGCGATCGCGAGGGCGTAGACGTTGTCCTTGTCGCTGCGGACGTCGAGCTCGCGCAGGTGCGCGTAGGCCGACGCGTCGCCTCCGGCGTCGAGCGCGGCGTTCGCGTCGATCGCGAGCTTCGCCCACACGCGGTGCGGCATGGGATCGACCGGTCGCAGCGTCGCGTAGCGCTCGAGCAGCGCGCGCGTCTCGGCCGACGCGGTCGCCGACGCACCGCGGGCGCGGCGCAGCAGGATCTCGACGAGGTCGGGCTGCGACGGGAACTCGGCGAGGAACGCCTTCACCGTCGCGTCGTCGAACTCGACCCGAGGCATCGGCCGCGCCGGCCACTCGCCCGCACGCAGGCCGAAGCGCTCGCGGCCGGGGCGTCCGATCGCATCGGCCCACGCGCCCGCGACCCGCGCGAGGCGCTCCTTCTCGGCGTTGCGCAGCAGCTGCTCGGCGCTCTCGTCGCCCTCGGCGAGGCGCATCGCGAGGTCGCGCATCGACGGCGTGGGCGCGAGGCCCCACGCGCGCACCTCGCCGCCCGCCCACTGCACGAAGCGCGCGAAGAACTCGTCGCGTCCGATGCCGAACGCGCGCTGCATCGCCTCCTCCTCGCGGATGCCCTCGGCGTACGAGAACAGCAGCGTGCGCAGCGGGTCCCAGCCGAAGGTGCGCTCGATGAACTCCACCATCCACCGGCCCTGCGCGTAGGCCTGCGCGCGGTCGGTCGGCTTGCGCGGCCGGATGAATCCCCAGTTGATCGCGTCGAGGTCGAACAGCGTGCCCGTCTGCCACGCGGCCGCGAGCATCTGGCAGGTCTCGAAGGTGCGCGGCGTGTCCTCGAGCGCGACCGCGACCGCCTCGGTGAGCCAGTGCGGGATGCGGTTGCGCGTCATCGAGAGCGTGACGGTGTGCGTGTACTCGTGCCGCAGCACCGCGAGCGGATCGAAGAGCCCGAGGTGCTTCTCCTGCGCGCCCTCCTTCGGGATCTCGATCGCGATGGTCGGGCCGGTGCAGACGGCGATGGTGTGGATCCGCGGCAGGCCGGTGATGCGCACGCCGAAGCTGCGGTGGTCGGGCATCACGTCGATGAGCGTCTTCTGCGCGGGTTCGTGGCCGAGGCGGGCGCAGACCTCCGCGTGCATCGGGTCGAGCACGCCCGCGAGCAGCCGCGCGACCAGCGCCGCGTCGCCGTCGGGATGCCGCAGGATGAAGTGCGCGGTCTCGATGCGGTTCCAGCCCGCGAGCTGCTCGGCGAGCTTGAGGGTGAACAGCGTGCGCTCGTCGTTCGGATCGAGCGCGACCGCGGCGCGCAGGTCGGCGACGGCGGTCTCCTCGCGGCCGTCCTGCATCGAGAGGAGCCCGAGCTCGGCGCGCGGGATCGCCCACGCGGGCTCGCGCGCGGCCGCGCGGCCCAGGATCTCGCGCGCCTCGGCGTACTGGCGGTCGAACGCGAGCTGCCGCCCGCAGGTGACGAGGGCGCCGGCGCTCCCGGGCTCGAGCGCGTCGGCCGCGGCGAGCGCGGCGCGCATCGCGTCGAAGTCGTAGCGCGAGGCCTCGACGGCGGCGAGCCACGCGAGCGCCTCCACCGGCTGCGGCGCGCGGACGGCGCCGGGCGCGGGCGCGACGGAGGGCGCCGTCGCGGTCGCCACGGCCGGCGCGAGCAGCGGCGCGAGCGCGTCGCGCGCGCCGTCGGCGTCGTCCTGGGTGAGCAGGCTCTGCACCTCGAGCAAGACCGCGAACGGATGCGCGGGATCGAGCCGCCGCAGCGCCGCAGCGGCACTCGCGGCGCCGCCGAAGTCGAAGCGCGCGATCGACAGCGTGCCCGCGAGCCACCATCCCTCGGCGCTGCGCGGGCAGAGCGACAACGCCTCGCCGAGCGCGGCGACCGCGTCCTTCATCGCATGCCGATCGGCGAGCAGCTGCGCCTCGCGCAGCCGGATGCGCGGATCGAGCCGGTCGATCTCCTGCCGCGCGCGCGCGAGCGCGGCGAGCAGCCGCTTGTACTCCGACACCGCGGCGGGATCGAGCCGGATGCGCAGCGCACCGAGATCGACCGCGGCGAGCACGTCGTCGACCTCCTTCGCGCCCTGCAGCGCCTCGCCGACCGCGGGACGCACGGTGAGCGCGAGCGCCTCATCGCGGCGCGCGAGGGCGGCGAGCGACGCGGCGCGGCGCGCGAGCGACGGCAGGTCGTCCGCGCCCTCGGTGATCGCCAGCACGCGCGCGTGGTCGCCCACGCGCAGCCAGCGCTCGGCCTTCAGGTGGCGCGGCACCGACGCATCGTCGAGCGCGGGGTCGTCGAGCCGCCAGCGCTCGAGCGCCACCAGCGCGCGGCGGAGCGGCGTGTCGAGGTCGAGGTCGTCGAAGATGCCGTGGCGGACGCGGAAATCCTTGCGCTCGGCGTCGGTCATCCACTCCGCGGTCACGGCCTGCAGCACGGCGGGCGCGGGGGCGATCGAATCGGGAATGGCGCCGTTGTCGCCGCCGCCGCCCTTGGCCTCGGGCGTCGCGACCTGCGCCGACGCGCGTCCCAGCGCGCCCGCGGGCACGACGCCCGGAAGGACCGTCGCCACCGCGAGCGCCAAGGCGAACCGATTGCTGAAACGCGCCATGAGTCGGAGGGTAGCACCGTTCCCCGCCGCGCTCCCGTGCGCGCGGCGGAATCGCCGTCACTCCGCTACCGTCCTGCCACCATGCCGTCGCTCGTCCTCCTGCTCCCGCCCGCGGTCGTCCCTGCGCTGCTGCTCGCGCTCACTCCGCCGCCGGCGCAGCCTGGCGCGGCGCCCGCGGACCCGAAGAAGGACGCGCCCGCGACGGAGGTCGCGAACAGTCCCGCGACGCAGGTCGCGAAGGACCCCGCTGCGACCGCCGCACAGGACTCCGCGGCCGCGCAGCGCGTCGATCAGTTCCTCACCGAGCTCGAGAAGTCCGGCACCACCATCGAGACGCTCAGCGGCAGCCTCTCGCTCGAGAAGTACGACGCGCTCGTCGAGGAGACCGAGCGCCGCTTCGGCCGGCTCGTGCTCGACCGGAAGGACGGCAAGCGCCGCTTCGCGATCGTGTTCGAGGAGTTCATCGACGGCTCCGGCCGCGCGGAGCGCTCGACCGATCACTGGATCTTCTCCGACGGCTGGCTCTGCGAGCAGGACCACCGCAACCGCAGCTTCACCAAGCGCCAGATCGTCGCGCCCGGCGAGTCGTTCGATCCGCTCGCGCTCGGCGAAGGTCCGATCCCCGTGCCCATCGGCCAGAAGAAGTCCGAGGTGCTCGCGCGCTTCGCGGTGGCCGAGGGCGAGGTGCCGCTCGACATCCCCCTGCTCGGCTCGCTCAAGAACGTCGCCGCGCTGCGCCTCACGCCCCGCGCGGAGACGCCGATGGCGAAGGACACCGCGATGATCGAGCTCTTCTACGACCGCACCACCCTCGCCCCCGTCGGCGTGGTGATCCGCGAGCGCAACGGCAACCGCACCGTCGCTCGGATCGCGCGGCCGGTCGTGAACGGCGAGGTCAAGCCCGAGGACCGCGCGCTGCTCGAGATCCCCTCGCCCGATCCCAAGGAATGGGCGATCGACGTGCGCCCCTGGCGCAAGCCCGAGTAGCGGCGTCCGTCCCAGCACCAAACCGCCCCAGCACCAAAGGGAGCCGCCGCAGCGGCGACCGCTCAAAGTACGCGGCGACCGCTGAAGGCACGAGTGCCCGCAGATGAAGGCACGGCCTCCGGCCGCGCCGAAATCTGCGGAACGGATGTCGTCACGAGTCGACGCCCACGCGACCGCTCAGACCAACGCCACCTGCTCCACGATCTCCAGCCCGAATCCATGCAGGCCCGGCATCGCCCGGCGCGGGTGGTTGGTGAGCACGCGCAGCCGCGAGAGACCGAGGTCGCGCAGGATCTGGCCGCCCACGCCGAACTCGCGGCTGTCCATCGGCATCGCGCGCACACCGACACCCTCGGTGCGCGTGAGGTCGGGCGTGTTCACATCGTCGCCGGGGCGGCGGATCTGCTGCAGCCTCGCGAAGAAGTCCTCGCCCGCGCCCTCGGGACGCAGGTAGACGATCGCGCCGCGGCCCTCGCGCTGGATCGCGCGCATCGACGCGCGCAGGTCGTCGGACGAGCTCTTCCCGCCGTGCCCCGCGACGCCGAAGATGTCGCCGAGCAGGTCGCGGCGGTGCATGCGCACGAGCACCGCGTCGTCGCACGCCGGCACGCGGCCCGACGCGTCGGGCACGCCGACGCCGCCGCACGACAGCACGAGGTGCGGCACCGGATCGACGGCGCTCTCGTACGCGATCAGCGTGAACTCGCCCTCGGGCGTCGCGATCCGCGCGCCGCAGGCCGGCTCGACGCGCGTCACCAGCGTCTCGCGCGCCAGGCGGTACTCGATGATCTGCTCGACCGAGCACATCTTGAGCCCGTGCTGCGCGCAGGTCTTCTCGAGGTCGGGCACGCGCGCCATCTCGCCGTTCTCGAGCACGATCTCGATGATCGCGGCCGCCGGGCGCAGGCCCGCGAGCCTGCAGAGATCGACCGATCCCTCGGTCTGACCGGTGCGCACCAGCACGCCGCCCGGCCGCGCGCGCAGCGGGTTGATGTGCCCGGGGCGGACGAAGTCCTCGGTCGTCGACCGCGGATCGGCGAGCAGCTGGATCGACTTCGCGCGGTCGCGCGCGCTGATGCCCGTGCCGACGCCGTGCTTCGGATGCCCGTCGACGGTGACGGTGAACGCCGTGCCGCGCACGCTGGTGTTCACGCCCGTCTGCGGCCCGAGGTCGAGGCGCTCGCAGTCCTCCGCCGTCATCGCGACGCACAGGTAGCCGCCGCCCACGCGTGTGAGGAAGTTGATCATCTCGACCGTCATCGCCTCCGCGGCCACGACGAAATCGCCTTCATTCTCGCGGTTCTCGTCGTCGACGAGTACGATCGCCTTGCCGGCGCGGAGGTCCTCGAGGATCTCTGGGATCGATGCGAACGACATCAGTGCGTCCCTCCCGCGGGCGTGATCGAAGCCGCGGGCGTGGCCGCAGCCGCGGGCGTGGACACCCCGCCACCCACGATGCGCGCATGCCGCGACCAGAGCGTGTCCATCAGCGCGCGGTGGCCCGCGGCGACCGCGGGGTCGTCGAGGCGGCGCGCGACGACCTCGAGCAGCTCGACGAGCCCGTGGAAATCGTCGACCGAGATGAACTCGCGCCCCACCTTCGCCTTGGCCTTGCCCGCGGCCACGCCATCGATGTCCTGCATGTTGTGGTAGTTCCCGAGCGGAAGGCACACGCAGGTCGACGCGATGCCGAAGCTCGCGAACGCGGTCGCCTCGCAGGCGCCGCCCGGCATGAGCTTGCGCTGGAACCGGAACGACGGGTTCGCCTTCGCGTGCGCCGCGGCGATGTCGCCGATCCGGTTGGTGAGCTCGGGCGTGAACACGCTCAGACGGTCGCCGACGCGCACGATCGGACCGGCGCCGATCGGCGAATCATGCGGGAAACTGCGGGAATTCTCGAGGCACACCAGCCGCGCGCCGGCCGGCACGGTGCCGATCCGCGCAGCGCCGATCGCGCCGATGAAGCCGATCTCCTCGCTGCGGGTGAAGAGCAGCGCGACATGCGCCGACGCCGGGTCGCGCGAGATCGCGTCGAATGCGACGAGCGCGGCGGCGAGCGCGGCGAGGTCGTCGCAGGCGTGCGTGTGCGCGAGGCCCTTCTTCACCTCGGCCCTCACCTGGGGCTTCGGGAACCTCCAGCGCGCGATCGAGCCGGGCGCGATGTGCTGCGCGGCCGCGGGCTTCGCCAGCCGCGCGACCACGGTCTTGAACGGCTTGGTCGCCGGATCGGTCGCGGCGTCGAGCGCGGTGATGCGCGCGTCGAAGCTGCGCGCGGTCTCGCGGTCGAACACCTCGAGCTCCGCGCCCTTGAAGTACGGATCGTTCACGCCACCGCGGAACTCGAGGTCGAGCTCGACGCGCAGGCCCGTCCCGCGGCCCACCGCGCGCACCGCCGTCACCACGAACGCGGGATGGTCGAGGTGCGCGGTGATCATCACGGGCTTCACGCCCGCGCGCGCGCCGCGCACGCACGCCTCGAGGAAGTCGTGGCGCGCCACCGTGAGGTTGCCGTACGCATCGCGCGCGAGCACGAGCCGGTCCTTGCGCGCATCGACCCACCGCTCGATCGCCTCGATCACGCGCTCCTCGCGGCCGGCGGCCGTGGGCAGCGAGGTGATCTCGAGCAGGAATCGCTCGCGCGCCGTGCGTTCGCCGGCGGAGAGCGCGGCGATCGCGCGTTGATTCGTCGCGGGGTTCCCCGCGGGCTTCGAGGCCTTCGAAACCTTGGCCACCTTCGAAACCTTGGCGGACTTCGAAACCTTGGCGGCCTTCACGGTCTTCGAAGCCCTCGACGGCTTCTTCGCGGACTTCGCCGACTTGGGCGCCTTCGCGGACGGCTTCCTGCTCTTCTTCACGGGCATTTTCGGCTCCTGCGGGGCGTCGATGGTAGTCGCACCGCGCCGCGGGCGCTCCGATACGATCCCTCCCCCATGTCCGACTCGCCGTCCGGTCCATCCACCGCTCCGCTCCGCCCCGCCTGCGATCCCGCGACGGAGCTCGACGCCCGCTTCCGCGCGGCGATCCGGACGGTCATGGGAGGCGCGGCCGCCGCTGGCAACGACGGCTTCGACCCGCAGATCCGCGTGAGCGGCAACGCGAAGTTCGGCGACTTCCAGGTGAACGCCGCCATGTCGCTCGCGAAGGAGCGCGGCACCAACCCGCGCGCGCTGGCCGAGGAGATCCTCAAGGCCGCCGACCTCGCGGGCATCGCCTCGAAGTGCGAGGTGGCAGGCCCTGGCTTCATCAATGTCACGCTCGAGCCCGGATTCCTCGCCGCGCGCGTCGACGAGCTCTCGAAGTCCGCGACCTTCGGCATCCCCCCCGCGACCGATCCGCACGCGGTGGTCATCGACCTCTGCGGCGTGAACGTCGCCAAGCAGATGCACGTCGGCCACCTGCGCGCGACCATCATCGGCGACTCGCTCGCACGCGTGTTCGAACGGCTCGGCCGCAAGGTGTGGCGCGAGAACCACCTCGGCGACTGGGGCCTGCCCATCGCGATGACGCTCGCCAAGCTCGCGCGCGAGAAGGCCGACTTCGCCAAGCTCACGCTCGACGATCTCAACGCCGCCTACCGCGGCGCGCAGAAGGAGACCTCGACCGCCGACCTCGACGCCGCGTACGAGTTCCGCTGCGGCCCGCACCGCATCGCCGAGCTCGAGATCCAGTACGAGCCCGCGCGCGGCGCGATGGAAAATGCGAAGAAGACGCTCGTGCGCCTCCAGTCGGGCGACGCCGAGGTCGTACGCCTGTGGGAACGCCTGATTGAAGTCACGATGGAGCAGGTCTACGAGGCCGCGCGCACGCTGAATGTGAAGGTCGGCCCCGAGAACAACCGCGGCGAGAGCTTCTTCCGCGACCGCCTCGGCGGCGTGATCGACGCGTTCGCGAAGTCGGGCCTCGCGAAGAGCGACAAGGGCGCCATGGTCGTGCCCTTCGCCGACCGCGAGCGGCCGCTGCTCATCCAGAAGTCGGACGGCGGGTTCCTCTACGCGACCACCGACCTCGCGGCCGTGCGCTTCCGCACCTTCGAGCTCGACGGAAGCCTGGTCGTGTATGTCGTCGACGCGCGCCAGCGCGACCACTTCAAGGATGTCTTCGACGCCGCGCGCCTGATCGGCTGGAACACCACCGCCGACGGCGCCGAGTCGACGCTCGTCCACCTCGGCTTCGGCGCGGTGCTCGGCGCCGACAAGAAGCCGCTCAAGACGCGCTCCGGCGAGAACTTCACCCTCAAGGACCTGCTCGACGAGGCCTGCGAGCGCGGCACCGCCGAGGTCACGCGCCGCGCGGCCGACCCGAACGCGCCCACGCACGGGCTCTCGCCCGACGAACTCGCCCGTATCGGTGCCGCCGTCGGCATCGCCGCGGTCAAGTACGCGGATCTCTCGGGCGACGTCACCAAGGACTATGTCTTCGACCTCGACCGCATGGTCGCGTTCGAGGGCGACACCGGTCCGTACCTCCAGTACGCGCACGCGCGCATCGCGTCGATCCTCGCGAAATCAGGCGAATCCGCCGCGGCGATCGCGGCCGCGCCGCTCGTGCTCGCCGACCCCGCCGAGAAGGCGCTCGCGCTGCACCTCACCCGCTACGCGCCCATGGTGCTCGATGTCGGCCGCACGCTCGAGACCAACCGCGTCGGCGCGTACCTCGCGCAGCTCGCGACGCTCTTCAACGGCTTCTACCAGGCGTGCCCCGTGCTCAAGGCCGACGACGCGGCCGCGCGCATGTCGCGCCTGCGCCTGTGCGCCATCACGCGCGCGGTGCTCGCCGACGGGCTTTCGCTGTACGGCATCGTCGCGCCCGAGCGGATGTGAGGCAGTCCGTACACTGCCCCGCATGCCGTCGACCGATCCGCGCTTTCCGAACGTCTCGATCTACGACCACCCGCTGATCCAGCACAAGCTGTCGATCATGCGCGACCGGCGCACCGAGCACGAGCAGTTCCGCCAGCTGCTCAACCAGATCACCGGGCTGATGGCCTACGACGTGTGCCGCAACCTGCCCGTGCGCGGGGTGACCGTCGAGACGCCGATCACCTCGATGACCGGCCTCCAGCTCGCGGCGCCGACCACGATCGTCCCCATCCTGCGCGCGGGCCTCGCCATGATGGACGGCCTGCTCGCGCTCTTCCCCGAGGCGCATGTGGGCCATGTCGGCATCTACCGCGACGAGGCGACCGCACAGCCGATCACCTACTACGCGAAGTTCCCGCCCGGCATCGCCGACGGACCCGTGATCCTCGTCGACCCGATGCTCGCGACCGGCGGCAGCGCGGCCCATGCGGTGAGCCTGCTCAAGGACAAGGGCTGCCGCGACATCCGCCTCGTCTGCCTCGTCGCCGCGCCCGAGGGCATCGCCGCTCTTCACGCTGCGCACCCCGATCTGCCGATCCATGTCGCGGCTGTCGACGAGCGACTGAACGAGCGGTTCTACATCGTGCCTGGTCTTGGTGACGCAGGCGACCGCATCTTCGGCACGCAGTGAGCGCATCGCGCGGCGGCCGCCCCAGGCCCCCGCGCATGCCCGAGCCGCGCCGCACCGAAGCCAAGAACTTCCACCAGGATCGTCCCGGCGGCTACTTCACGCCCAAGGGGATCGACCGGCAGGCCGAGCGGCACGACCGCGACGCGCTCGCGGAGCATGTGAAGCTGCTCGGCGACACCGTCCCGAGCCCCCTCCCGCGCCTGGTGTCCGGCGATGCGACGATCACCCCGCGCTACCAGGCCGAGGGCCCCGACACCGCGCTGTACGTGGGCGACTGCCGCGAGGTCCTCGCCAAGCTGCCCGAGCGCGGCAGCGTCGACCTCGTCTTCGCCGATCCGCCGTTCAACTGGGATGTGCCGTACACGGGCTGGAAGGACGGCATGCCCCGCGCCGAGTTCGAGCGCTTCACCTACGACTGGCTCGACCTCGCGGTCGACTGCCTCGCGCCGCACGGCTCGATCTGGGTGAACGTGCCCGACGACCTCGCCGCCGAGGTCGTGATGCACCTCAAGCGCCGCAAGCTCGCGATGATGAACTGGTGCGTGTGGCACTTCCGCTTCGGCCACAACCGCGACACGAGCTTCATCCTGTCGAAGTCGCACGCGCTGTGGTTCGCCAAGGATCCCGAGCGCACGCACTGGAACCCCGACGCCGTGCTCGAGCCGACCGACCGCTCCACGATGTACGGCGACAACCGCACCCACACCAAGCTGCACGGCTCGCAGGGCATGCGCGTGCCGTTCGACGTCTGGTACGGGCCGTACTGGGGCCGCGTCCACTCGAAGAACTCCGAGCGCCGCCCGCTGCACCAGAACCAGCTGCCCGAGGTCTACCTCGAGCGCGTGATCCTCTCGACCTCGCGGCCCGGCGACCTCGTGCTCGACCCGTTCGCGGGCTCGGGCACGACCTCGACCGTGGCGCGCGCGTGGGATCGCCGCAGCATCTCCTGCGAGATCAGCGACGAGTTCGCGGCCAGCGCGTGGGAACGCATCACCAAGATCGGCATGATCCACCAGGGCCGCTCGCGCCTGTCGTTCGACCAGGCGAAGAAGGCGATCCAGCTGTTCAAGCTGGGTGCGGTCGACGAGGCCTGAGCGCGCGGCGCGTGCTCACCTACTTCGCCGGCGCAGGCCGCGCGGGCACCCACGGCACATCGCCCACGCCGGCGTGATGGTTCGCCTGCCGGGCCATGGCGAACAGCAGGTCGCTCAGGCGGTTCATGTAGCGGAGCGGACCCGCGCCGACCGGCTCGAGCTGGCCGAGCGAGACCATGAGGCGCTCGGCGCGCCGGCACACGGTGCGCGCGAGGTGCAGGCGCGCCGCGAGCTCGCATCCCGACGGCATGACGAAGGTGCGCAGCGGCGGGTTGGCGCTGTCGACCTCGTCGATCCAGCCCTCGACCTCGGACACATGGTGCTCGTCGATGCGCAGCACCTTGGAGCTGTTGTTCGCGCCCTCGGGCGTCGCGAGGTCGGCGCCGATGTCGAAGAGCCGCGACTGGACCTGCCCGAAGATCTCGAGCAGACGCGCCTCGAACGGGACATCCTTGCGGCAGGCCGCCATCACCATGCCGACGACCGCGTTGAACTCGTCGACCGTGCCGTAGGCCTCGATGCGCGGATGGTCCTTGGCCACACGCGTGCCCGAGAAAAGGCCTGTCGTGCCGTCGTCACCGGTGCGTGTGTAGAGCTTCATGCTGGAAATTCCGAGTTGCGCGCATTCGTGCGCCGATGATGGGCGGATGCGCCACCGGGCGACTTATACTGGTTCCTCTCCGACGATGCGGCTCCCGAAGTCCCCCATTCCCCTGCTTCTCGTCGCCGCGGCGCCGCTGCTGGCGCTCATGCAGGGCTGCCTCTACGCGGGCGGACGGACGGTGCGCGAGGTCGGTCCCCGGATCACCGAGGAGTCGGTCGCCTTCATCGAGCCGGGCCGCACCAGCACCGAGATGGTGATCGCGGCGTTCGGCGAGCCCAACAACCGGGTGTGCACCAAGGACGGCTGCGAGCTGCTCCGCTACGACTGCGACGTGCGGACCACCGAGGGTTCGTATGTGTTCATGCTGATCGCCTCGAGCAGCAACACCATCGACCGCACCTGCTGGTGGTTCGAGACCCGCGGCGACACCGTCCAGCGCGTCTGGAGCGACCGTTGCAAGCCGGTCACCAGCGTGGCGGGACAGACGCCGCTGCAGCCGGTCATCCCCTCGGCTGCTGCGATCGCACAGCGCACGGCGCCCGCGGCGGGTGGCGCCGAGTCGGGTCCTGCGACCGCGAAGGGTCCCGCGACCACCACGGACCGCACTGGCGCCCCGACCGCGAACGCGCCGGTGAATGCCGAGCCAAGCGTTGAGGCGGCCGCCTCCGCGACCCCGACGACGGCGTCCTCGGGCAACTGACGGCTCCGCCGCACGCCCGAATGAATATCCAACTTGCCCGATAACGACCCACTCCGTGGTGCGTCGTGCGTTGCGCGGGTTCGATGCACCCGACCGACCGCGACCCGAGTGAGGCGCTGGGCGCCGCTCCGCCGGCCGAAACCCGCTCCACGCGCCGCCGCACCCGACCGCGCAAAACCTCGGGAAATCTCCATCACCGCGAAGATTGGAACTATTGCCGAGGCGCCCGCGAAGGTACGCTTTGTCTAACGGCGACGACACCCTCTCTCGGGTGCTCGAAATCCCGGCAGGCCAGCCGTTGCATGTCTTCGGCCTGCCAACATCTGAGCGCGCAGTGCATCACACGGCCGGAGTGCACCCGGGTCGACCTGGGAGTATCCCATCGAAACGGCCGGTCGAACGGAGCGATGCATGCGGAGAGGCGCTCGTTGCGGGTTCATCCCGCAGAAAGGTTGAGTCACATGGCTCAACAGAACCGCAAGGGCGGCTTCACGATCGTCGAGCTCCTCGTCGTCGTGTCGATCATCGCCCTCCTCATCGCGCTGCTCCTTCCGGCAGTGCAGAAGGGCCGCGACAAGGCCCTCATCTCCCAGTCGGTCGCCAACCTCAAGAACCTCGCGTCGGCCAATGAGACCTACGCGGGCGACTGGGGCGACCGTCAGTTCACCTGCGTCCCCGACGATGCGGGCACGGTGAACGGCAACTGCGGCACCTACCTCTCGACCATCGCGTGCCCCCCGCAGCAGCTGCTCGGTTGGGACGTGAACGGCGCGATGTGGGGCTACTTCATCGGCAACACGGGTCGTTGCTCGCGTTACGGCTACCCCGGCAACTGCGGCAACTGGGTCACCCACCTGCCGATGGAGATCGGTGGCTCGGCGTTCGGTGCGTTCCGCATCCCCGGCCTCAAGGCGTTCCATGACTACGTCAACGGTCGCTTCTACGACCCGACGCTCTACGCGCCGAAGGACGTCGTCCCCTACAACAACATCTCGAAGTACTTCACGAACGCTGCGGAGTTCACCTACAACAACGCCGACGGCCTCTACGAGGACAGCTCGTACTGCTTCTCGCCGGCCGCGATGTACGACGTGAAGGTGTTCCAGCGCAACCAGGCCGCGCTCAACGGCAACGGCTACACCAACCCGACGACCCTCCCCGCTGGCTACCGCAGCCCGCCGGTCTCGCGTTGCAAGTACCCGTCGCTCAAGACGCGCATGATCGAGCACAGCTGGCTGCAGAACACGCCGGACTCGCCGATCAACCCGAACTTCGCGGGCAACACCACCCCGTGGTTCTTCAACCACGGCTACAACTCGGCTCCGGCCTGCCTCTTCTTCGACGGTCACATCGAGCTCGTCGGCTGCCAGCGCTCCATGGCCGCTGACCAGCGCGTCTCGGCCGCGGGCCAGAACAACGGCTCGTGCTGGTCGAAGAACACCCCGCTGGGTGCGAACGGCTACTACGGCGGCCAGTCTTACGACTTCCTCGTCAAGACCAGCTTCCACATCCTGACCACCGACGGCATCGAGGGCCGCGACGTCCTCGGCGCGGAAGGCTGATCGGAAAGCCTGCCTCACGGCAAACCCCACCGACCCGCGGAAACGCGGGTCGGTGTCTTTTTAGGCCCGGTTCGGACACCCGTGAGTGTGTTCGGACAGCCGTGAGTGTGTTCGGACAGCCGTGAAATTCGGGAATCTGCGGCGCCGATCGCGGCAATTTCTCCAGAGTCGCCCGCGCCGCGCCACAATGGGAGCTCGTCAACACGGAGGTTCCCCATGAAGCGATCCCGAACCGGCGCCCGCGCAGCGGGCTTCACCATCGTCGAGCTGCTGGTGGTCGTCTCGATCATCGCGCTGCTCATCGCCCTGCTGCTGCCCGCGGTGCAGAAGGGTCGCGACAAGGCGCTGATCTCGCAGTCGGTGTCGAACCTCAAGAGCCTCGCCGCCGCGAACGAGACCTACGCGGGCGACTGGGGCGACCGCCAGTTCACCACCATCCCCGACGACGTCGGCATGGCGGGCGGCAACTGCACGCAGTACCTGTCGCAGATCGCGTGCCCGCCGCAGCAGTTCCTCGGATGGGACGGCGCCGCGATGTGGGGCTACTTCCTCGGCAGCTCGGGCAAGTGCTCGCGCTACGGCTGGCCGGAGGCGTGCTACAACTGGATCGTCTACATCCCGTTCCAGTTCGGCACGGCGGGGAATCCCGGAGGCGGCAACGCGTTCGGCAGCTTCCGCATGCCGGGCGTGAAGTCGTTCCACGACTACGTGAACGGCCGCTTCTACGACCCGTCGTTCTACGCGCCCAAGGACGTGGTGCCGTACAGCAACATCTCGAAGTACTTCACGCACCCGTCGGAGTTCACCTACAACCCGTCGACCGGCGACTACGAGGACAGCTCGTACTGCTTCTCGCCCGCGGCGATGTGGGACCCGAAGGTGCTCGGCCGCAACCAGGCGACGCTCAACGGCAGCGGCTTCACCAATCCGAACACGCTCAAGTCCGGCTTCCGCAGCCCGCCGGTGTCGCGCTGCAAGTACCCGTCACTCAAGACCCGCATGATCGAGCACAACTGGCTGCAGAACACGCCCGACTCGCCGATCAACCCGAACTTCGCGGGCAACCGCACGCCCTGGTACTTCAACCACGGCTACAACTCGGCGCCCGCGTGCCTCTTCTTCGACGGTCACATCGAGCTCGTCGGCTGCCAGCGCTCGATGGCCGCCGACCAGCGCGTCTCGGCGCCGGGACAGAACAACGGCTCGGTCTGGTCGAAGAACACGCCGCTCGGCGCGGCCGGCTACTTCGGCGGCCAGTCGTACGACTTCCTCGTGAACACGAGCTTCCACATCCTCACCACCGACGGCATCGAGGGCCGCGACGTGCTGGGTGCGGAGGGCTGACGGCACTCCGCGCTGGTTCGGACGAAGATCGGGAACCTTCCCCCTGACGTGCACGCCAGAGCCTGCAGAACATGCAGGCTCTGGTTCTTTTTCGCACGGAGGCGAGGCGTCGGCCCGGCACGCTCACGAATTGCGTGTTAAGGCGGCGTAAAGCGTCGATGTGCGCAGTGCAAAGCCGACCGCCATCAACCTTCGGAGGACACCATGCACCGTCACTCGGGAAACGCAGCCTGCCGCGCTTTCACCATCGTGGAGCTGCTCGTCGTCGTGTCGATCGTCGCGCTGCTGCTCGCCATGCTTCTGCCCGCGGTGTCGCGCGCGCGCGACCGGGCGCTGGTCACGCAGTCAGTCTCGAACCTGCGGAGCCTCGCGACCTCCAACGAGGCCTACGCGGGCGACTGGGGCGATCGGCAGTACACAGCCGTGCCCGACGACGCCGGGCTCGCCGGCGGCGACTGCGCGCAGTACCTCGCGCAGGTCGCGTGCCCGCCGCAGCAGTTCATCGGACGCGACACCTTCGGCATCTGGGGCTACTTCCTCGGATCGAGCGGGCGCTGCGCGCAGTACCACTGGCCCGAGGCGTGCTTCAACTGGATGGTCTACGTGCCGATCCAGTTCGGCACGGCGGCGAATCCGGGTGGAGGCAGCGGCTTCGGCAGCTTCCGCATCCCCGGCGTGATGCGCTTCGCCGCGTATGTCAACGGCCGCTTCTACGACCCCGCGCTGTACGCGCCGAAGGATGTCGTGGCGATCAACGAGGTGGAGCGGTACTTCCAGAGCCCCGCGCAGTTCACGCACGATGGAGTCCACTACGCCGACAGCTCCTACTGCTGGTCGCCGGCGGCGATGTGGGATCCGAAGGTGCTCGGCCGCAACCAGGCCACGCTCAACGGCCACGGATTCACGAACCCCGGGACGCTGCCGGCGGGCTTCCGCAGTCCGCCGGTCTCGCGCTGCCGCTATCCGTCGCTCAAGACCCGCATGATCGAGCACAGCTGGCTGCAGAACACGCCCGACTCGCCGATCAACCCGAACTTCACGGGCAACACCACGCCGTGGTTCTTCAACCATGGCTACAACTCGGCGCCCGCGACGCTGTTCTTCGACGGGCATGTCGAGCTCGTGGGCTGCCAGCGCGCGATGCAGGCCGAGCAGCGCACCGGCGAGCTCTGGTCGCGCAACACGCCCTTCGGCAACGCGGGCTACTACGGCTCGGTGTCGTACGACTTCCTGGTCGACACCAGCTTCCACATCCTGACCACCGACGGCATCGAGGGCCGCGACGTGCTGGGTGCGGAGGGCTGACGGCAGGCAGTGCCGGGGATCGACGGCACGAAGTGCCGCGGGGGATCACGGCAAGCACTTCGCGCGGGCATGCGGCTACCCTTTCCGCATGCCCGCTCCTTTTGTGCCCCCTCCGCAGCCCGGTGGTCTCGGCGGCGTGTTCGCCGGACTCGGTGCCGTCGTGGGACCGACGATGATGGTGCTGCTCGCGCTGCAGAAGCCGGGACCGGTGAAGTCGCTGCTCCGTGCGGGCGCCGTGTCGCCCGAGAGCGCACGCAAGATCACGACGCTCGGACTCGCCGAGCCGCCGCTCAAGCCGCTCATCCGCGCGGGCGTGGTGGTGCGCGAGGAGGACGGCCGCATCTGGCTCGACCAGGCGCGGGCGCGTCGCCGGCAGTGGCGGATCGCGGCGATCTTCGGCGGGGCGATCATGCTCGCGGGCGCGCTGGTCGCGGCCGTGCTCGCGATGTAGCGGCCGCGTTCGCGACGGAACCGGCGGGACGGGCGTGGATCACGCCCCGCGGCTCACGGGCACGCGCCCCAGCCGCTCAGCATGATGGCGATGTCCTGCGCGTTGATCTGGCCGTCGGAGTTGCCGTCGGCGCGCGGGTAGAGCGCGGCGTCGGTGTTCCACACGCTGAGCAGCGCGGCGATGTCGACCGCGTTGACCTGGCCGTTGCCGTCGATGTCGCCGCGGCAGTCGCACACGTTCGAGGGATCGCCTGCCTCGGTGAAGGGACCGACGATGTTCCACACCGTGTTGCCGCAGACCTCGGAGGCCTCGAGCGTGAGCGCGCTCGACGCGGTGGGCGCCTCGATCGCGATGCCGCCGCCGTAGGGCGCGGTGTTCGCGGTGACGGTGCTGCCCGCGACCGCGAGGACGCTCCCGATCAGGTGCGCGCCACCGCCGTCGATCGACGCGGCGTTGCCGCGGACGGCGCACGACTCGAGCGCGATCGACGCGTTGATGAGCGCGATGCCTCCGCCGAGCTGGGCCGCGTTCGACTCGATCACGCAGCCGCGGATCCGGCCCGCGGCGTTGCGGGCGAAGACGCCGCCGCCGAAGCGCTCGGAGATCGTGCCCGTCGTGACCGGCGTGCCCGCGATGCCTCCGCGGATGGTGAAGCCCTCGACCACCGTGGTCGCGACCTCGCCGCCGGCGAAGGTGACCACCGACGCCGCCGTGACGCCCGTGCCGTCGAGGATGCAGTTCGCAGCGCCCGAGCCGCGCAGCTCGATGTTCTTGCCGCGGAGCGACACGGCGCCCGGGTAGGTGCCGGCGGCGACGAGCACCACGCGCGGCGTGCCGGGACCGATCGCGTCGATCGCGGCCTGGATGCCCGCGAATTCGCCGGGCACGTCGTAGGCGCCGTTCTGGTTGCAGTCGGGCGGGATGCCCGCGGCGACCTGGCAGACATCGCCGACGCCGTTGGCGTCGCAGTCGCGCTGGTCGGTGTTGGCGATCGCGTCGCAGTTGTCGATGCAGTCGGCGATGGTGTCGCCGTCGCTGTCGGTGTCGGGCGCGCCGCAGCCGCAGGTGCCGGGCGCGGTCTTCGCGGGGTCGGTCGGGCAGCCGTCGGTGTTGCTGCGCACATAGCCCGCGGGGGTGGCGCACTGCGTGAGCGTGCCGTCGGCGGCGTTGCCCGCGCCGTCGCCGTCGAGGTCGCGGTACCACACCGTGTTCGGGTTGATGGTCGCGTCGGCGTCGTTGCAGTCGAGGTTGTTCGCGACGAAGCCCGACGGCGCGGCGCAGGCGTTCGCGGTGGTCGCGGGCGTGCCGAAGGTGTCGGCGTCGGCGTCGCGGTAGAAGGTCGCGCTCGAGCCGGTCGCGGTGAAGGTCGCGCTGCGGGTGACGGTGTTGTTCGCGGCGTCGCGCACGGTGATGGTCACCGCGGTGTTGCCGAGCCCGACGAGCGTGCCGGCGGCGGGTGTCTGCGTGATCGAGGCGACCGCGCAGTTGTCGGTCGCGACCACGGTGGCCACGAAGTTCGCGACCGGCGCCTGGCAGTTCGCGTTGGCCGGCGCGCTGAGCGCGTTGGTGTAGCTCGTGACGGTGGGCGCGGTGGTGTCGGCGGTCGCCTGCACGACGACCTGCGCGCTCGCGGGGTTGGTGAGCGCGGGACCGGTGACGGTCACGACGTAGGTGCCCGCGGCGACGTTCGCGAGGTCGGCGGTGGTTGCGGTGAAGCCGTTCGGTCCCGTCCACGCGATCGACACGCCGTTGGTGATGGTGAGGTCGACGGCGCCGTTGGCGAGTCCGCAGGTGGTGGGCGTCACGGCCACGAGCTGGATGACCGGCATCGAGCCGACCACCACGTTGTGCGCGCCGCCCGCGGCGATGCGGTTGCAGCCCGGCACGGTGACGGGCACGGTGCCCTGCCCGTTGTCGTTGAGACCCCAGGAGACGACCTGCCCGTTGCTCCGCAGCGCGACGGTGTGGCTGAAGCCCGCGGCGATCGCGGTGCAGGTGCCGAGGTTCACCGGCACATTGCACTGGCCGTAGGTGTTGTCGCCCCAGCACGCGACGGTGCCCGCGGTGCGCAGCGCGACCGAGTGGTCGAAGCCGCCCGCGATCGCGGTGCAGGTGCCGAGGGTCGCGGGCACGGCGGTCTGGCCGAAGAGGTTGTAGCCCCACGCGGCGACCGTGCCAGCGGTACGCAGCGCGAGCGAGTGGTCGCTGCCCGCCGCGACGCGGGTGCAGGTCCCGAGGGTCGCGGGCACGGCGGTCTGGCCGAAGCCATTGAAGCCCCACGCGGCCACGGTGCCGTTGGTGCGGACGGCGAGCGTGTGCGCGCCGCCGCCAGCGATCGCGATGGCGGTGCCGAGGCCCGCGGGCACGGTGCACTGCCCGTCGATGTTGCTACCCCAGCACGCGACGGTGCCCGCAGAGCGCAGCGCCACGGTGTGGAAGTGACCGGCGGAGATCGCGGTGCAGCTTCCCAGTCCGCCCGGCACGGTCGACTGCCCGACGCTGTTCTCACCCCAGCACGCGACGGTGCCGTCGGCGCGCAGCGCGACCGAGTGGTCGCTGCCCGCCGCGACCTGGGTGGCGATCACCACGCTCGCAGGCACATTGCACTGGCCGAAGTCGTTGAGGCCCCAGCAGCCCACCAGTCCGTCGGCGCGCGCGAGCGTCGCGCTCGCGACGAGCGTGCACGCAGACAGCGCCATCGCGGCGCCGGCGCGCACGGGGACGGACACGACCGCGCCACGCGGACGCACGGTGAGGGGATTCAGGTCTCGCACTTCCATCAATGGCACATCCGTCAGGGTGGATGAACAGGGCTGTCGAACATAACTCCGACCGCGCGCCCACGCGGTCGGAACCGCCTGCAATACGGCAAGTGAGAACCGCGGATCCGTTCTCGGGCGGAATTGGAAGCAACGCCGCCCCGCGGTGAGGCGGGGCGGCGTGGGTATCGGAACATGGAGCTGTCGCGGCAGCGTGGGTGGCGAGGTCACCAGGAGGGTGCGGATCCATCACACCGTCGCGGGCAAGGACTTCGTCCTCAGGACTTAGTAGTCCTCGCCGTGGCCGGCGCCGGCGGGCGCCTTCTCCTTCTTCTCCTTGACCTCGGTGATGGCGCAGTCGGTCGTGAGCAGCAGGCCCGCGATCGAGGCGGCGTTCTGCAGCGCGACGCGCTCCACCTTGGTCGGGACGATGATGCCCGACGCGACGAGGTTCTCGTACTTCTGCGTGGCGGCGTTGAAGCCGAAGTTCACGTCGTCCGACTCCTCGATCTTCTGCGCGACGACCGAGCCGTCGATGCCGCCGTTGGCCGCGATCTGCTTGGCCGGGGCCGAGAGCGCGCGGAAGACGATGTCGACGCCGACGGCCTCGTCGGTGATCATGCCCTTCTTGAGCTTCTCGAGCACGCGGCGGGCGCGGATGACGCTGGTGCCGCCGCCCGGGAGGATGCCCTCCTCGACGGCCGCGCGGCAGGCGTGCAGCGCGTCCTCGACGCGGGCCTTCTTCTCCTTCATCTCGACCTCGGTCGCAGCGCCGACGTTGATCTGCGCGACGCCGCCGGCGAGCTTGGCGAGACGCTCCTGGAGCTTCTCACGGTCGTAGTCGCTGGTGGTCATGTCGATCTGCGCCTTGAGCAGCTCGATGCGGGACTGGATGTCCTTGGTCTTGCCGGCGCCCTCGACGACGGTGGTCTCTTCCTTGCCGACCACGATCTTCTTGGCGCGGCCGAGCTCGGCGAGGGTGACGCCGTCGAGCTTGATGCCGAGCTCCTCCATGATGGCCTGGCCGCCGACGACGACGGCGAGGTCCTGGAGGAGTTCCTTGCGGCGGTCGCCGAAGCCCGGCGCCTTGACGGCGCAGACCTTGAGGACGCCGCGGAGCTTGTTCACGACGAGGGTCGCGAGCGCCTCGCCGTCGACATCCTCGGCGACGATGAGCAGGCTCTTGCCGCTCTCGGCGATCTTGCCGAGGACGGGGAGCAGCTCCTTCGCGCTCGAGACCTTCTTCTCGTACAGGAGGACGTAGCAGTCCTCGAGCACGCACTCCATCTTGGAGGTGTCGGTGACGAAGTGCGGGCTGAGGTAGCCCTTGTCGAACTGCATGCCCTCGAGGAGCGCGACGTGGGTGTCGAGGCTCTTGCCCTCCTCGACGGTGATCACGCCGTCCTTGCCGACCTTGTCCATGGCCTCGGCGATGATGTTGCCGATCTCCATGTCCTGGTTGGCCGAGCAGGCGCCGACCTGCGAGATCTCCTTGGTGCCGGAGACCTTCTTCGACATGCGGCGGAGCTCGTCGATGACCGCGGTGACGGCCTTGTCGATGCCGCGCTTGACGGCGTTCGCGTTTGCGCCGGCGGTGATGTTGCGGAGGCCCTCCTGGTAGATGGCCTCGGCGTAGACGGTCGCGGTGGTGGTGCCGTCGCCGGCGTCCTTCGACGCCTTCGACGCGACTTCCTTCACCATCTGCGCGCCCATGTTCTCGTAGGGATCCTCGAGCTCGATCTCCTTGGCGACGGTGACGCCGTCCTTGGTGACGGTCGGGGCGCCGAACGCCTTCTCGAGGACGACGACGCGGCCCGAGGGACCGAGCGTGACCTTGACGGCGCGGGCGAGCTTCTGCACGCCGCGGAGGATCCGCTCGCGTGCGTCGTTGTCGTATGCAATCTGCTTGGCTGCCATGTGGGTGCTTCTTTCTAGGAGGCGCGCATCGCGCGCCGTGATGTGTCGTGACTTCTCGAACTCGTGATCTTCACCAGAGGGAGCGCCCGCAGGCGCGACCGCTCAAATCTTGCGGCGACCGCTCAGGTTTCGCGGCTCGCAGTCGCGTCAGCGACTGCTAGCCGATCTCGATCCAGGCCACCCGCTCCGCGTCCACGATGTAGACGTGCGAGCCGTCGGTGACCTTGACCAGCCCGTCCGACTCCTGCGGAATCAGCATCGCCTTCTTGACCGTGCAGCTCGACGCGTGGTCGAACTCGATCCGGAGGTCGCGCTGCCCGTTCAGCTCGCGCAGGGCGAGGCGGAGGGTGTCGGACTGCATGCTCATCGTGGTGTTCCCGTGCGGGTTGGACGGCTCAGTCGATGACGCCGAGGATGTCCTCCTCGGTCATGATGAGCAGCGTCTCGCCGTCGATCTTGATCTCGGTGCCCGCGTAGGAGGTGAAGATGACGGTGTCGCCCTTCTTCACGGTGAACGGGGTGACCTTGCCGTTGTCCTTGCTGCGGTGGCCGTCGCCGAGGGCGACGATCTTGCCCTGCTTGGGCTTCTCCTTGCTCGACTCGGGGAGGAAGATGCCGCTTTCGGTCTTCGAGGCGGCCTCTTCGCGCTTCACGAGGATCTTGTCACCGAGGGGACGGAACTTCATGGGGTTCTCCTGTGCCTTTCTCTTTGCGTCTGTCTGAACGAGTGAACGGATGAACGGAGCGGAGCGGATCGGTCACGCGGCGGGCCAGTGGTCGCGGTAGTGCCTGCGCACCACGCGCTCGAGGGCCTGCAGCATGGACTCGATGGGGACGGGGTCGTCGAGCACCGTGAACGCGCCGTCGCGGAGGGCTTCGGCGAGGTTGCGGGCGCTCTCGGCGGGGTCGACCTGGCGCGGGCGCACGACGATGGTCGGCGGCGGCTGGTCGAGGCGCCTGAGGAGCTGGAGGACGCGCGGTCCGGCGGGCACGGCGCGGGCGCCGGGCTGCTGGGCGCGGGTCGGGTGCATCGGGATCGAGAGGTCGATCACCGCGATGTGGACCTGCTCGCGGCGGATGACATCGCTGGCCTCGTCGCCGCTCTCGGCGCGGTAGCAGCGGATGCCGATCCGGTCGAGGATGATCGGGAGCTGGTCGGCGAAGGCGTGCTCGCGCCAGCCGCCGTAGGTCAGGAGCAGGTTCAGGCGCCGCACGGCCGAGCCGCCCGACGCGTGGGCGGCGGGATCAGCGGGATCGGGGCTGTGGAGGCGGAGACGCATGCGGGTGCTGGTGGCGCGGGTTCGCGGGGAGCCGCCGCATCGCAACGGTCGTGCCAGCGGGTTCCGGACGACGCGCGGGCGGCGTAAGTCGAGGTTTGGCAGACTCTTGCGGAGCCGCCGCCCCTGCGGCTCGGGTGCCCCTCCGCGGAACCGGTCGCCAACCGCGACCTCCGGGCGCGCGCCGTCTGCCAAGTTGGCATTCCCACTCCGCCGATACCCGTTGCTCGGGTTCCGCGCCCGGGGTTTGGGGCCTGTGGTTTCCAGCCCCGTGTTGCAAGCCCCGTGTTGCAAGCCACGGGTTTCAAGCCACGGGTTTCCAGCCCGGGGTTTCAAGCCCGGGGTTCCGAGCCTCGCGCGCCGAGCCTCACGTTCCGACCGTCGATTCCCGCCACGCCCTTCTCCTATCTTCCCCTTCCTATGGCCGTTCGCATCGCCGACCTCTTCGCCCAGCACGCCTCGCACCTCGGGACGACCGCCACGGTCCAGGGCTGGGTCCGCACCCGCCGTGACTCGAAGGCGGGCATCTCGTTCGTGGCCATCACCGACGGCTCGTGCTTCGACACGGTGCAGGCGGTGGTGCCGAACACCGTCCCGAACTACGAGTCGGAGGTGCTGAAGCTGACCGCCGGCTGCTCGGTCGAGGTCACCGGCACGGTGGTCGCGAGCCAGGGCAAGGGCCAGTCGGTCGAGATCCAGGCCGAGTCGATCAAGGTCCATGGCTTCGTCGACGATCCCGACACCTACCCGATCTCGCCCAAGCAGCACTCGTTCGAGTACCTGCGCGAGGTCGCGCACCTGCGGGCGCGCACGAACACCTTCGGCGCGGTCGCACGCGTGCGGCACTGCCTGGCGATGGCGGTGCACCGCTTCTTCCACGAGCAGGGCTTCCTGTGGGTGCATACGCCGATCATCACGGGCAGCGACTGCGAGGGCGCGGGGCAGATGTTCCGCGTGTCGACGCTCGACTTCATGAACATGCCGAAGACGCCCGAGGGCAAGATCGACTACGCGCAGGACTTCTTCGGGCGCGAGACGAACCTCACGGTGTCGGGCCAGCTGAACGTCGAGACCTGGTGCATGGCGCTGTCGAAGGTGTACACCTTCGGGCCGACCTTCCGCGCGGAGAACTCGAACACCTCGCGCCACCTCGCCGAGTTCTGGATGATCGAGCCGGAGATCGCGTTCGCCGACCTGATGACCGACGCGAAGCTCGCGGAGGACCTGCTCAAGTACATGTTCAAGGCGCTGCTCGCCGAGCGCATGGACGACATGAAGTTCTTCGCCGAGCGGATCGACAAGGGCTGCATCGAGCGACTCGAGAAGTTCGTGAGCGCGGACTTCGCGAAGATGGACTACACCGACGCGATTGCCGCGCTCGAGGACGCCGTGCAGAAGGGCGTGAAGTTCGAGTACCCCGTCAAGTGGGGCATCGACATGCAGAGCGAGCACGAGCGCTGGCTAACCGAGACCTACATCGGGCGGCCCGTCGCGGTGATGAACTACCCGAAGGACATCAAGGCGTTCTACATGCGCCAGAACGACGACGGGAAGACGGTCGCGGCGATGGACATCCTCGCGCCGGGCATCGGCGAGATCGTCGGCGGCTCGCAGCGCGAGGAGCGGCTCGAGCGGCTCGACGCGCGCATGGACGAGATGGGCCTGCACAAGGCCGACTACTGGTGGTACCGCGACCTGCGCCGCTACGGCACGGTGCCGCACGCGGGCTTCGGGCTCGGGTTCGAGCGCGCCATCATCTACGCGACGGGCATGGCGAACATCCGGGATGTGATTCCGTTCCCGAGGGCGCCGAAGACCGCGAGCTTCTGAAGCCACATGCGACCAATGAGAAGAGCCCGGCGGTTACGCGCCGGGCTCTCGTTCGATTCGGATGAACGTCCGCTCACATCTTGAGGTCGAACCCGGCGACGGTCTTCGCGCCGCCCTCGGCCTCGATCTCGATCCAGAGCTTCGCGCCGGCGGGCAGCGGGTCGGGCACCTCGGCGTGCGTGTGCCAGTTGTCGGTCTCGAGCTCGGCCTTGGCCTTCATCGAGCCCTTGGCGTCCTCGGTGCCGATCCAGAAGCGCACGGAGGCGATCTTCGCGCCGCCCGTCACCCAGACATCGATCGGCGCGTCGCCGCCGGCCTTGATGTCGCCGGCGCGCGAGGCCTTGATCTTGAAGCCGCCCGACTCCTGCTCGCCGAGCTCGGTGGTCGCGCCGTGCGAGTGATCGTCGGCCGGCGCGGAGGGTGCGGCGGCGCCGGGAGCCGTCCCGCCCGCGGCGTGATCGTGGTCGTGATCATGGTCATGGTCGTGATCGTGATCGTGGTCCCCCGCCCCCTGCGTGGTGGCGGGCGTGTCCTTCCCGCCGCAGGCGGCGAGCGGAAGCAGGGCGAGCGTGCAGAGGGACGCGGTGGCGAGGGCGAGCGGACGGATCATGGTGTCTCCTTGGAGCGATGGGTGGACTTGGCGAAGGCGAGCGCGTAGCCCGCGGGAACGACGAACAGGTTGAGGATGGTCGAGGACACGAGCCCGCCGAGCACGACGGTCGCGAGCGGCGCGAGCAGCTCACTGCCCGGCTTGTGGCCGGAGAGCGCGAGCGGGATGAGGCCGAGCGTCGCGGTGAGCGCGGTCATCAGGATCGGCACCAGCCGCTCCATCGAGCCGCGCACCACCGACTCGGCGACGGTGCAGCCCTCGTGCTCCTCGAGGTGCGCGTAGTGGTTCACGAGCAGGATGCCGTTGCGGACGGCGATGCCGAACAGCGTGACGAAGCCGACCATGCTCGCGATCGAGATGACCGGCGCGATGTAGCGGCCGCCGCCGAGGCCGGCGAGCGCGAGCGTGTTCGACACGAGCGACGGCGACTCGGTGAGGTAGATCGCCGCCACGCCGCCGATGAGCGCGAGCGGGAGGTTCAGCATCACGAGGAGCGCGGTGCGGTTGCGGCCGGTCGCGACCTGCAGCAGCAGGAACATCACGACCGCGACCAGGAGGCCCATCGTCAGGATCGTGCGGCTCGCCGACTGCTGCGCCTCGAACTGGCCGCCGTACTGCACGGTGCAGCCGGCGCGGGCGACGATCGGGTCGACGCGCGCGCGCACGACCGCGACGAGGTCGCCGAGGTTGTAGCCATCGGCGACGTTGGTCGACACGATCGCCTTGCGCTGGGTGTTCTCGCGCGCGATGAGGTTGCTGGTGCGCTCGGGCCCGATGTCGGCGACCTCGCGCAGGCGCACCTGCGCGCCGCCGGCGCCGCGGAGGATGAGCTCGCCCACCTGGTCGATGCGGGCGCGGTCCTCCTCGGCGAGGCGCACCACGATCTCGAGCCGCTGCGCGCCCTGGTTCACCTCGGCGACCGACTCGCCGTGCAGCGCGCGCTGCACCTGGCGTGCGGCGGCGGCGGGCGTGAGGCCGGCGGCGGCGAGGTCCTGCGCGCGGTATCGGATCGGCAGCGAGGTCACGAGCACCTCGCGGTTCGCGTTGACATCGCGCGTGCCGGGGATCGCGCGCAGCTCGGCCTCGATCTCCTTCGCGAGGCCGCGGAGCACATCGAGGTCGTTGCCGAACACGTTGATCGCGATCGCGGCGGGCGTGCCCGAGAGGAGGTGCGAGAGCCGGTGCTCGATGGGCTGCCCGACCATGGTGGTGATGCCGGGGATGTTGCCGAGGATGCGGTCGATCTCGGCGCGCACGGCGGCCTGCGACGCGCCGGGCTCCATGGTGACCTCGATCTCGGAGCTGCTCACCGGCTCGGCGTGCTCGTCGCGCTCGGCGCGGCCGGTGCGGCGGGTCACGCTCTGGGCGCCGTCGATCGCGAGGAGCTGCGACTCGACGCCGAGCGCGAGGCGGTCGCTCTCGGCGAGCGAGGTCCCCGGCGGCGCCATCAGGAACACGGTGAAGGTGCCCTCGCGGAAGGTCGGGAGGAACGAGCTGCCGAAGGTCGCCGCGAGCGCGAGCGACGCCGCGGTGAGGACGCCGGCGCCCGCGAGCACCGCGCCGCGCCGCCGCAGCGCCGCGTGGAGGAGCGGCTCGTAGCGGCGCTTGAGCCAGCGGACGAGCGCGCCGTCGCCGTGTGCCCCGCCGCCGCGGGGATGGTCCTGGCCGGTCGCCGCGCGCGAGAACTCCCGCGCGAACAGCACCCGGCACAGCGCGGGCGTGACCGACAGCGCGACCACCAGCGACGCGAGGATCGACACGATGTAGGCGATGCCGAGCGGCTGGAAGAAGCGGCCCTCGAGCCCCTGCAGGAAGAGCAGCGGCACGAACACCATGCAGATGATGACGGTCGCGAACACGACCGACGAGCGGATCTCGTTGCTGGCCGCGAGGACGACCTCGGGCACCGGGCGGCGGTCCGCGGCGGGCAGCGTGGCGTTCTCGCGCAGGCGGCGCAGGACGTTCTCGACGTCGATGATGGCGTCGTCGACCAGCTCGCCGATCGCGACCGCGAGGCCGCCGAGCGTCATCACGTTCACCGACAGGCCCCAGGCCCAGAGCACGAGCAGCGCCACCGCGAGCGACAGCGGCAGCGCGGCGAGGGTGACCAGCGTGGCGCGGAAGTTCAGGAGGAACAGCACGAGGATGACCGCGACGATCACGCTCGCCTCGATGAGCACGCGCACGACGTTGTCGAGCGAACGCTCGATGAAGCGCGCGGCGCGGAGGGGATCGCGGTTGAGCACGAGCCCCTCGGGCATCGCCTTCTCGAGCCCGTCGAGGGCGAGGTCGAGCTCGCGCGTGAGGGCGAGCGTGTTCGTTCCCGGCGTCTTCTGCACGCTCACGACGACGGCCGACTGCCCGCGGTCGGCGGCGGTGCCGCGCTTGGGCGACGGTCCGATGCGCACGTCGGCGACGTCGCCGATCGTGATCGGCGTGCCCTCGTCCATGCGCACGAGGGTGCGCGCGATGTCGTCGGCGGAGCGCACGCGCGCCATCTGGCGGATGGACAGCTCCTGGTGGTCGACGTTCGCGAGGTAGCCCGCGGTCGCGGTGCTGTGCGCGGCGCGCGCGGCTTCGACGACCTCGTCGATCGAGATGCCGTGCAGCGCGAGGCGCTCCTGGCGGACCTCGACCTGGTACTGCGGGAGCTCGCCGCCGATCGCCACCACCTGCGCCACGCCGGGCACGGCGAGCAGGCGGTTGCGCAGCGTGAACTCGGCGTAGGCGCGCGTCTCGAGCGGCGAGACGCGGCCGTCGGGTGAGCTGAGCGCGACCAGCATGACCTCGCCGGTGATGCTGGTGACGGGCGTGATCTCGGCGTGCGCGCCGGGCGGGAGCGTCTCGCGCACGGCGGAGAGGCGCTCGGAGACGAGCTGCCGCGCGCGGTAGATGTCGGTGCCCCAGTCGAACTCGACCCACACGATCGACAGGCTGGTCGCGCTCGACGAGCGCACGCGGCGCGCGCCCGCGAGGCCGTTCACGGCGGTCTCGATCGGGAAGGTGACGTTCGACTCGACCTCGTCGGCGGCGAGCCCGCCGGCCTCGGTCATCACGACCACCGTGGGCGCGTTGAGCTCGGGGAAGACGTCGACCGGCATCTCGCGCAGCTTCAGGCCGGCGAAGAGCACGAGGAGACCCGCCGCCACGAGCACGAGCGACGGGTTGCGGAGGGAGAAGGCGATGAGTCGCGACAGCATCAGTGGTCTTCCGCGTGGAACGTGCCGTCGGAGTGGAAGTGCCCGCCCTTGGCGGCGGTGCCGCTGGTCGCGAGCAGCAGCTGGTAGTTGCCCGCGACGACGATCTCGTCGCCCTCGCGGACGCCGCTCCTCACGATGACCCAGCGGCCGTCGTCGACGCCGAGGTCGGCCTCGAGGCGGATGGCCTTGTCGGGGTTCTTCGGGTCGCGGCGGAAGAGGATCGGCGTGGTGCCGTCGCGCACGACCGCGGCGAGCGGGATCGCGAGGTCGGCGGTGCCGCCCTCGAGGGTGACCTCGAGCGAGGCCGCGACGCCGGCGCGCGCCCACGATGCGGCGGAGGCGGGGGCGGGCGTGACGATCAGGTCGATGGTGCGTCCGTCGGGATCGGCGGCGATGCCGAGCGAGAGCGTGCCCGCGAGCGGTGCGGAGCCCGACGCGCCGGCGGCGCTCGGTGCGACGATCGAGGCGGGCAGCCCCTCGCGCAGGCGCGCGAGGTCGGCCTGCAGCGCGCGGGCGCGGAAGCGGACCAGCTCGGGCTGGACGACGGCGAGGATCTGCGCCGACTCGTCGGCGAGTCCGCCCTGCGTGACGCCGAGCGTCTCGACGACGCCGGGCGCGACGGCGCAGACGGTGAACGGTGTATCGGCGGTCTGCGCGCATCCGGCCGCGGCGACCAGCGCGTTGAGGCGCGCGCGCAGGGCGCGGAGCTCGGCCTCGGCGCGGCGCTCCTCGGCCTCGAGCGAGGCGTCCTTCTCCATCACGTCGGCGAGATCGGCCTGCGTCGCGTTGAGGGTGGCGCGGGCCTCGGTGAACTGCGCGGCGCTGCCGCCGCCGGCGGCGCGGAGCTCGTCGAGCTGGCGGAGGCGCTCCCGCCACAGCTCGACCTTGTCGGAGAGGCTCTTCTCGTGCACGCGGTGCGCCTCGCGCAGCGGGCCCATCGAGGCGACCTTGGCCTCGGTGGCGATGATCTCCTCGCGGAGCGCGCGCCAGGACGGCGCGTCGATCCGGTAGAGCGGCGTGCCCGCCTCGACGCGCTGGTACTGGGCGACGAGGAGCTCGACCTGTCCGCCGAGCGGCGCGCGGTACTCGCGGCGCGCGGTGGGCAGTGGCTCGAATCGGCCGGGCACGCGCAGCGTGCGCGCGACGGCGCGCGACTCGACCTTGGCGAACACGACGCCGAGGTTGCGGCGGACGGCGTCTGGGATGTCGACGCGGTTGGTGGGCGCTGCGGCGGCGGACTCCGCGGCGGGCGCGCCGCCCGGCATCGCGCCGGACTTCGCGGGCTCGGCGTCGCGCGAGCAGCCGGTGAGGGTGCATGCGGTGGCGCATGCGAGGGTGCATGCGAGCGTGGATGCGACGAGCGACGCGATGGTCCGCGGGGCGGCGTGCGCGGCGGTGCGGATGGGCTGGATCACGGCGTGGGTTCCTCGGTCGTCGGCGGGAGAGTCGGCGTGGTGGTGGTCGGCGCGGCGGCATTGGCCGGTCCGCGGGTCGGCCCGACGATGTGCTCGATGTCGACGAGCGCGTGGGCCTCGTCGCTGCGGGCCGCGATGAGCTGGCGCTTGGCCTCGAGCTGCTGCTTGAGGCTCTCGAGCAGGATGATGGTGTTGACCTCGCCGAGCCGCGCGACCTCGCGGGCCTCGGCGTACTGCGTGTCGACGAGCGGGACGAGCGTGGTCTCGAGCAGCTCGCGCTGCGCGAGCGCGGCGGCGAGGCGCTCCTCGGCGGCGAGGAGGTCGCCGAGGATGCGGGCGATCTCGCCCTCGGCGCGTCCGCGGGTGGCCTCGCGCGCGGCGTCGGCCTCGGCGATGCCGCGGCGGTTGCCGTTGAGGACGGGCAGCGTGACGCCGATCCCGAGCACGGCCTGGGTGTCGCCGTCCTGCTCGCCGAAGCCGGGCGCGAGCTGCACATCGGGCCACTGCGCGCGGATCTCGCGGGCGAGGCGGCGCTCCGCGACCTCGTGCTCGGCGCGGGCGACCGCGAGCGCGGGGCTGCCGGCGAGGGCGCGCACGACGAGCGCGTCGTGCCCCTGCGACTCGGGCCGGCCCGCCGCGCTGAGCGCGCTGAAGTCGGTGGCGAAGCGGCGGTCGCTGCGCGGCGGAAGGCCGACGATCGACTCGATGGCGTGGGTGGCGCGGACGAGCTCGGCGTCGAGGGCGTGCAGCGCGACGCGCAGCTTGGCGTCCTCGATGCGGATGAGCCGCGCCTCGATGCGGGCGATCTCCCCCGCCGACTCCATGCGCTCGACCACGGCCATGACCTGGGCGACGCGCTCGAGGAACTCGCGGGTGGCGGCCGCCTCGGCGGCGAGCGCGGCGTGCCGCGTCCACGCGCGGCGGAGCTCTGCGATCACCGCCCACTCGTCGCGGGCGACGCGGGTGAGCTCGGCGTGATGCTCGGCGCCGGCCTCGGCCTTCTCGAGCTCGAGCCGTCCGGAGAGCGGCAGCGTGAAGGCGAGCGAGGCGAGCGCCTCGATGTCGTCGGTGGCGCCGTTGACGATGCGCGAGAGGTCGACGCCGAGCGTCGGATCGCTCCAGAGGCCGGCGTTGTCGGCGGTGGCGCGGGTGACGCCCGCCTCGAGCCGCGCGGCGCGCAGCTCGCCGTTGAACACGAGCGCGATCGCCTCGGCCTCGGCGAGCGAGATGCCGTCGGCCGGATCGAACGCCCCCGCGGCGGGCGCGTGGGCCGAGAGCGCGGCGTTGAACTCGGCGAGCGCGGGACCGTCGACGGTGCGCGCGAGGAAGTCGCGGCGCGCGGCGTCGACGGCGATGGGCTTGGACTGGTAGCTGCGGCAGGCGCCGAGCAGCATGGTGGCGGCGGTGGCGGCGGCGACGGCCGCGGCGAGCCGCGTCTTGGGCGTGTTCATGGGGCTCTCGCGAGAGTCTCGGGACGTGTCGGTCGGATCGTGGCGATGCAGGACGGCCGCGCGTGGTGCGCGGGTCCGAGCGCTTAGATCAGCAGACGCGTGACGGCGCGCGCCCGACATTGGTCGGATGCGTGCCAGGCATCGCGCGCGGGCGCCATCGGCGACACCGAGGCGCGGCGCGGGAGCTCGCGGAGAAGTTCGCCGTGCGCCGCCGGCGCGTGGATCGCGAGCGGAAGCAGCGTGAGGTCGTCGATGCGCAGCGTCGTGCGTGCGCGCAGGCCGCCGGCGTCGCCGGGAAGGGCGACATGGAAGTGGCAGCCGCAGCCGTCGTCGGACGGGGCGCGGAGGACGGCGAGGCCGGCGTGGTCGTCGTGGTCGTCGTGGTCGTCGGACGGGGTGCCGTGATTGGTCCCGCGGTCGGTGTCGCGCTCCGATTCATGGCCCGCGCCGTTGCACGAGGCGTGTGCGTGACCGTGAGCGTGGCGGTGCTCGTGATGGCGCTCGTGATGGTGGTCGTGCGCGCGCGACGCCTCGTCGCAGCAGTCCGCACCCGTGGCGATGCACAGCACGCTGCCCGGCGACATGCCGGCGAACACCTGCGCGAGCAGGAGCAGCGGGAGCAGGAGGCGTGCGAGCGCGTGGGTCATGCGTGGGTCATGCGTGGGTCATGATCGAACCGGACGGCGGGAACCGATGGTCAGCATCGGAAGTCTCGAGTCTATCGCGCCAAAAACTCGACGAGTCAAGCCTGCCTCGCGGGGAAGGCGCGAATAACCCAAAGTGCAGTAGCATCCGCCCTATGTTCACCTGCAACATCGACCAGCGCGGCAAGACGATGCGGTTCATCCTCGGCGCGTTCGTGGAGTCGCTCGGGCTCCTGCTCGGAGTGCTCTGGTTCCTCGAATGGACCCCGGGCTGGACCATCTGGCCGGCGGTCGCCATCTGGCTCTCGGGCACGTTCGTGCTCTTCGAGGCGGCCATCGGCTGGTGCGCGGTGCGGGCGATGGGCATCAAGACGCCCATCTGACCGGCGTCGAGGGCGGCGGCGTCCGAACTCCGTTTGATTTCGCGACGATTCTTCGACATACTCGTCGGATGTCCACCGGCGAACGGACCGAGGATTTGACGGCGCTCCTGAACTCCGCGACCAGCGGAGAGAAGGCGGAGCTCGATCGCCTCTGGCAGGCGATCTACGGCGAGATGCACGAAATCGCGCGCCGGGCCTGCAACGCCGAGGGCGCGCGCGGCATCGCCCGCACCTGGCTTGGACGCGGCGCGCAGCAGCGGACGGTGCCGCCGCGGCCGAGCCTGCCGCAGAGCCTCCGCGACGGTGCGCTGCCGGCCGAACCGGAGCCGGGCGCGAAGTAGCGCGGTTGCCTATCCTCGCGGCCCATGTCGGAGCCCACGACCAGTCCACGCCCCGCCGCCGCGGACGCGGCCGAACCGCCGGCACCCACGGCGATGGACGGCCTGCGCGCGGTGCTGCGCTTCGCCGCGCCGGAGCGCATGCGGCTCGCGGGCGCGACCGGCGCGCTGGTGGCCTCGGCCGCGCTGCTCTACCTCGCGCCGCTGGTGCCGCAGTCGGTGTTCGACGTGGTGCTCGGCGACGCCGACAAGGCCTCCTCGATCTCGCACGCGACGATCCGGCTGCTCGGCATGGACGCCGGCGGGCCAGCCGACGTCGCGTCGCTGCTCTGGCGCCCCGCGCTCGCGATGGTCGCGCTCGCCGCGCTCTCGTCGGTCGCGATCCATGTGAAGACGCGCCTCGCGGCCGGCGCCGCCGAACGCATCGCGCGCCGCACCCGCGACCGCATGTACGACCATGTGCAGCGGCTGCCCGTCGCGACGCTCGACCGCATCCCCTCGGGCGACATCGTGCAGCGCTGCACCAGCGACATCGAGGCGATGCGCAACTGGCTCGCGAACCAGGCGCCCGAGATCGGCCGCGCGGTGCTCATGCTCGTCGTCCCGCTGCCGGTAATGGCCGCGCTCGACTGGCGCATGGCGCTCGCGTCGGTCGTCTGCGTGCCGGTGATGCTGGTGTACACCGCGGTGTCGTTCCGCCGCATGGGCGCGAGCTTCGCCGCGAAGGAGGCGGCCGAGGCGAGCATGACCGCCAACGTGCAGGAGAACCTCACCGGCATCCGCACGGTGCGCGCCTTCGGCCGCGCGGAGTTCGAGAACACGCGCTTCGCCGGCACCTCGGGCGCGTTCCGCGACGCCGACGCGCGGCTCTTCCGGCTCTTCGCGAACTTCTGGTCGTCGTCGGACCTGTTCTGCTTCGCGCAGCAGGTGATCGTGGTCGGGCTCGGCGCGTGGCTGCTCGCGCACGGCACGCTCGAGCTGGGCGCGTACTTCTACTTCCTCACCGTGGTGGGCATGTTCATCTGGCCGGTGCGCATGCTCGGGCGCATGACGGTCGAGAGCGGCAAGGCGCTCACCGCGGTGGCGCGGCTCGACGAGATCCTCGCCAAGCGCGAGGAGCGCGACCTCGATCCGCCCGCCGGCGAGGCGCATGCGCTCGCGTCCGGCGGCGCGGGGCTCGCGATCCGGTTCGACGGCGTGTCGTTCGCGCATCCGGGCGGCCCGAAGGTGCTCGACGGCGTGAGCTTCGAGCTCGCGCCCGGGCAGACGCTCGGCCTCGTCGGCCCGTCGGGCGCGGGCAAGACCACGATCGTGCAGCTGCTGCTGCGGCTCCACGAGCCCGGCGCGGGCGCGATCACCGTCGACGGCGTGCCGCTCGCGCGCGTGCCGCGCGCGTCGATCCGCTCGGTCACGGGCACGGTGCTGCAGCAGCCGTTCCTCTACTCGAAGAAGCTGCGCGACAACATCGTCGCGGGCATGCAGCAGGCGGCGGCGCACGATGCGTCGGTGGAGGGCGCGTCGCGCACGGCCTGCATCCACGAGTCGATCGTCGCGTTCCCCGAGGGCTACGACACGGTCGTCGGCGAGAAGGGACTCACGCTCTCGGGCGGGCAGCGCCAGCGCGTGGCGATCGCGCGCGCGCTGGTGCGCGAGCCGCGGCTCCTGATCCTCGACGACGCGCTGTCGGCGGTCGACGCGCACACCGAGGCGTCGATCCTCGCCGCGCTGCGCGCGCGCGCCACGCCGCAGACGCGCATCATCGTCACGCACCGGCTGAGCGCGGTCGTCGACGCCGACCTGATCCTCGTGATCGACGGCGGCCGCGTGATCCAGCGCGGCACGCACGCCGCGCTCGCCGCGGAGCCCGGCCTCTACCGCACGCTGTGGGAGATCCAGCATCTCTCCGACGCGGAACTGGAGGCCGCCGGTGTCTGAGGTCGAGCTGCAGGACGACACCAGGGCGCGATTCAGCCTCCGCGTGTGGCGGCCGGTGCTGGCGCGCGCGCTCGCGCACCGCGGCGCGGTCGCGGGGCTCGTGGGCGCGGGCATGTTCGTCGCGGCGATCGAGACGGCGCTGCCGCTCATCGTCGGGCGCATCATCGACGAGGCGCGCCGCGGCGAGGCGGCGCAGCTCGGGCCGATCCTGGGCGTGTACGCGCTCGTCTTCCTGTTCTTCGCCGGCGGCGTGTGGCTGTTCATCGAGAGCGCGGGCAAGGTCGCGACGCGCACCGCCGACCGCCTGCGCCGCGACTGCTTCGCCAAGCTGCAGACGCTCGAGCCCGCGTACTTCGACGCGCGGCCGACGGGCTGGCTCGTCTCGCGGCTCACCAGCGACTGCTCGAAGGTGTCGGGCATCCTGCCGTGGGTGATGCTCGACCTCGCGTGGTGCTCGTCGATCGTCGTCGGCGTCGTGACCGCGATGTTCTGGACGAACCCGCGGCTCGCGCTGTGGGCGCTGGCGGCGGTGCCGGCGATGGCGCTCGCGAGCGCGGTGTTCCAGCGCCTCATGATGCGCGCGGGCCGCGAGGCGCGGCGGCTGTCGAGCGCGATGACCGCGTCCTACGGCGAGATGCTGCTCGGCGCGCGCACGACCAAGACGCTCGCGCGCGAGGAGGCGAACCTCGCCGAGTTCCAGCGGCTCTCGGCCGAGACGAACCTCTGGGCGATGCGCGGCGCGATCCTGTCGAGCATCTACATGCCGCTGATGTCGATGCTGGCGGCGACGGCGGGCGCGCTCGTCCTCTGGCACGGCGCGGGCTGGGTGCTCGCCGACCAGCAGATCTCGCTCGGCACGCTGATCGCCTTCATGCAGTTCGCGGCGCTGTTCGCGCAGCCCGTGCAGGAGCTCGCGCAGCGCTTCGCCGACATCCTCGGCGCGTCGAGCGCCGCCGAGCGCATCGCATCGCTGCTCGCGACCGAGCCGGCGATCGTCGACGCGGGCGCCGCGACGGGCGCAGCCGCGCACGCCTCCCCCGCCGCACCGCGCATCTCCGAGCTCCGCTTCGAGTCGGTCGACTTCTGGTACCGCGAGGGCGTGCCGGTGCTGAGCGGCTTCTCGATCGCGGCGCGCCGCGGGCAGACCATCGCGCTCGTCGGATCGACCGGCGGCGGCAAGACGACCATCGTCTCGCTCGCCACGCGCTTCTACGAGCCGCGCGGCGGACGCATCACCGTCGACGGCGCCGATCTCCGCGACATCCCGCTCGCGTGGTTCACCGACCGCATCGGCATCGTCCCGCAGGTCGCGCACCTCTTCGCGGGCAGCGTGCGCGACAACATCCGCTACGGCCGGCTCGATGCGACCGACGCCGAGATCGAGTCCGCAGCGCGGCGCGTCAAGGCGCACGACTTCATCGCCGCGCTCGAGAAGGGCTACGGCACCGAGGTCGGCGAGGGCGGCGAGCGGCTCTCGACCGGACAGCGCCAGCTGGTCGCGCTCGCGCGCGCGGTGCTGCGCGATCCCGAGATCCTCGTGATGGACGAGGCCACCAGCTCGATCGACACCGCGACCGAGCGCCTCGTCCAGGCGGGCGTCGAGGAGGTGCTGCGCGGGCGCATCTCGTTCGTGGTCGCGCACCGGCTGTCGACCATCCGCCGCGCCGATGTGATCCTGGTGATCGAGAAGGGCCGCATCGCCGAGCAGGGCACGCACGCCGAGCTCATCGCCCGCCGCGGCCGCTACTGGGAGCTGTACACCAACCAGTACGCGGCCGACCGCGAGCGCGAGGTGCTGCACCTTGCGGAAGCGCCGGCGGGTGAGGCGGGCGCGGCGTCTACCGCTTCGGCTTCATGACCGTCGCGGTGACGATGAAGTCCCCGCTCGGCAGGAACGCGACGCCGGGATCGGCGCCGGGCACCGCGACCGTGTCCGCATGCCCCGGCGCGAGCGGCGACCACGACACGCCGTCGGCCGATCGCGCGCACCAGATGCCGCGGTCCGACGTGCCGTAGAAGCGGATCGCCCCGTCCACCGCGACCAGCGCGCCGAGCCAGCGCTCGTTCGGCGCGCGCTCGAGGTCGGCGACGCGGGTGAACTTCAGTCCGTCGTCGCTGACGGCGTGGTACGCCTTGCCGCCGCCGCGCTGGATCGGACACACGAGGTGCCACGCCGCGCCGAAGCGCACCACCGCGCAGTCGATCGCCGGCTCGCCCTCGACGGCGAAGCGCGCGCCCTCCTCGATCCGGAAGCGCTCGCCGTCCGACGAGACCGCGCTTCCGATCGACGGGCGCGACGGTCCGCGCCCGCGCAGCGCGTCGCGCGTCAGGTACATCCGCACGCGGCCGTCGTCGAGCGCGACCAGCGTGGGATCGAACGGCGCGCGCTCGTGGTCGGGAACGCCCTTGATCTCCGCGGTCTTCGGCGCGCTCCAGGTGCGACCGCCGTCCGACGAGCGGCTCAGCGCGATGCGGTCGAACGCATGCGCGTGCGCGTCGCCCTCGGGAAACCACTGGAACGCCGCGAGCAGGTCGCCGTTCGCGAGCCGCACCACGCTCGACACGCCGGCGCGCGCGAAGGTGTGCACGCGCTCGACCGCGCCGGTGCGTCCGTCGACCCTGAAGACGCCGATGTCGCCGTTCCAAGGACCGCTCATCGGCCCGCTCGTCGGACCGTTCGCCGGCGGGCCGTCCGCAGGTCCGCGCGCAGGCCGCGTCTGCTCGCGGAAGAACCGCACGATCAGCGGCGGCGCCGCGGCCGGGTACTCGTGCCCGCCGTCGATGACCATCGCGACGAACGGCGCGCGCTTCGTCGAGTCCCAACGCGTGCAGTCCTTGGCCCACGGGAGGCCGTCGCCCTCGCAGCCGTTCACGCGGCGGACGGCGGCCATCGTGCGCTCCTGCCCCGCGAAGGGCACGATCGTGTCGCCGCGCGCCGCGACATGCATGCACGGAAGCGGCGTCAGGCGGAACGCATCGACCGACCCCGCCGCGACCGGCGCCGCCGCCGCGAGCATGCCGGGCCGCGCGTTCCACAGCGCGTAGGTGAATCCGCCGCCGTTCGAGTGGCCGGTCGCGAACACGCGCGCGTCGTCGACCCAGCCCTCGTTGCGCAGCGACTCGACGACGCGGTCGATGAAGCGGATGTCGCGGTCGCCCTCCTCGCCCACGTGGTTCTGCCAGCCGGCGCGCGTGCCGTCGGGGTCGCGCGCGGTCTTCGTCGGCAGACCCTGCGGATACACCACCACCGCCTCGGGCCAGTGCGACTGGAAGTCCATCGAATCCTCGACGCGCACGGCCCGGCCGCCGTGGCCGTGGAACGCGAGCACGAGCGGCGAGCGGACCGCATCCTTCGCCGGCAGGTGCACGATCGCGGTGCGCTCGACGCCGTCGATGGTCCAGGTGCGGAGGAGGCCCTCCGCGGCGGCGGCGCGCGCGAGGCCGAGCTCGGCCCCCACTCCGGCGAGTGACATCAGCAGGACGAGCGCGAGGCGCACACAGGCAAGGCGGGTCGACATGCGGGGAGAGTATCCCGTCCGCCGCGGCGGTTCACCATCCGCGCCGCGCGTCGACGCCGCCGATCGCGTGGCGATTGCGGATCTGCCAGTACTTCCGCGCCAGCCACGGACGGTGGTTGAGGTGCCACCGCTCGCGATGGAGGTCGGCGGCCGCGTCGCTCTCGACCCGCTCGGGAGGCACGAGCGGGAGCTGCACCGCCGTGCGCGGCAGGTTGAGCCACACCGAGCCGCGGCCGATGTGGGTCGCGTCGGGCCCCTCGCCGATGTTGCTCACCAGGTTGGTGCGCGGCAGCACCGCGAGCCCGCCGTGCAGCATGTGGGCGTAGCTCCACTGGTAGTCCCATGTGTGCGGCGGCGCGATCGCCGCGGAGTTCCCGCCGCCAGGCACGCCACCGCTCCCGCGACCACGCACCACCGTGTCGAACTTGCGCGCCCACCCGAGATTGCTCGGCCCGCCGAGATCGGGCAGCGGCCGCCCGCGCACCGGCAGCGCCGCGCGCCAGTCGCCGATCTCCAGCCGGTAGCGCGACCACGCGCGGCGCCACGACGCCCAGCCCCACGCCGAGAAGAACCGCGTGAAGGAGTACGACGCCCGCTGCGCCGGATCGGCGCGCGCGAGCCGCGTGCCCAGCACGCTCATCACGCGCTCGTCGCCCGCGTGCCGCGCGAGCACCTCGGCGCAGAACGGCAGGAAGCTCGGATCGGGGACGCAGTCGTCCTCCAGGATCACCCCCGCCTCCTCGTGCTCGAAGAACCACGAGATCGCGCCCGACACGCCCAGCGCGCAGCCCACGTTCGCGTCGAGGAAGCGCGTGCGCACCTCGCAGCGCCACGGCAGGGCGGTCAGCATCGCGCGCACCGCGTCACAGCGCTCGCGCTCGCCCGCGCGGCCGGCGCGCGGACCGTCGGCCGCGACATACACCCGCGGCGGCGCAACCGGCGCCAGCGCGCGGATGACCTCCGCGAGCGTGTCGACCCGGTTGAATGCGACGAGAAGGACCGGCGGCAGACCCTGCATGGGGCGCAACCATAGCCACCCGCGCGCGATCCGCGGAGCCGCTACCGTGCTTTCGTGGCTGATCCCGCCGACACTCCCCCGTGCCGCATCTGCGCGGCGTCGATGCGCACGCTCGGCACGCTGCGCCTGCTCGGCCGGCACGAGCCGCGCTTCCACCAGTGCACCGCCTGCGGATTCGTGCAGACCGACGGCCCGTGGTGGCTCGACGAGGCGTATGCCGACGCGATCACCGCCACCGACCTCGGGCTCCTCGCCCGCTGCCGCGCGCTGTCGGTGCGCATCCCGAGCGTGCTCGCCTGCACGCAGGCGCTCCACGGCCCCGTGCTCGACTGGGGCGGCGGCTACGGCACGCTCACCCGCATGCTGCGCGACCAGGGCGTCGACTGCTGGCACTCCGACCCCTTCTGCACCAACATCCACGCGCGCGGGTTCGACGCGTCGCTCGAGTCGCGCGAGCGCTGGTCCGCCGTGCTCGCGGTCGAGGTGCTCGAGCACCTCGCCGACCCGATGGACTTCTTCCGCAAGGCCGCGGCGCGCACCGACCTCATCGTCGCGACGACCGAGACCGTGAGCGTGCCCGCGCCCCCGCTCGACGGATGGTGGTACTGGGCGCCCGAGCACGGGCAGCACGTCGCGTTCTACTCGCGCGACGCCCTCGCGCGGATCGGCGAATCGATCGGCATGCGCTACGTGCGGGCGGGCCGCGTGCACGCGTGGACGCGCGACGCCGGCGCGCTCCAGCGCCTCGCGATGCAGGTCTCGCCGGTGCGCCGCGCGCTGCTCGCCGTCCGCCGCAGGAAGTCGCGGCTCGGCGCCGACTACGCCGCCGCGGTGCAGCGGCTCATGTCGCGGTAGCGCGGGGTTCGCGCGCGTCGCGCGCGTGCGGATGCAGCTCACGTCGCGCGCGCCGCCTCAGTTCACGAGCTCCGCCACCAGCCGCGCGTACGCGCGCGCCGCGTTCTCCCACGAGAGCTCCCGCGCGCGCGCGAGTCCGCGCTCGACGCAGGCGCGGCGCGCCTCGCCGTCCTCGACCAGCCGCGCGAGGTTCGCCGCGAGCGCGCGGTCGTCGCCGGCCTCGGCGAGCAGCGCCGCGTCGCCCGCCACCTCGGCGCAGCCGACCACGCGCATGCACGCGACCGGACATCCGAGCGACATCGCCTCGAGGATCGGGATGCCGAAGCCCTCGCCGCGCGACGGCACGACCAGCGCGCGCGCGTGCGCGTAGAGCGTCGAGAGCGCCGCGTCGTCGGCCGCGACCGTGCGCACCGATCCCTCGCGCAGCCCGAGCTCGCGCTGCAGCGCGCGCTCCTCGGCGTCGAAGCCCGTGCGCGTGACGGTGAGCAGCGCGCCGTCGAATCCCGACCGCTGCAGCGCCGCGAACGCGCGCACCGCGGTCGCGAAGTCCTTGTAGCGCTTGCGCGCGCCGACATGCAGGAGATACGGCCGTCCGCCCTCGGGATGCTCCGCCCCCGGCCGCGGCATGCGCGCGCCGTGGTGGATCACCGCGATCCGCGCGGGATCGACGCCGCCGAGCCGCACCAGCTCGTCGCGCGTGCCCGCCGACGGGACCACGATGCGCGACGCGTTCGCGATCGCCGCGCGCTTCTCCTCGATGGCGCGCGACTTCGCGCGCGCGAACTCGGGATCGGCCTCCTGCAGCATGTCGTGCACCGTCATCACGACGGGAAACGGCCGGTGCCGGCGCCGCGCGCAGAACGCGTGCCCCGTGTCGTGCACCATCGCGGGCGGCCGCAGCGCGACCGACGCCTCGAACGCCGCGCGGGGCAGATGGATCGCCGCCTTGCGGAGGTCGCCCTTGATCGGCAGGTACACGCCGCGCACGAGCGCGCGCGGCAGCTCGCGCAGGTGCGCGTTGCCGTGGACGAGCGCGTGCACCCGCGCCTCGACGCGCGCCGCGCCCGGCGATGGTGCCTGCGAACTCGCCTCCGCCTCCGCCTGCTCCCCGAGCGCACGCACCAGCTCGGCGAAGCACCGCGACACGCCACCGTACTCCTGCCACAGGAACGCCTCGGGCGAGAACGCCACGCGTCGCGGCGCGCTCATCGCATCCACATCTCGCTGTTGAAGAGCCGCGCGCGCAGGCGGTAGCCCGCGGCGGCGAGCAGCGCCGACGACTCGCCGCTCCCCGGCGCGCTCTCGGGCGGCACCTCGAACACGATCAGCCGCGGACGGTGCCGCGCGAGATCGAGCCCGCGCAGGATCGCGGTGTCGAGCCCCTCGGCGTCGATCGACAGGAGGTCGATGCCGCCCGCGATCCGCGCCACGTGCTCGGCGAGCACCGCGTCGAGCGTGCGCAGCCGCAGCGGCTCGCGCGACATCACGCGCCATCCCTCGCGCTCGGCGCGCGCCGCCATCGAGGCGTCGAGCGTGTTGAGCGCGCTCTCGTAGAAGCGGTGGAACACGAGTTCCTCCTCGCGCTCGCCCAGCGCCGCGCACACCACCGCGTCGCGCGGCCGCGCGCGCGCGAAGCGCCGGCAGAGGTCGGCGTCGGGCTCGACCGCGATCCCCGACCAGCCGTGCTGGTACAGCCGCCAGGTGTTCGAGTAGCGCCGCGGCTCGTTCGCGCCGACGTCGACGTAGGTCCCGGGCGCGGCGCCGCGCTTGAACGCGCCCAGCACGTCGCCGATCACGAGGTCCTCGGCGTACTGCGCGTAGCTCGCGCGCGGCTTCGCCCGCTTCATGCCGCGCTTGAGGCGCTTCACGGCGTCGCGGATGGCGTCGAACGGTCCCGGTGCGGGTGGCTGCGTCAAATCGGGGCGGCCGGATTCGAACCGACGACTTCTTGCTCCCAAAGCAAGCGCTCTACCAAGCTGAGCTACGCCCCGTGCGAAGGGCGGCGATTGTAGCCGCCGCTGCGAAAGATCGGCGCGTGCGCGCCGCTTCTCTCCGAGCACACACGGGATGCCCGCGGCCTGCCTCGCCGCCGGCGCCCGCCCCGACCCGCACCCACGCAGGGGACCACCATGCAGACCACACCGAAGAACGGCGATAACACGCCCGCAGACGCCCTGTCGCGCCGCCTCGCGGCCTTCCGCTTCACCGTCGAGACCAAGCCGGCGCCGCGACTTCCCGCCGCGGCGCCCGTGACGGCGCCCGTGGCGACATCCGCTGCGGCACTGCGCGCCGCGCACGGCGCGCGCTCGATCGCCGTGCATCCCGGCACGATGTCGTGGCACGAGATGCACTCACCGCATCCCGAGGAGAGCGCGGCCTGCCTCGCGTCGCTCCTCGGCGACGAGGTCGCCACCGCCGATCACGGCGGAGGCGGCTGCTACTCCACCGTCCTCTGCGACGGACTGCAGGTCGCCGGCGCGACGGCGCTCGGCTTCGGCCGCGAGCCCGGGTGGAGCACCTACGTGCGCGTGCCGAGCGTCGACCTCGTCTGCCACATCGCGCTCTCGAGGGGCGGATCGGTGCGCGTCGAGCCGTCGGGCATCCTCGGGCTCGACCGCCGCGCGGTGATCGCCGATCCCACCGGCGCGGCCCTCACCATCATCGCGGGCGGCGACGACCGCCGCACCACCGGCGCCGGCGCGATCGGCTGGGACGAGCTCCGCTCGACCGACCCGATGGAGAGCGTGCGCTTCTGGTGCTCGGTGTTCAAGTGGTCCGCGGTGCCGCTCGCCGACGCGCGCGAGACGCAGGGCGCGCTCTTCCTGAACGGCGGACTTCCGGTCGCGAGCGTGCAGCGCGCGCAGCCCTCCGAACGCGCGAGCCGCTGGCTCCCGGTCGCGACGGTGCGCCGCGACCTCTTCGACGGCGCGCTCCAGCGCGCGATCCACGCGGGCGCGCGCATCGTCGCGGCGCCGCAGCCGCACGGCGTGCTCGGCCGGCTGGCGATTCTCGTCGAACCCGCAAGAGTCGGATCTTCGGGCGAAACGTCGGGCCAAACCACGGGCATCGAGCTCGCACTCGGCGGTGAACCGCGCACGGCATTCGTCGCGGCGTGACGCGCGCGTCGCGTCACCGCGCGCCCAGCCGCTCCGCCTCGCCCGAGAGCACCGGAGCGAGTGTGGGGAGAAACGCCGCGAAATCGCGCTTCGCCGCGTCGAGCACCTCGAACCCCGCCAGCGCATCGGCGACCGCAGGAACCCACAGGAACCCCTTCGCGACCTCGCCGGACTTCATCCGCTCCTCACCCTTCTGGCCCGCGCGTTCGCGTGCGAACCGCACGACGCACGCGCGCACGACCGTCTCGTAGCACACGATGCGCGCCGTCGAGTACGCCTGACGGCGCATCCGCCCCTCGTCGAGCGCGAGCAGCGCGGCACTCGGCGCCTCAAGCGAACCCCATGCGCGGTCGACGAGCGGGTTCACGTAGGAGTGGCAGAGCTCATGCACGATCAGCGGTTCGATCGCGCCCTTGGGCCAGGTCGGAAGCCCCTGCGCGCGGTCCCACTGCCAGCAGCCGATCACCGGGGTGATCTCGTCGATCGGCTCCGCGGGGTGCTCCGCATGCATCCCGACGCCGTAGTTGTGCGGTCCGCACAGGAGTCCCACGCGCACCTCGAAGCACGCGCCCTCGCGCTTGCCGAAGAACCCGTCGCACCACGCGCGCAACCGCCCCGCGTCGAACGCGTGCGCGAGCCGGTCGACCGCCCCCTGCTCGAACTCCCGCTGCGACGAGAGGAACTCCTCCACGCGCGCATCCCGCACGAACGTTCGCAGATCCGCGAGGAACGCGCGCGTCTCCTCGAGCTGCCACCGCGCGTCGAGCCGCTCCGGGCTGCTCGAGAAGTCGACACGCTCCGCGAGATCCGGAAGCGGGCCGAGATGGCAGGCGAGCGACATCGGCGCGTCGTAGCCCACGCCGTGCTTCGCGCGAATCGCGCGAAACCGCTCCACCGCCGCGTGCTCGCGGAACGGCGCGAAGTGCGCATCGGCCGCATCGGAGAACGCCGACTTGATGCGGGGATCGCGGTACTCGTCGGCACCGGCGAGCCGGGCAACGATCGCGAGAAGCGTGACGCGGTCGTCGACGCGCACCACGATCGCGGCGGGCGCGGCGGCGGGCTTGGCGGCCAGCGGCACGGTCGGCGTGGCAGCGGACTCGGGCGCCTGTGGCGGAACAGGCGCCATGAGCAGGACGATCGCGAGTGGTAGGAGGGCGTGCAGCATGGAGTGGTTGCTCGGAGTGGCTGGTGACTCACTCGGCGGCGCCCGGCGCATCCGCGCCGTCCCGGCCCGCGGCATTCGGCTCGTCCCCCGCGTCCTCGTCGACACCATCACTCGCCGCGAGGAAGTCGTCCGCGGTGTCGAATTCGCGATCGTCGCCCGCGCTCCAGATGGACACGCGGCGCCGGCCGTCCTCGACGACCACCTCGACGCGGAACGGCACGCCCCACGCATCGGTCGCCGTGAACACCGCGGGCGCGCCGATCGGGAACCGGTCGACGCCGTCGGCCGCCTCGGCCGCGAGCGCCTCCTCGAGCGCCGTCTGCGCCAGACTGCTGCTCACGATCGTGCGTGCGAGCGAGCGGCGCGACGCGGTCGCCTTGAACACCATCACCAGCAGGAGTGTCCCGAGCGCGAGCTGCGCCACGCTCACCACCACCGCCGCGATCGCGAACCCACGCGGGCGGCGGCGCAGCGCGATCGCACCCGCGACCAGCGCGAACAGCGACGGCAGCGCCGGCACGCAGAACCCAGCGATCGCCGCGATGAAGGCCACCATCCCGAGCGTGTTCCGCTCGTCCGCGACCTGCGCCATCGGCGGCACATCGAAGGGCGAGATCGGCGGCGCCGCCGCGAACCGCTGTGCGTCCGGCGGGGGCAGGACGTGATCCTGCCGAGCGTGATCCCGCCCCGCGGTCCCCGGCATCTCCCGATTCCTGTCGTCGTGGTTCATGGCGCGCTCCCGGAGTACGGCTGCAGAAAGGCTGGCGTGAGCTGAGGGCACGGATCGTACCGCTCGGTACGCTGCCCCCATGCACGCCTCTGGCTCGGAACACCCCGATTTCACGCGCCGCGGCTTCTTCGCCGCGCTCGCCGCCTCGAGCGCCGCGGTGAGCGCCGCCGCACTCGCCGACGCGACCACCGCCAGCACACACGCCGACGCCCACGCCGGCGCCCCGCATCCCGCGCCGAGCGGCGCCGTCACCGACGCCACCATCGCCGAAGCCGAGAAGCTCGCGGGCATCTCCTTCACCGAGGCCGAGCGCACGCAGATCGCGCGCACCGTCGGCGAGCACCTCGAGTCCTTCCGCGCGCGCGCCGCCTTCGGCGGCCTCGACAACCAGCTCGCGCCCGCGCAGGTCTTCCGCGTGCTGCTGCCGGGCGAGGAGCCGCGGGTCCGCAGCAGCGCCGTGATGGCGCGCGTCGAGCGCCGCGGCAAGTCCGCGCCCGACGACGACACCGACCTCGATTTCGCCACCGTCGAGCAGCTCGCCGCGTGGATGAAGGACGGCAAGGTCACCGCGCGCCGCCTCGTCGCGCGCTCGATCGTCCGGCTGAAGAAGGCCAACGAGCGGCTCTCGAACGTCATCACCCTGATCGAGGGCCCCGCCTACCGCGAGGCCGACGAGCGCGACCTCGAGCTCCGCAAGGGCAAGGCCCGCGGGCCGCTCCACGGCATCCCGTACGGCCTCAAGGACCTGTTCGACACCGCCGGCATCCGCACCACCTGGGGCGCCGAGCCCTGGCGCGAGCGCACGCCCGCCGGCGACGCGACCGTCGTCAAGCGCCTGCGCGAGGCGGGCGCGATCTGCGTCGCCAAGACCGCCGTCGGCGCGCTGGCCTACGGCGACATCTGGTTCGGCGGCACCTGCCGCAATCCGTGGAATCCCGAGCGCGGCTCCTCCGGCTCGAGCGCGGGCAGCGCGTCCACCGTCGCCGCCGGTTGCGTGCCGTTCGCGATCGGCACCGAGACGCTCGGCTCGATCGTGTCGCCCTGCACCGTGTGCGGGACCACCGGCCTGCGCCCCACCTTCGGCCGCGTGCCCCGCGACGGCGCGATGGCGCTCTGCTGGTCGTGGGACAAGGTCGGACCGATCACGCGCAGCGTCGTCGACACGGGACTCGTGCTCGCGGCGATCCACGGCGCCAACACGGTCGACGCCTCGAGCGTGACCGTGCCCTTCACCGCCCCGCGGCTTGCGAACGCGAAGGGCCTGCGCCTCGCGTACGACCCGGCGTGGTTCGCGGGGCCCGCCGCCGGCCACCGCGACGCCCTCGACGCGGCCCGTGCCGCCGGCGCGGAGCTCGTGGAGCGCACGCTCACGCCACCCGCCGATCCTTCGATCCTCGTCACCGGCCTCATGTCGGAGGCCGCGGCCGCCTTCGAGGAGATGACCCGCGGCAACACCGACGACCAGCTCTCCTGGCAGGCCGACGAGGCGTGGCCGAACGGCTTCCGCAAGACCTGGTTCGTGCCGGCCATCGAACTGGTCCAGGCAGAGCGGCTCCGCCGCGTGTTCATGCAGTGGATGCGCACCGCGCTCGACGGGGTCGATGCGCTCATCCTGCCGCCCTACGCCGGCGGCATGCTCGTGGTCACCAACGCGACGGGTCACCCCACGCTCGTCCTGCGCGGCGGATTCGACGCGCCGAACCAGCCGCGGTCGATCACCCTGATCGGTCATCCGTTCGACGAGGCGACGCTTATCGGCGTGGGTGCCGCCCTCGAGGCGCAACTGGCGGTCGCGGAGCGCCGACCCGAGATGGCGTGGATGTGACGGCGGCCTCCGCCGCGGGGATGTGACGGCGGCGCGCGGCCGCGGGGATGTGACGGCGGCACGCGGCCGCGGGGCGCGTCGAACCGACCCGCCCTCCCGCCCCCGACCCCTGTGCTATCTTGCGCGACCGATGTTGGCCGAAACCGACCTCCTCAACTACCTCCCCGTCGCCGTCATCGCGTCCATGGCGATCGTGTTCGTCATCGCGAACATCGTGCTCAGCACGGTCCTCGGCCCCCGCGCCGAGGGCGCCATCAAGGGCATGACCTACGAGGCGGGCATGGACCCGATCGGCACCACGCGGAAGCGCTTCAACGTGCGCTTCTACATGATGGCCGTGACCTTCCTGCTGTTCGACGTCGAGATCATCTTCCTCTACCCGTGGGCCGTGAGCTACTCGCAGCTCGACCCGGGCAGCCCCGAGGCCAAGCTCTACCTCGGGCGAATCCTCTTCTTCCTCGCGACGAGCGTCATCGCCTACGTCTATGCCTGGAAGAAGGGCGTGTTCAAGTGGGACTGAGCGGGCGAACGAACGCCTGACGCGGGTGGTTCCGCGGGACTGCACGAGTCTCCCGGCGGATCGCCTGCGACAAATCCTCGCAGCGAACCCTCGCGACAGACCCCCCGCGACACTCCGCGCCGAACCTCGGTTCCGACCATCGATTCCCACTTCCAGTGCTCCGACCGAGTGGCACGGCGCCACGGCCGATTCTCAGACGCTCCGTCGCGCTATCCACCTGGCACACTCGACCAACTCGGCTGGGGCATCGACAACCTCGATCCGTTTGTAGTCTCGACGATCGCTTCGCAGCCGGTGCAGGAAGTCATGTTCCCGCAGGACGTGTCGATTCCCATCCTGGCTCGCGTGAAGCCCATGAATCCGAGCGCGGCATACGGCCTGGCGTACTCCGGAGTCACGAACATCCTCGCACCCCTCTACACCAACTTCCGGATCCTCAAGGTGCGGCTCGCGAACGGGGAACTCCACGCGCACAAGTTCAATCTCGGGCACATCAACACCAGCGCCATTCCTCCGGGCTGGACGATGTACGGGTTCCGGACGACCGTGCCCTGGACGGAGGCTTGGATCGAGGCCAATCCGAACTACCTGCTTCCCGGCATGCCAGCGAATGGAGTGGTGTGCGCGCTGCGGTTCATCTTCGTGCTCTCCGACACCGTGCCCCCGCAGGCTCCTGCGTCGGTGATGCCGGGGTCGCACAAGTCGGTTTCGGGGGATAGCCTCGTGAATGAGAGGTTCGGGGAGGAGAGGCTCGGGACCGCACCCGCCCCGTCGCTGCCCGGCGTCGGACCGCGTGGCCTCCCGCCGTTCGACCGACCTCCGCAGCGACGGCGCCGCGTGGTGACGACAGACGAGTGAGCGACCACCAAAGCCTCCAAGGCCTGCCATGGGCACGACGAACGCCCCATAGTCTTCGTGCTCTGTCTGGCGAGTCGCAGCCGACTCCATGTGTCTATTGGAAATTGTTCACAAAAGTTTTTTCTGCATCAATATTTGCTGTACCGTCGACAGTAGGCGGCTTCGCCCCCCCTATCATCCGCATCGGCTTCCGCATCCAACGGGCGTGGCAGTGCCGCAGCGAGTCGTAGAACATTACCGCGTTCGCTATGGAACACGGACACACCGTGCCCTCGAACCGTAGGCCAGTTCAGGCCTAGCCTCATTTTCACCGCGCCGACACCCTCTTCAACCACGATCCCCGAATCCATGAAGAACCAAGACACTTCGCGCCGCCAGGTTGTGTTGCGCACGGCTGGAGCCTTCGGCGTTGCGCTGCGCGCGCTTGAACCAACGGCATCCGCTGTGCCCCAGCAGGCGCCGGGTCGCTTTCACTACCACGACATTCATGCCGCGCTCGAGGCCGTACTTGGCGATGTCGTCTCTTCGGCGACGGCGGACATGACCAACGAGGGCATCGTGGTTGGCTCTTGGCGTCGCGAGATCGATGCGGGTGGGTTCGTGTGGAATCCCGCCGCCAGCCCGCCGATCCAGATCCTGGCGGGTGCCGTGAACGACGCGTTCGCGCTGAACAGCCACGGAATAGTCGTTGGCACCGCGAGGTTCGGTTCAGATCTCGTGGTCGCACGCTGGAACATCGCCAGCCCCACGGGCGCGCCGGAGATCATCGCACTCCTTCCAGAGACCGCGACGGCGATCGCGAACATCGAGATCGCAGAGGCCTCACCATTCTGGGTCGTCGGCACCTTTGATTTCCCGATCTGCCAGTTTGGGGGAGCTGGGGGAACTCGCAACCTGCCCTTCGCGGTTGTTGCGGAACCCGGCGCGACAATCCTTCCCCTGGAAGATTGGCAGATGCCTGGCTTCGTCGCACGCGCCACGGCCGTGGCGACCACCTCATTGGGCGCAGTCGCCTTTGGAAGCCGCGGACCGTGCGGCTTCCAGAGTTGTGAGTCGGAGGCTATTCCCCTTCAATGGACACTCCCGATGAGCCCGATTGGGTCTGTCATTGCGTTTGCACCTGGAGTGGGTGGCGCCGTGGTCGGAGGAACACCTCCGTTGGTCGCCGGCTCATTGCGATATCCGATCGAACCAGGCTGCCGAGACTTCGCGGTCATCTGGCGGCCAACTGCCACGGGCGGCTGGCAGGCTGAAATCGTCGATGCTCCTGTGGAGACCAGCGCCGGATCTGAAGCGACCGACGCTGCGGAGGTCGGGGCTTCAACCTGGGTGGTGGGCGAGCGGTACCTGCACATTCCGACGCTTTGGTACGAGGGCTGCGCTGAGAACTACCTTTCGGTGACACCAACAGACATGTATCTCTCGGGGTGTGGAGGTGGAGTGATGGTCAGCGGGGACGACTCGACCGCCACGGCGGTCAGCGAGAGCGGCAGTATTGCCTGCACTGTGGCCGCATCGGGGTTTGGAACACGTGCAGCCCGACTTGATCCCGTCTGGTGTGCCGCGGACCTCACGGGAGATGATGTGGTTGATTCCGCCGACATCGCGGCACTCCTCTCGGCATGGGGGGAGACTGCGTGCAACCATCCCGCCGGCCTCGCGCTCGAGCCTGCGGTTGGACCACGCGCCTTCGCCGCACTTCTCGCGGCGTGGGGACCCTGCACGTGTCCAAGCGCGCGCGTTCGTCGAGACGCCGAGCTGGGCACCGCGTTGTCCTGCCTCGGCTTCGACTGCTTTGGTTCATTTAGAGACTGGTATCTCGAGGCCCTTCCCGCGCAGCGGTGCGGGGCGTGCAGCCTCCTCATGCAGGTCCTCTATGGAGGTGATTCATGACCAAGTACATCGTTTCCGTGCTCATGGCGTTACTCCCGTTCCTGGCCCCCCCCGCGCAGGCACAGGTCACCTTCTTCGAAGGACGTCGCAGCAACCCCAGCTTCATGGCGTCGTGGGCGCAGGGCGCGCCCTACACCATCCACAATTTCGACTGGATGTCGATGCCGGGCTATCCGCGCTATCCACCTGGCACACTCGACCAACTCGGCTGGGGCATCGACAACCTCGATCCGTTTGTAGTCTCGACGATCGCTTCGCAGCCGGTGCAGGAAGTCATGTTCCCGCAGGACGTGTCGATTCCCATCCTGGCTCGCGTGAAGCCCATGAATCCGAGCGCGGCATACGGCCTGGCGTACTCCGGAGTCACGAACATCCTCGCACCCCTCTACACCAACTTCCGGATCCTCAAGGTGCGGCTCGCGAACGGGGAACTCCACGCGCACAAGTTCAATCTCGGGCACATCAACACCAGCGCCATTCCTCCGGGCTGGACGATGTACGGGTTCCGGACGACCGTGCCCTGGACGGAGGCTTGGATCGAGGCCAATCCGAACTACCTGCTTCCCGGCATGCCAGCGAATGGAGTGGTGTGCGCGCTGCGGTTCATCTTCGTGCTCTCCGACACCGTGCCCCCGCAGGCTCCTGCGTCGGTGATGCCGGGGTCGCACAAGTCGGTTTCGGGGGATAGCCTCGTGAATGAGAGGTTCGGGGAGGAGAGGCTCGGGACCGCACCCGCCCCGTCGCTGCCCGGCGTCGGACCGCGTGGCCTCCCGCCGTTCGACCGACCTCCGCAGCGACGGCGCCGCGTGGTGACGACAGACGAGTGAGCGAGACGCCGGCGCGCGTGGCGCGGTCGTCGGCCCGTGCCGTCAATCGCGGCGGAACACGAGGATGTGCTGCTGCGGCAGCACGCCGATGTTCAGGACAAAGGCAAGCCCCACCGCCTCCATCTCCAGCCGCGCCTGCTTCTCGCTCATCTTGTGGCGCTCCTTGATGAGGACGGACGGATCCTCCAGGCGGTACTCGACGAGGTAGACGCGGCCGCCCGGCTTCAGCGCCGTGACGATCGACTCCATCATCTCGCGCGGATGCGAGAACTCGTGGTACGCGTCGACGAACAGGACGATGTCGACGCTGCTCGGCTCGAGCCCGCAGTGGTCGATGCGGCCCATGACGGGCATGACGTTGAGCGCGCCTTCCTCGAGCGCGCGCTCCTTGACGATGTCGAGCATCTCCTGCTGGATGTCGGTGGCGTAGACCACGCCCTCGGGCACGAGCGGCGACATGCGCATGGTGAAGTAGCCGCTGCCCGCGCCGATGTCGGCGACCGCGTCGGCGGGACGCAGCTTGAGCGCGCCGACGAGCAGGTCGGTGCGTTCCTCGCGCTCGCGCTCGGGGCGCTCGAGCCATCCCACGCCGAAGTGGCCCATGACCTCCGCGATCTCGCGGCCCATGTAGGTCTTGCCGCTGCCGCCTTCGCCGGGCTCGCAGGTGCCGTAGAGCGCGGCCGGCGCCAGGGTGGTCGCATCCGCCGCGGGCGTGACCGTCTCCGCCACCGGCGGGGTTGCCGGCGCAGGCGCAGGCGTGGTTGGCTCGCAGGCGGCGTGGAAAGGAATCGCCGCGCCCAGGAGGAGCGCGGCGATGGAGTGGCGGTTCAGGTGCTGCATGGGTTCACTCGTCGGCGGGACGGCGCGCGGCCGTCGACGCCTTCATCTTGACATCGATCGTGAGCTCGGCGTTGCCGCGCAGGATGCGCATCTTGACCACATCGCCGGGCTTGGTGGCGCGGAGCTTCGTCATCATCGACGCCGTGGAGTCAAGCGAATCGCCGTTCCACGCGAGCAGGACGTCGCCGGCCTTGATGCCCGCGTCGGCGGCGCTCGTGCCCTCGCTCACGCCCTCGACGCGGATGCCCGACTCGCCCTCCTCGGTGAGCCCCGGCTGGATGCCGAGCCGCACCGGTGCGTAGCCGCGGTCGCTGCCACCGGCCTGCGCGGCGGGAGCCTGCGCGGCGCCCTGCTCGGCGGCGGGCGCCTGCTTGGGCACGCCGTTCCAGTACTCGAGCCGCTTCGCGTCGCCGGCGCGCCAGAGCGCGATCCGCTCGACGAGCCCGAGGATCGCCGGGATCCCGCGCGGATCGACCGAGTATCCCTGGTCGCCCGGCTTGTGATAGACGTCGTGCACGCCGCTGAAGAAGAACAGCACCGGGATGCCCGCGCCGTAGAACGGCGCGTGGTCGCTCGGCCCGCGACCGCTCGGGTCGGCGTAGATCTTGAGCCCGCTGTCGACGAACATCGGCTGCAGCGACTCGGCGAGCCCGTGCGCGCTGTGCACGCCGCCGACCACGAGCTCCTTGCCGCGCATGCGGCCGATCATGTCCATGTTCAGCATGATGTCGAGCTTGTCGGCGGCGATCGACGGGTCCTTGATGAAGGCGCGCGAGCCGTTGAGGCCGACCTCCTCGGCGCTGAAGGCGAGGAAGAGCACGCTGCGCAGCTCCGCGCCCTCGGGCGCGTCGGCGTAGGCGCGCGCGAGTCGGCGCGCGGTGACGAGCATGCCCGCCGTGCCGCTCGCGTTGTCGTCGGCGCCCGGGTGCACCTTGCCGCGGTTCGACGGATCGGCGCCGTACAGGCCGTATCCGACATGGTCGTAGTGCGAGCCGATCACGATCCACTCGTCGGCGAGCCTGCCCTTGCCGCGCAGGATGCCGCCCACGTTGTGGGTGACGGTGTTGCCGCTGTCGATCTCGACCGCGAGCCGGACGGGCGCGCCGTCCTTGCCGAGCACGGTGCGCGCGGGCGCGTCCTTCGTGCCCGCGTCGGCGAGCGCGCGCAGCGCGGCGAGGTCGCGCCCCTCGGGATCGGCGGCCTTCGCGATCGCGTCGGCGGCCTCGGCGTCGGCGAAGAAGCACGGGATGCCGAGCTCGCCGCCGAGGCTGTCGGCGCTCATGGCGAGCAAGTTGGCCTTGCGGCCGGAGGAACCCGACACGGTGGCGCCGGGCGCTTCGGCGATGATCACCGCGGCGGCGCCGCGCGAGCGCAGCGCATCGAGCTTGCCCGCGAGGCTCGAGGCCGCGGTCATCTTCTCGCCGCCCCAGCGCGACTTGCCCTCGGCGTCGAGCGGTTCGCCGCGCAGGACGAGCACCACGCGGCCCTCGAAGCGCTCGTCGGCGCCGAAGCTGGTGTAGCCGTCCTGGCCCTCGACGATGCCGTAGCCCGCGAACGCGAGCGGCAGCTCGACGGTCCCGCCGCCGGAGTTCTTCATCGCGGTCGCGCCCTTCAGCGCGGCGTCGGCGCCGGCGAGCGTCAGGGAGCTCGACTTCACCCTGCGCGCGTTGCCGGAGAGCTCGAAGGGCTGGCGCCAAGGATTTGAATTCGGATTCGAATTCGGATTCGGATTCGCATTCGCGGTCGCGTTCGGAGTCGCGTTCGCGCCCGCGCCATCCGCGCCGACGGTCGCGGTCTCGGCCGCGTCCTGCGCGAACGCCGGCTCGAGCCCGGCCTTCTGCATCCACCACGCGACGTAGTCGGCGGCGTGGTCGATGCCCTCGCTGCCCGGCACGCGTCCCTCGAACCAGGGATTGGAGAGCGTCTGCACATGCTGGTACCACTCGGCCGCATCGGCGCCGAGGTCGGCGAGGACATGCGCGATCGAGACCGTCGACGCGTCGACCGGCGTGAACACCGGCTCCGGATCGAAGGTGTACACATTGACACTGCCGGGGATGACCTCGCCGCCACCAGCGCCGCCGCGCACCGCCGAGCCGTCGCCGAGCGGCGGCGTTCGGACCGCCTTCTTCGGGCGCGCCACCGCGGGCTTGGCGGAGTCGGCCCCCGCCTTCGCGACGACCGCGGTCGCGGGCTTCCCGGCGTCGGCGGGCTTCTCCGTCGCGCTGCATGCGCCGAGAACCGCGATCGCGATCGCGGAAACCCCTGCGGCGAAGGCAGAAATGCGTGCGGACGGACGGGCAGCGATAAACGCGGACGGTTGCGCGGTCATGGAGCGAAGCGTACCACCGGCACCTCCGCACGCTGCGGAGCCGACGCCATTCTTCCTATACTCGACGCTTCGGCAGAACCCGCACCGCGCCCGCAGGCGCCTCGATCCCAACGCGATGACCACCGTGACCACCGCTCCGACCACGAACGCGCCCGCCGGCATCACCACGCTCGGCCCCACCGACACCTTCTACCGCCGCCACATCCCGCACACGGTCGCGGAGACGGGCACCATGCTCGGTGCCTGCGGCTACGCCTCGATGGAGCAGTTCATCGCGGCGGCCGTGCCCGGCTCGATCCGCCTTTCGCGCCCGATGGAGATCGACGATCCGACCATCACCGTGAAGGGCGTCGAGCGCGGCGAGGCCGAGACGCTCGCGGCGCTCAAGCGCGTCGCGCAGCAGAACAAGGTCCACCGCTCGTTCATCGGCATGGGCTACACCGACACGATCGTGCCGGGCGTGATCCTGCGGAACATCCTCGAGAACCCCGCGTGGTACACGGCCTACACGCCGTACCAGGCCGAGGTCGCGCAGGGCCGCCTCGAGGCGCTCCTCAACTTCCAGACGATGATCTCCGAGCTCACGGGCCTGCCGCTCGCGGGCGCGTCGCTGCTCGACGAGGGCACCGCCGCCGCCGAGGCGATGAGCATGTGCCAGGGCATCGTGGGCGAGACGCGCACGAAGTTCTTCGTGGCCGAGGACTGCCACCCGCAGACGATCGCCGTCGTCGAGATGCGCGCGAAGTGGCTGGGAATCACGGTCGTCGTGGGCAATCCCGCCAAGTTCGAGCCGAGCGAGGAGTTCTGCGGCGCGCTCGTCCAGTACCCGACCACCGACGGCCGCATCGAGTGCTACAAGTCGCTCGCCGAGAAGACGCACGCGAAGGGCGCGCTGGTCGTGGCCGCGTGCGATCCGCTGGCGCTCGTCGCGCTCAACACCCCGGCATCGTGGGGCGCCGACATCGCGATCGGCAGCGCGCAGCGCTTCGGCGTGCCGATGGGCTTCGGCGGCCCGCACGCCGCGTTCATCGCGACCAGCGAGCAGTACGTGCGCAAGATGCCGGGCCGCATCATCGGCGTCTCGCGCGACAGCCACGGCAACCGCGCGCTGCGCATGGCGATCCAGACCCGCGAGCAGCACATCCGCCGCGACAAGGCGACCTCGAACATCTGCACCGCGCAGGTGCTGCTCGCCGTGATGGCGGGCATGTACGGCACCTACCACGGGCCGGACGGGCTCGCGAAGATCGCCGACCGCGTGCATCGCCTCACGCTCACGCTCGCGCGCGGGCTGGCGAAGCTCGGGCATGACTGCGGAACGGGAGCGTTCTTCGACACGCTGCGCATCAAGCTCGGCGGCGGCATCTCGGCCAGCGAGGTGCTCGCGGCCGCGAACGCGCACCGCATCAACCTGCGCAGCTACGGCGACGGCACCGTCGGCGTGACGCTCGACGAGTCGACCACGCTCGCCGACATCGACGCGCTGCTCGAGGTCTTCGCGGGCGGCAAGAAGTCGCCCGTGGGCGCGGCGAGCATCGAGGCCGCGACCGGCTGCATCCCGGGCGCGTTCGCGCGCACCGCGCCGTTCATGCAGCACGAGGTGTTCAACCGCTACCACGGCGAGCACGAGATGCTCCGCTACATCAACAAGCTCGTGTCGAAGGACCTGAGCCTGGTGCACTCGATGATCACGCTCGGCTCGTGCACGATGAAGCTGAACGCGACCAGCGAGATGATCCCCGTCACCTGGCCCGAGTTCGGCCAGATCCATCCGTTCGCGCCGCGCGACCAGTGGCAGGGCTACGCGGAGATGTTCCGCACGCTCGAGCACTGGCTGTGCGAGGCGACGGGCTTCGCCGCGATGAGCCTGCAGCCGAACGCCGGCTCGCAGGGCGAGTACGCGGGCATTCTGGTGATCCGCGCCTACCACGAGCACCGCGGCGAGGCGCACCGCGACGTGTGCCTCATCCCGACCTCGGCGCACGGCACCAACCCCGCGACCGCGGTGATGGCGGGCATGAAGGTCGTCGCCATCGAGTGCGACGGCGAGGGCAACATCGACCTCGCGGACCTCGCGAAGAAGGCCGAGGAGCACTCGAAGAACCTCGGCGCGCTCATGATCACCTACCCGTCGACGCACGGCGTCTTCGAGGAGGGCATCAAGGAGGCGTGCGCGATCATCCACCGCCACGGCGGCCAGGTGTACATGGACGGCGCGAACATGAACGCGCAGGTCGGCCTCACGAGCCCCGGCCACATCGGCGCCGATGTCTGCCACCTCAACCTGCACAAGACCTTCTGCATCCCGCACGGCGGCGGCGGTCCCGGCATGGGCCCGATCGGCGTCGCGGCGCATCTCAAGGACTTCCTGCCGGGTCACCCGGTCAACCGTCCGCTCTCGGCGGGCAAGCACGCGATCGGCCCGATCTCGGCGGCGCCGTACGGCAGCGCGTCGATCCTCGTGATCTCGTGGATGTACATCGCCATGATGGGCGCCAAGGGCCTCAAGAGCTCGACCGAGGTCGCGATCCTCAACGCGAACTACATGGCCGCGCGCCTGAAGCCGCACTTCAGCGTGCTCTACACCAACAAGCACGGCCTGTGCGCGCACGAGTTCATCCTCGACTTCCGCATGTTCGAGAGGACGGCGGGCATCAAGATCGACGACATCGCCAAGCGCATGATGGACTACGGCTTCCACGCGCCGACCATGTCGTGGCCCGTGCCGGGCACGCTCATGATCGAGCCGACCGAGAGCGAGTCGAAGGCCGAGCTCGACCGCTTCTGCGACGCGCTCATCGCGATCCGCGCCGAGATCCGCGCGATCGAGGAGGGCCGCGCCGACAAGGCCGACAATGTGCTCAAGAACGCGCCGCACACCGTCGCGCATGTGACCGCGAGCGAGTGGACGCACAAGTACTCGCGCGAGGAGGCGGCGTATCCCGCGCCGTGGCTGCGCGACTTCAAGTTCTGGCCGAGCGTCGGACGCGTCGACAACCCGTACGGCGACCGCAACCTGGTGTGCGCGTGCGAGCCGATGAGCTCGTATCGGTAGCGGCGGTGCCTGGCACCAACGGTGCACCAACCTGGCACCAACCGCGTTCTGCAGGTTGGTGCCAGGTTGTCCTTTTCACGCACGGAAGCATCGAGGAAGTCCGCGCATCCGAGGTTCCGCATCGGTGCACGGCACCTTCCCGGTTCGCCAGGTTGGTGCCAGGCACCAACCTGGCACCCTGGGAGGCGGTCGGCATCGGGGTTGGAGCTCGCGCGTCGCGCTCCGAAGCGATGCATAGTCCAGGGTGTATACTCGATCCCGTGAGCTCCTCCCTCCTCGACCGAATCACCATCGAGCCTGGCAAGTGCGGCGGTCGTCCGTGCATCCGCGGAACCCGAATGCGCGTCTCTGACCTGCTCGAGCTGCTCGCCAACGGAGCCACGATCGAAGAGATCGTCGGCGACTACCCGAGCCTCGAGCGCGACGACGTGCTGGCCGCGATCGCCTATGCGGCTGTCCAGACGAACCATGCCGTCGTTCGAGTCGCATGAGATTCGTGGTCGACAACCAGCTCCCTCCGAGCCTTTCCCGGTTCCTCGCGGACGCGGGCCACGACAGCCTGCATGTGGCGATGGTGAATCTCGACGCAGCGAGCGATGCTGCGCTGTGGCAGTGGGCGACACGCGAGGATCGAATCGTCGTGAGCAAGGACGAGGATCTGTTCTTCCTCGCAAACCGCCGGGGCGATTGTGGAAGGCTTCTCTGGGTCAGGATTGGAAACTGCCGCCGCGACGCGCTCCTTCGAGCGTTCGAGCGCGCCCTGCCCTCGATCGTTGCGGCGTTCGAATCCGGCCAGCGAATCGTCGAGCTTGCTTGATCAGCTCGAGGATTCAGGCGGGCGACGGATTCGACTCGGATGGAGTCGCGGGGCGTGGATGGATGGTGCCGCGCATGTGACCGCCGGCGCATGGACGCACACGCACTCGCCTGGGGAGGCAGCGTATCCCGCGCCCTGGCTGCGGGATTCTTGGCTGCGGGATTCTTGGCTGCGGGATTCTTGGCTGCGGGATTTCAGGTGCGGCAACGTCGGTGCCTGGCACCAACCGTGCACCAACCTGGCACCAACCGCGTTCTGCAGGTTGGTGCCAGGTTGTCTTCCTGCCGCGCCGAAGCGACGGCGTCAGTCCGTCCAGTTCGAGAGCAGCAGCGCGAGGTCCGCGCCGTTCACCGATCCGTCGCCGTTCAGGTCCGCCGCGCCGGGCTTCCCGCCTCCCCATGCAGACAGCAGGATGGCGATGTCCGGCCCGTTCACACGACCGTCGCCGTTCAGGTCGCCCACCGCCGCGCGGGCACAGGCGTCGGGCACGCCGTCGCCATCGGCATCCGGCTCCCCTGCCGCGATGTCGCAGGAGTCGGGAATCCCATTGTCGTTGCAGTCGCCCGCCGCACCCGCGGAGACGATCTCATCCCAATCCAGGACCCCGTCGCCGTCGCAGTCGCCCGCGCCGACCCGCACCGTGCACTGCGACATCGTCTGCACGATGTCGTTCGCGGAAAAGGAGGGGTCGTTGAGGGACCAGAAGGACATCGCCGTCGCATCGACACCCCATGCTTCGAACCCACCTTCCGGTCGAATCAAGCACCCACTCAGCTGACCAGCGCCTCGATCGACGATCCCGAACTTCTTGACCGGTCCGACTGGCGCTCCACCCGCGAGTTGCGGCGATCCCCACGTGAGGATCTCCGCGCTCGCATCTCGCGCGAATGCAGGCCCGTTGAGCGCGCCCTGCTGTCCCGTCGCGAGAAGTCGCATTCCGTCAACGGGCTGGCCCGAAGGAACGCACAAGGTCCCGTTCCCATCACCGAAGCACTGCCAGCCCTCCGCGAGCGAGTAAGCGAGCACGATGGCGCCCCCGAGGCCGCTCTGCGTGGATTGGTACTGCCCGGCCGCGATCAGGCACTGCGCGACCTCGACGGAAGCCCGCGGGCGCGCGATCGTCGGATTCCACGACACGAGGTCGCCGTTCACATCGATCCCGAACATCATCCGCCCCGCGGCAGACTTCGTCTCGCCGATGAACTCCGAGAAGAACCCTGCCGGTGCGTGATACCCGCCGAGCGCGGACTGGTCGCTTCCCGGCGGGTATGCAGCGAACCCCGTGAGCGCACCGTTCCTCGCCCGAACCAGAATTCCGCCTCCAGCTCCGCTCCAGAGCAGAAACGGATACACGGCGACGATGTCTCGCGCGATCACGCCGCCTGCATCGGAGTTCATGCCCGGCCATGGGGCTCCGTCGATCACGCGGAGCACGCCGCTTCCACTCAACGCGAAGGTCGACCGACGCGTGCCGGTCGCCAGGGAGCCGGCGACCGCCACGACGACCGTGTCATCGAGTGCCGTGAGTTCGAAGCGCGGCCCAGTGGCACCGAAGGCGAGATTCTGTTCGGTCGACCCAGGACCTGTCTCGGCTGCAGACTGCTTTACAACGCTGCCGTCAGGGCGAAGCGCGAGGAAACTCCTCGAACCGATGGCGGCGTCGACGAAGGGGCCTTCGTACCGCCGCTCCGCCGCCGCATCGCCCGCGACCCAGAGCGCACCATTCGCGTCGATCGCCGCGATGTTCCGCGGTCCGGCGAGGCAGCGTCCGTACGCCCGCAACCGAAAGGCCTCTGGCGTCGAGACGGGTCCGATGACCGCCAAGGTGCCGTCGAGACGACGGGCGACGCCGATGTTCAAGCCGGCTGCATACGCCAGCTTGTGCTCGGCATACGAACCAGCGGGAAAGGCTGACGCAACGCCCCAGCTTGTGAGCGTGCCGTCCGAACGGCGAGCGACCACGGCCCTCGGTGTGACCTCCACGTCGACGAACGGCCCGGCATCTGTGAAAGGCACGCTGACCTCGAAGAACCCCCAGGTGAACATCCGCCCATCTGTGCGAATCGCCGCATTTCCTCCGAGGGATGCGACGTCGATGAAGCCGCCGGACGGCGGAACGTACGGACCACCGGACCAAGAGACGATCGTCCCGTCGGCGCGGCGGCCGACCGCACCGCCGACGACCTGGGCAAGCGGCGCGACGGGAGCACGATTCTCGAAGCCGCTCCTTGCACCGAAGTAGTCGACCGTCCCTGCGTCCCGAAGGATCCAGTAGGCATCCGACCCGCCCACGGGCCCTCCGAGAAATTCGACATCGATCGCCGAGCGGCTGTTCGAGCCCGGCACCACGACGTGCGCGGAGATGGCCGTGCCATCCGCGACCGCTTGCGTCTGAGGCGCGGCGTGCAGCGCCGAAGTTTGGATACCAAAGCACACTGCGGCGAAGGCCACGGCGGAGCCTACGACCGGTGGGTGCTTCCGCGGATAGATCGTCATGATTGGCCTCCATCGAACATTCGGTCGCAAAGGGCTGTTACCTGGACTTCCGCAACAAGAGGCTCGCGGACGATCGCCTCCAAGAGCCACGATCGGAACTCGTCGACGGTGGCAAATCCGTCGACAATCAGCGCAGCCTGGAGTCCGACGCGGAACTCAGGCGTGGGGCGATCGCACGCGCAGATATCGGGTGGTTTCACAACCGCTCGCCCCTCGAGCTCATCGAGACCCGATACCCCACGCCAAGCGGGAGGATGTCGCTGGCCGCGGTGAAGGGCGCGCCCGAGAACCGAACGCACTTGCCGATCGGGCACGCCGGCACCGCCGTCTGCGCCATAGCCGCGGCGGGCCACCAACTCGCGCACGGGACGACCAGTACGGCCGAGAGGAGCACCGCCGTCCTGTGCTCCGAAGCCCTTCCCCGGGGAGTGGAGCACGATGATTTGATCGATACGCTCAAGATTCTTCTCCTTGTTGAATTCACGGCGATCACGCGGCCAAGCCATCCGGGGCCGACGGCGGCAGGCCGGAGCCTGCAGGACATACGCATTCCTCGCGAGGCAATACGGGGATTTCCCGTTCATGCGACAGAATCTCGCGATGGCGCGCGGACACCCGCCGCCACAGCCATCTAGGCGTGCGAAACGCCGCAGCGTGACAACGAATGATCAAGATTCTTGCAAATGGTCGCGTGGACCCGTCGCGGGGCAGCGGCCCGCCACCGGGTCAGCCGGCGCTCGGGATCACGGTCGGCGCCGCCGGATCGGCCGCTTGCTCGCTCGCCGCCGGGATCTTGTTCGCCTCGTCGAGCGAGTTGAGCTTCCACGCGGGGAGCCTGTACTCCCAGCCCGCGTGCTTGGCGGCAAACTCCGTCCAGTCGGGCACATAGGGGTCGCCCGGGTACTTCTTCTTCGCGTTGATCTCGGCGGCGCTCGGCGCGCCGTCCTTCGCCTTCGCGGCGAACGAGATCCACACCGCGTCGCCCTCGCGCACGGCGTGGACCTTGAGCGTGCCGCGCACCATGTCGAACTCGGGCGAGATCGCGGGGTCGGCAGCGGCGGCCTCGGGCCCGCCCTTCGCCTTGCGCACATCCTCGAGCTCGAGCCGGGACAGCCACGACGGCATCGTGCGCAGCGCGGTCGCGCGGCGCGTGGGCGTCCAGTCGAACTCGGTCGGGGCGACGAGCGGCGAACTCTCGATCACCTTGTAGGAGACCTTGCCGTCCGGACCATCCTCGGCGGCGATGTGCAGGCCGTTGACGGTCACGCCGCGCACCTCGCCATCGGGGATCGCGAGCAGCTCGGCCTCGACCCAGCGCCGCGGCTCGATGTCGACGAGCACCGAGCCGAGCACGCGCCAGGTCTGGTCCTCGCCGCCGCGGCGGATGAACTGCGCGCGCGGATTGGCGCGCTCCTCGCCGAGGATCACATCGAGCACCGGCTCGCCGCCGGCGAGCAGGCGCGCGCGGGCGCCGCGTCCGGAATCGTCCGGCCAGGCGAGGGCGAGCTCGCCGTGGCGGTCGCTGCGCGCGGTCATCTTCTGGTCGCCCTTGAGGCCCGCGAGGCCGGAGACGAGACCCTTGATCTCCTCGAAGCGCGCGGGGTAGCCGTCGCTGGTCGCGAGGCGCCACTGGTTGCCGTCGCGCACGAGCTCGAGCCGCTTGCCGCCGCGCTCGAGCTCGATGCGGTCGACGGAGCCCGACCTGGCCGCGAGCTCGGCGAAGAAGACGGCGCCGGGCTCGAACTCCGCGGTCCGCGTGCCGCGCGAGAGCGCGAAGTAGGCGCCGCCGACGCTGGCGGCGGCGACGGCGAGGACGATGGCGAGGGTGGATGACTTCATCGGCGGGTCCTGGCGGATGCGCGTGCGCGGGTTCGATCGCGCGGGTTCACTTGCCGCGCTGGCGGCGGTAGCGGAGCGAGATCCATCCGGTCGCGAGCGTCGCCACCGCGAGCGGCCACGCGACCACGTTGAGCACCATGAGCCGGGTGCCCGTGCTCTCGATCTCGGCGCGCAGCGAGCGCTGCACCTCGCGCAGCTCGCGGCGCGCGTCCTTCGAGGCCTGCTCGAGCTTCTTGAGCTCCTCGGCCTGCTCGGGGGTGAGCACGAGGAAGCCGTTCGCGTCGACCGCGCCCGCGCCCGAGGCGCCGCGCTCGCGCTGCAGCTCGTTGATGCGCATCTCGCCCTTCTTGATCTGGTCCTCGAGCTCCTGCTCGCGGGTGAGGTAGCGCTTCTCGGCGTCCTTGCGCATCGCGTCGACGGTGTCGAACGGACGCGCGTACCCGCCGCGCGAGCGAAGTCCCGACAGCAGCCGGTCGCCGGTCGCCTGCTCGAGCGCGGCGACGATGAAGGCGCCGTTGTCGCCGGTGGTGCGGAGCTCGCCGGTCTGCGGGTCGGCCGCGATCCAGTTCTCGTCGTCGAGGAGGTCGGCGTCGGCCACGAGCAGGATGCTCGCGTTGCCCTTCGCGCGCGTGCCCGCGGCGGCGCCGTCGCCGGAGCCCGCGGCGGGATACGCGCTCTCGATCTCGCCCGTGATCCGCACGCCGATCGACACCGGGGTGCCCAGCGACTTGAAGTCGCGCACCAGGCGGTCGACCTCGCCGAAGAAGCCGAGCTTGAGGGTCTGGATCATCTGCACATCCTTCGTGCTGGTGAGGATGGGCGAGACGACCGTCCGGGCGCCGGGCAGCGTGGCGATGGCGCCCGCGCCCTTGAGGTTGAGCTGCGCGATCTGCGCGGTGACAGGGTCGTCCTTCGCGATGCCGTCCTTGTTCATCGACAGCCACGCGGGGTGCGACATCTGCATCACCTGCCCGCCCTGCGAGCGGTACATGATGCGCGTGGCGAAGCCGAGGTCGGCGACGGCATTCTCCTTGTCGATCGCGACGCCCCACTGCGCGAGCAGCGGGCCGAGGTCGTAGGTCGAGCCCGCGCCGGTCGAGCCGAAGTCCATGCCCTTCGCGGCGGGATCGCTCTCGCACCACGGATCGGCGAGCACGATCAGCGGCTTGCCCGACACGGCCCACGCGTCGATCGCGCGCAGCGCGTCGTCCTTGAGCTCGCGCGGCTGGACGACGAGGAGCACGCCCGCCTCGGGCGGGATCGCGGGCGCGGCGGGATCGACGCGCTTCACCTCGAAGAGCTGCTCGAGCTGCTGCCAGAGCACGTACTTGCCGCCGCCCTGCTGCATCGGGTTGCGGGGGTCGAACGGCTTCGACTCCGGCAGCGTCGAGAGCACGGCCACGGTGGCCTTGCGGTCGCGGCCCACCGACACGATGCGCCGCGCGATCTCGTACTCGAGGAACGGCTCCTGGTCGGGCGACAGGAACGGGATGGTCTCGACCTTGTCGGTCGGGCCCTTGACCGCGAGGCCGAGCATCAGCACGCGGCCCGTCGTGTCGAGCGTGCGCGGCGAGATGCCCGCGGCGCGCGCCATGTCCTCGGTCTCGCTGAAGGGCTCGGGGTCGACCACGCGCAGCTCGACCATGCCGCCCGACGCCTGCGCGAGCTCCTCGAGGAACTCCTGCACGCGCTGCGCGTAGCTGCGGATCTGCGGCACGTCGGCGCCCTGCTCGCGCGTCCAGTAGAAGTCGAGGCGCACCGGCTCGGGCAGGCTCGCCATGATCTCGCGCACGCCGGGCGAGAGGCTGTAGAGCCGCTCCTCGGTGACGTCGACGCGCACGCCGCGCACGAGGAACCACGCCGCGGTGTTCACGGCGACGAGCGCGACCAGGATGCCCGCGGTCGCGATGAGGGTGGAACGGCGCTTGTCGGTGACTGCCATGTCGTTGGATCCGTGGGGAGGCCCCGTCAGTCGGACTTCTTCCAGTCGATCGCGAAGACGTTGATCACGAGGAACGCCGCGATCACGAGCGCGAAGTACAGCACGTCGCGCAGGTCGACCACGCCGCGCATCATCGATTCGTAGTGGGTCAGCGCGCTCGTCGACGCGAGGCCCTCGACCACGCCCGCCGGCGCCCAGCCGCGCAGGAAGTCGATCACCGCGGGGAATCCCGCGAGCAGCAGCACGAAGCACGCCACCGCGCAGAGGACGAACGCGATCACCTGGTTCTTGGTGAGCGCCGACAGGCACGAGCCGACCGCGAGGAACGCGCCCGCGAGCAGCGCGCTCGCGAGGTACGCGACCAGGATCGTGCCGTGGTCGGGGTTGCCGAGCCACGACACCGTGATCCACAGCGGGAACGTGAGCGCGAGCGCGACCGTGGTGAAGCCCCACGCCGCGAGGAACTTGCCGATCACGAGGTCCGCCGCGCCGAAGGGCAGCGTCATGATGAGCTCGATCGTGCCGGTGCGGCGCTCCTCGGCCCACAGGCGCATCGACACCGCCGGCACCAGGAACACGTACAGCCACGGGTTGAACTGGAAGAACGGCCGCAGGTCGGCCTGGTTGCGCTCGTAGAGCCCGCCGATGTTGAAGGTGAACAGCCCCGCGAGGAACAGGAAGATCACGAGGAACACCGCGGCGAGCGGCGTCTGGAAGTACGAGCGGAACTCGCGGCGGAAGACGACCGCGATGCGCTGGCGCGCGTTCAGCGCGGGTGCGTTGGAAGCGGGCGCGCCACTCATCGGCGGCCTCCCTTCGCTGCGGCGCCCGATGCGGCGACGTCGCCCGTCGTGATCATGCGGAAGACATGGTCCATGCGGTTCCGGGTGACCTCGCGCGGGGCGCGGCCCTCCATCTCGGCGGGCGTGCCGTCGAACACGATCTGGCCCTTGTTGATCACGATCGCGCGCGTGCACACCGCCTCGACCTCCTCGAGGATGTGCGTCGAGAGGACGACCGCGCGGTCGCCGCCGAGCTCCTTGATGAGCTCGCGCACCTCGAACTTCTGGTTCGGGTCGAGTCCGTCGGTCGGCTCGTCGAGGATGAGGATGCCCGGGTCGTGCAGCAGCGCCTGCGCGAGGCCGGTGCGGCGCTTGTAGCCCTTCGACAGCGTCTCGAACGCCTGGCGGCGCACGCCCTCGAGGTTCACGCGGCCGATCGCGCGCTCGACGCGGCTCTTCGCGTCGGCGCCGCGGAATCCGCGCGCGTGCGCGATGAAGCCGAGGAACTCCTCGACCGTCATGTCGGGGTACGCGGGCGCGCCCTCGGGCAGGTAGCCGAAGGTGCGCTTGGCGGCGATCGGGTCGTCGGCGAGGCTGATGCCCTCGAGCTCGACGGTGCCCGAGGTCGGCTCGAGGAAGCCGGTGATCATGCGCATGGTGGTGCTCTTGCCCGCGCCGTTCGGCCCGAGGAAGCCGAGCACCTGTCCCGCGGGGACCTCGAGGTCGATCCCGCGCACCGCATGGATGTGTCCGAATCTCTTTTCGAGTTTCCTGGCGACGATTCGACTGGGCATCGTTTCACTCCGAAGCGTCAGAACGCCCCTCGTGAGGAGGGGGGCGATCCTACAGAACCCCCCGGTTCCGGTTGCGGAGCGTCATCGGACGAGCGGACGCCCCACTGCACGGGCGCCGAGAAGGAACCCGCCGATCCCGAGACCGAGGAGGACGAGGATCGGCACAATCTGGTCCGCAACCGCAAGATCGCGCCAGAACGCGCCCTCGATCGCCGTCACCGCCCAGCGGAACGGGCTGCCGTAGCTGATCGTCCGCAGGAACGGCGGCATGAAGAAGAGCGGGATGGTGCCGCCGCCGATCATCGCGAGGATGAGGATCGCGCCGCGGCCGGCGCCGTTGGCCTCGGCCTCGGTTCGGCACAGCGCCGCGAGCAGCATCGCGAGCCCCGAGAAGCACACCGCCGACGCGGCGAACGCGACCAGCAGCATCGCCGGCTGCGCGATCGACGAGCCGAACGCGACCACCGCGACCGCAGCAAGGAGCACCTGCACGATCATCGCCACCGTGAAGCACGCGAGGCCCTTGCCGCCGAGCAGCTGCCAGCGCGCGATCGGCGCGAGGTGCAGGCGCGCGAGCGTCCCGCGGGAGCGCTCGACCACGAGGCCCGCGGCGAACGCGCCGATGCAGCCGGCCAGGCCCCAGACGGTGCCCTGCGGGAAGGTCACGTCGAACGAGCTGCGCGGGCGGACGCGCGTCTGCGGGAGTTCCTCGATGGTCACGGCGATGGGCGACCAGGCGGCGGGTGCGGGCGCTGCGGCGTCGACGGCGGGATTCGCGGGGGCGGCGTCGGTCGAGCCGGGTGCGGGCGCGGGTGCGGGCGCGAGCGACTTCGAGAACGCCTCGCCGGCCATGATCAGGCCGCCCGCGGTCAGGCGCTGCGTCGGCGTGAGACCCTGCATCGACGGCAGCGCCTCGCGGGCGCGCGCGAGGATGCGCGGCATCGCCTCGCCGTCGGCGATCAGCCGCGGGAACTGGCGGAACGCGAGCTCGTTCAGCTTGCCCTGGATCAGGCCCATCTCGGCCTTGCGCGACGGATCGACGATCGCCTGGATCGGGATGCCGCTGCCGGTGAACAGGCCCTCGACGCCTTCCTTCATCGACGCGGGCAGGATCACCGCCGCGGTGGCCTTGCCCACGCGCACCGCGGCGATCGCCGTCTCGCGCGAGTCGTGGCGCACGACCTCGAACGAGGGATCGGCCGTGAGGTCGGCCGTCATGCCCGCGGCCATCGGCGTGTCGCTCTCGACGACCAGCGCGAGGTCGATCCGGCTCGCGCCGCCCCCGCCGCCGAACACGAAGCCGAAGAACACCGCGAGGATCACGGGGAAGACGAAGGTGAAGAACACATCGCCCTTGTCGCGGAAGAGCAGGCGCAGGTCCTTCTGGGCGATCGCGATCAGAGCCCTCATTCGCGCAGGCTCCTTCCGGTGAGCGAGAGGAACACGGTCTCGAGGTCGGGCCGCTCGACGCGCACGCCGGTCACGCCACCGGTCGCGAGCTGGCGCGAGACCTCGCCGACCGGGTCGGTGGTCAGCACGCGCTCCTCGCTCCCGTCGCGCTCGACGGTCACGGCGGTCTGGCCGCCATGGCGCGCGATCAGGCCCGACACGGTGCCGAGGTCGAGCATCCGCCCGTGGTCGACGATGCAGACGCGGTCGCAGATCCGCGCCGCCTCCTCCATGTAGTGCGTGGTGTAGACGATGGTCCGGCCCTCGCGCGCGAGCTCGCGCACCAGCTCGAGGATGCGCGCGCGCGACTGCGGATCGACGCCCGCCGTCGGCTCGTCGAGCAGCACGACCTTGGGATCGTGCACGAGCGCCGCCGCGAGGTTGAGCCGGCGCTTCATGCCGCCCGAGAACGCCGCGACCCGGTCGTTGGCGCGCCCGTCGAGCTCGACGCGCGCGAGGAGCTCGTCGACCCGGCGCCGCGCGTCGCGCACGCGGTACAGCCGCGCGAAGAACATCAGGTTCTCGCGCGCGGTCAGCTCGCCGTACAGCGTGATCTCCTGCGGCGCGAGGCCGAGATGCGCGCGCACCGTGCGCGCCGTCGGCGACCCGAGGCCGAGGATGTCGACCCCGCCCGAGTCCGGCGCGAGCAGCCCGGTCGCGATCGCGATCGTCGTCGACTTGCCCGCCCCGTTCGGCCCGAGGAGCCCGAACACCTCGCCCGCCCCGACCTCGAGCGACAGCCCGTCGACGGCGACGGTCGGGCCGAACTGCTTGCGGATGGCGTGGAGGGTGAGCATGGGGGAGGCGAAGGGGTGGTAGCGTAGTGCATCGCGCGCATCGCGCGGGATGGCAACGAGATGCGAACGGTCGATGAACTCCCGCAGATTCCGTGGGTCGGCAGGCTTTCGCCGCCCACCATTTCCGACGCGCGGTGCGCGCGGCTGGTGGACGCGCTCGCCGGCCGGGCGCCGCGCGCCGCCGACGCACCGAGACGGACGACTCCCGCGATTCTCGGTCTCGCGGCGACGGTGATTTCGGTGTTGTTGCTCCATGAGTCCGCGGGCGTTGGATCTCTGCGCGCCGTCCCTGAGTTCGGGGGTGGCGCAAGAAACTCGAGCAGATCAGGAGTTCCAGAGATGAAGCGGATGCAGTCCTTGATGGCGGGAGTGCTGGGTGCGGGCGCGGTCACGGTGGGGGCGAGCGCGCAGTTCAACCGTGAATTCACCGCATGGGGCGACAATACACACGGTCAGTGCAGCATCCCAAGCGATGTACTCCTCACATCGATTGCTGGAGGAAGCCTGCACTCCCTAGGGGTCACAGCAGATGGCCGGGTCCGTGCGTGGGGCACGAACTTCACGGGTCAGTGCGATGTTCCCGTTCCACTGAATGATGTCGTCCAAGTGGCAGCAGGCGGCTGGTACCTACCGTTCGATCAGCGTGGACACTCCGCGGCTCTACTGCGCGACGGAACGGTCCGCGCATGGGGAAGCAACGAGTACGGCCAGTGCGATGTGCCTCCCCAACTCTCGGGCGTGACCAAGATTGGTTGCGGATGGGCGCACAGCGTGGCACTTCTCACCGATGGCCGTGTAGATGTGTGGGGAGCCGGACTCGCGAATGGTGCGGACCCAGATTGGGGACAGCGCGTGGTTCCCGCAGACATGGGTGCGGTTTCCGACATCTCAACGAGAGGTTGCCACATCATGGCGCAGCTGGTCGACGGCACCGTGCGGTGCTGGGGTCGCAACGCGGAGCAGCAGTGCAATGTCCCGGCCAAACTGGGCGGCGTGCGGCAGATTGCCGCCGGAAGCGACCACTCCATCGCGCTGCTACCGTCCGGCGAGGTTCGATGCTGGGGCTGGGATTACCACCGGCAATGCAGCGTACCGAGCGACCTCGGAGTCGCCCGAGGGATCGCGGCCTCGCTCTACGGCACGATCGCGCTGCTCGATGATGGCCGTGTCGTGACCTGGGGTCTGATCGATCCGGCTCCGGCGAACCTGCCCGCGGCAGATCACATCATCGCGGGCGGATACCACGCTATGTCCATGACGCAGCGCGATTGCAATGCTGACGGGATCGGCGATTCGCTCGCACTGGCAACCGCCCGCGACTTCGATGGTGATGGCGACGGTCTTCCCGACTCATGCGATCAGCCCGATGCCTCACCCGTGCTGCACGAGATCCTGATCACCCGTGGTAATGCTGGGCCATTCCCGTGGCCAATCTGCGCTGCATGGGACACACGCACCGAGGCCAATACGCACTTGTGGGACATGTGGGTTTCCCGTGAAAGCGCGAATGGGCCCTGGGTCAACCAGGTCGGAGTTCCCGCCGGCAACCCGTTCCGACTCGCAGTAGCGTTGAAGGACGGCACCACCGTGCTGCGTTGCCGCTTCAATCCAAACGCTTGCCTCGACGCCTTCTTCTCGGTCAATCTCTGGCTGGACGCGAGTCCGCAGCCGTCCATCAGCGCAACCAACCAAAAGCCGGTCGGCCCGTTCACTGGACAGATTCCAGGTCTGGTTCCTGGGGAGAGCATTCAGGCCGCGGGTGTCGTCGCAGCCCGGGTCGGCTCGCGACAGATTCAGGTGACGGACTTCTCCGTATCGCCTGCCGACGATGCTGTTGGCGCGGTCGCCTACGGTGTCGACGGCTCGAACGATCTGGTTGCGACACTGACCATCCTTGTCTCGCCGGCATGCGGAGGCGATGTCAGCCGCAATGGCTTCGTCGATGGCGTTGACCTTGCAGCGGTGCTCGGCGCTTGGGGAACCGATGGGCACGGGCAGTTCGAGTGCGACGTCGATGGGGATGGAATCGTCAGTGGTTCCGATCTTGCGCAGGTCCTCGGCAGCTGGGGCCCCTGCCCGTGACCACCCCCGGCGCAGGACGCGCTCCGCAGTACTTCCCCACCACGCACGCGACCTGGATCATCGAGTCCACGCGCGGCGACGAGTCGGCGCTGGCCGCCGTCGCCGCGCGTGTCATCGAGCGGTACGCGCAGCCGCTCGAGGCGTACGCGCAGGGCTCGTCGCTGCGCGAGATCGCGGAGCCGCGCGAACTGGTGCACGCGTTCCTGATCGCGAGGTTCGGCACGCCCGCCGCGTGCCGCGCGTACCTCGAGGCGTGGAACGCGTCGGGCCTCACGCTCCGCCGATGGATGATGAACGGCCTGCTGCTCCATGTGCGCGGGATCGTGCGCGACGCGCAGCGCTCGCGCGAGAAGCCGCTCGACGCGACGATCGCGTCGATCGCGAGCGAGCAGCCCGACCCGGCGGCCGCGTTCGAGCGCGCGTGGGCGCGCGCGATCCTCGCCGAGGCATGCGCGCAGGTCGAGCAGGCGCTGGTGGCCGAGGGACGCGACCGCGCATGGCGCGTGTTCCGGCTGCATGCGCTCGACGGCGTGCCGTACCGCGACCTCGAGGCCGAGTTCGCGCTGTCGCGGCAGCAGATGGCCGACCTCGTGCGCGGCGTGACCGCGCGCCTGCGCACGCGCATCCGCGAGCTGCTCGACGAGGAAGGTCGCTTCGGAGACGACGCCATCGACGAGATCGTGCGATTGCTCTCCTAGCGCCGCGAAATCGCCGATGAACCGTGCGTGGACATGACCACCCTCATCATCGGCGGCGTGGCGGGCATCTTCGGGGCGGCGTACTTCATCTACGGCAAGAAGGAGCAGCGCCCGGTTCCGCTGCTCGCGGGCGCGCTGCTCTGCGTGCTGCCGTACTTCATCGGCGACATGACGGTGCTGCTGCTCGTCTGCGCCGCGCTGCTGGCGGCGCCGTTCGTCATCCGCATCGAGCTGTAGGAACGCCTCAGACGCCGGCGATGCCGATCCACGACGAGAGCGCGCTCGCGAGGCCGAGGAATGCGAGGAAGCTCATCGAGTCGGTCACCATCGTGAGGAAGATCGTCGACGCGGTCGCCGGATCGGCGCCGAAGCGGCGCACGACGAGCGGCAGGCTCGAGCCCACCAGCGTGCCGATCGAGAGCGCGACGGTCATCGCGACCGCGACGACGACGCCGAGCTTCCACATCGTGCTCTCGGGCGCCTGGATCCACTCGATGCCTCCGACCACGAGGCCGACGAGCAGGCCGCAGATGGTGCCGTTGACGAGGCCGACGATCGCCTCGCGGCGCACGAGGCCGAGCGCGGCGCCCTCGCGCACCTCGTCGAGCACGATGCCGCGCAGCGTGACCGCGAGCGACTGCTGGCCCGCGTTGCCCGCCTGGTTCGCGATCACGGGCATGATCACCGCGAGGATCGCGATCGATCCGATCAGGTCGTCGAACTGCAGCACCACGATCGCCGCGAGCGAGCTCGTGAACAGGTTGACGAAGAGCCACGGCAGGCGGCCGCGCAGCTTGTCGGCGACGCTCGAGAACACGGCCTCCTCGCGGCCGGCGCCCACCATCGCCTGCGCGTCCTCGGTGCCCTCCTGGCGGATGACGTCGACGACGTCGTCGACGGTGATGACGCCGAGCATGCGCTCCTCCTCGTCGATCACGGGGAGCACGAGGTAGTCGTACTTCTCGAACTCGCGGGCGACCTCGTCGCGGTCGACGTCGGGCTTGACGGCGTCGACCTGCTTCTCGGAGATCTGCATCACGCGCTGCGCGGGATCGGCGAGCAGCAGCGCGCGCATGGTCGCGCGGCCCTGCAGGCGCCCTCGCCAGTCGACGACGAACACGTAGAGCCAGTCCTCGCCGAGCGATTCGGCGCGGCGGATCGCCTCGGTCGCCTCGCGCACGGTCATCGAGTCGCGCACCGCGAGGTAGTCGGTGGTCATCATGCCGCCCGCGCTCTTCTCGGGATACTCGAGCAGGCGGCGGAACTTGACGGCCTCGACCTTGCCGAGCGTGCCGAGCAGGCGGTCGCGCGACTCGTCGGGCAGGTTCTGGAGGAGGTCGGTCGCGTCGTCCGGCGCCATCTCCTCGATGAGCTTGCCGGCGTACTCCGGGTCCTCGCTCACGAGGTCCTCGAGCACGCTCACCGCGAGCGACGGGTGCATGTGCGCGAGCGCGTCGGCGGCGCTCTCGGTCTCCATCTCCTCGATGACCTCGACCGCGGCCTGCTCGCCGATCTGCTCGAGGGTCTCGGCGGCGTCGGGCGCCTCCTGCTGCTCGACGGCCTCGGCGAGCTCGGGCACGTCGAACGACGGGGCCTCGAGGAGCTCCTCGACGCGCTCGTCCTCGGGGGTCGGCTCGGTGGCCTCGATGACCGAGTCCTCGGTGCGCACGTCCTCGAGCGGCGACGGCTCCGTGCCGCTGTCGAAGCGGACGGGCTCGTCGGGTTCGCGGGGATCGATGCCATCGACCTGCATGCGCGCGCGAGTGTAGCGGGCGGCCCCCCGCCGCCCGAACCCGCGCGGGCATCGCTCCGCGAAATCAGCGAGAATCGAACCGTGCCCGACGCGATCCACATCGATGCCCACGACGACCCGCGCATCGCGCCGTACGCCGACATCCGCGAGCGCGAGCTCGCCGCGCGCGACGGGCTCTTCGTGGGCGAGACGCTGGTGGTGCTCGAGGCGATGCTGCTGCGCGCCGCGGCGATCCGCTCGGTGCTCGCGAGCCCGCGCATGCTCGCGCGCACCGCGGAGCTCATGGAGCAGCACGGCTGCCGCGCGCCGCTCTACACCGCAGAGGACGCGACGCTCGAGCGGCTCACCGGGATCGACCTCCACCGCGGCGTGCTCGCGGTCGCCGAGCGGGCGGCGTTCGAGCCGGTCGGCACCGAGGAGTTCCGCCCGGCGTCCGCGCCGCGCACCGTGCTCGTCTGCGAGGACATCACGAACATCGACAACATCGGCCAGCTGTTCCGGATCGCGGCGGCGTTTGCGGTCGACGCGGTGCTGCTGAGCCCGACCTGCCACGACCCGCTCTACCGCAAGAGCCTGCGCGTCTCGACGGGGAACGCGCTCAAGGTGCCCGCGGTGCGCGCGCGGTCGGAGGATCCGGCGGCGTGGGCCGACGAGCTCGCGCGATTCTGCGCGCGATTCGAGCTCACGCTGGTGTCGACGGCGATCCAGTCGTCGGTGCCGCTGCGCTCGATCGCGCGGCCCGCGCGCGTGGCGATCGTGGTCGGACACGAGTCGAAGGGCGTCTCGGCCGAGGTGCGCGCGGTGTCGCACCACATCGTGCGCATCCCGATGGCCGCGGGCGTCGACAGCCTCAACGTCGCGGTGAGCGCGGCGGTGGCGCTCGACCAGTTGTCGCAGGGAACGCGCGCATAACGCGCTGGTCCGCGGGGTCACGCGCGAGTTTCGAAAATCACGGGGAACGCGCGAACCGCGCCGGGCGACCGGCGTAACTCCCCGTGCCTCGCGCGCGCCGCTCCGACGTTCCTCGGAGGTCCGGAACTGCGGGCGGGCACACCGAACCACATCCGAGCACGAACCGAATCCCGCGGCGACGTCGATCCGACGCCGCACGGTGTTCGCATCGACCGCGCCCAGCACGGCCCCTTCACCCGGGGCGGAAAGGCAGTCATGGCCATGGACAATCCCCGCATCCACAACCGCATCCAGCCCACCGCGCGACCCTTCATCCGCAGCGCGCGCGTCGCGATCATCGTCGGCGCGTGCATGTTCGGCGCGACGGCGGGCGCGATCGCCGGCACCACCGCCGACGCGAGCACCACCACCGCCGCGAGCACCACCACCGCCGCGAGCACCACCACCAGCGCCACCGAGCGCTCCGGTGCCCGCCGCAAGGCCGACGAGCTCTCCCGCGCCTTCCGCGACGCGGCGCGCACGCTCGCGCCGAGCGTCGTCACCATCAACACCGTCTCCTCCAGCACACCTCCGCGTGCCGCCCCTGCTGCGGCCGGAGTTCCCGGCATGGGCCGCGGTCTGCCCCCGCGTTCCCCCGGCTTCGGAACGCCCCACCCGCAGCAGGGACCGGCGCGTGGAACCGGCACCGGCGTGGTCGTCTCGCGCGACGGCTACATCGTGACCGCGAACCATGTCGTCGAGGGCGCCGATGAGATCGAGCTCGTCCTTCACGACGGCCGCACCGCGCCGGCGACCATCGTCGGACTCGATCCCGGCACCGACATCGCCGTGCTGCGCACCGACGCGCAGGGCCTCGAGCCCGCGGAATTCGGCGACAGCGACGCGCTCGAGGCCGGCGAGTGGGTCGTCGCCATCGGCGCACCCTTCGGGCTCGAGCAGACCGTGACCGCCGGCATCGTCAGCGCGAAGGGACGCAGCGACGTCGGCCTGGCGACCTTCGAGAGCTACCTCCAGACCGACGCCGCGATCAACCCCGGCAACTCGGGCGGACCGCTCGCGAACCTCGACGGCGACATCGTCGGCATCAACTCGGCGATCTCGAGCCGCGGCGGCGGCAACGACGGCATCGGCTTCGCGGTCCCCGGATCGGTGGTGCGCCGCGTGGTCGACTCGATCGTCGCCACCGGGCGCGTCGCGCGCGGATACCTCGGCATCGGCGTGCAGCCCGCCGACAGCGCGACGCTCGAGGAACTCGGCATCACCGGCGGTGCGGGCGGCGTGCTCGTCCACCGCGTCGAGCAAGGCTCGCCCGCCGCCGAGGCGGGCATCGAACGCGGCGATGTGATCACCTCCATCGCCGGCCGGCAGGTCCGCACGCCCGGAGAACTCGTCGCGACGATCGGCGGGATCGACCCGGGACGCGTGGTGGATCTCCGCGCCTTCCGCCGCGGGGACGAGCGGCGGTTGAGCGCGACGCTTGCGGAGCGCCCGGACGACGGCGCTCCGCAAGCGCGGCAACCCGCGCGCGCGCCGTCCGATACCCGCCGCTGACGGCGGACACGATCTCCCAAACCCGCGCGCCGCGTTGGCGCACGGTGCTGCGCGCGGGCCCCCACGCCGCAGTCCGATCGCCCCGGAGTCTTCCGTATCCGGGGCGATCTTGTTTTTGCGCGCGCCGTCGTCGACCTTCGCGTCGGCGCGCGCAGCGACTACCCTTTCCGTTCCCGCCGCGAACAGCCATGCCGACCGACGCCGCCGCACAGCACCACCCGCACCACGCGGCCCATCACACCGAGTTGCTCGACAGCGCCGTCGCGCCGCGGTTCGCGCACCGCGTGCGCTTCACCCGCGGTGCGCTCGATGCGGCGAATCCCGCGCTGCGCGCGCTGTTCGAGTCCGACGCCGGCATCGCGGCCCGCCGCGCGGTGGTCGTCATCGACGCGGGGCTCGCCGCGGCCCGGCCCTCGCTCGACGCCGAGCTGCGCGCCTACTTCGCCGCGCACGCGGGCGCCGTCCCCGCGATCTGCGACACGGTGACCGTGCCCGGCGGCGAGGACGCGAAGGCCGACACCCGCGTGGCCGACCTCGTCGTCGACCTCGTCGAGCGCCACCGCATCGACCGCAAGAGCTTCGTCATCGCCGTCGGCGGCGGCGCGGTGCTCGACGCGGCCGGCTACGGCGCCGCCATCGCGCACCGCGGCGTGCGCCTGGTGCGCATCCCGACCACCGTCCTCGCCCAGGACGACGCGGCGATGGGCGTGAAGAACGGCGTGAACCGCTTCGGCAAGAAGAACTTCGTCGGCGCGTTCGCGGTGCCGTTCGCGGTGCTCTGCGACGAGCTGCTGCTCGAGTCGCTGCCCGACGCCGTCTACCGCGCGGGATTCAGCGAGGCGGTCAAGATCGCGCTGCTCAAGGATCCCGCGTACTTCGCGCGCCTCGAGCGCGACGCCGCGCGCATCGCCGCGCGCGACCTCGACGCGGCCAGCCCGGCGATCCGCCGCAGCGCCGAGCTGCACCTGCGCCACATCGTCGACGGCGGCGATCCCTTCGAGGCGAACGAGGCCCGCCCGCTCGACTTCGGCCACTGGGCGGCGCACCGCCTCGAGTCGATGAGCAACCACGCGGTGTCGCACGGCGACGCGGTCGCGCTCGGCCTGCTCCTCGACTGCCGCTACTCGAACCTCAAGGGCTGGCTCTCCGACGCCGGCCTCGCGCGCATCCGCGCCTGCATGGCCGCGCTCGGGCTGCCGATGCGCCACGCGCTGCTCGCCGAGACCTCCGCGCTGCTCGCGGGCCTCGAGGAGTTCCGCGAGCACCTCGGCGGGCGGCTCACCATCACGATGCTGCGCAGCGTGGCCGGCGGGTCGGCGGCGGCCGCGACGGAAGCCGAGCAGTTCGCGGGATTCGAGGTCCACCAGCTCGACCCCGGACTCGTCGCCCGCGCCGCGTCCGAACTCGCGTGAGCGGCACCGGCGCGTAGGATGCGCCCATGTCCGGATCCAGCCCTCCACCGATCGCGAAGCGCGCCGTCATCGACCGCTACTTCCTCGAGCACCGCGCGAAGGTGATCGACATCGCCGCGTTCCTCGACCGCATCGACCGCGCGCAGGGCGAGGGCGCCGACGACTTCCGCCGCACCGCGCTCGAGGCGTGCTGCGCGATCCTCACCGACGGCAAGCCCGACCGCGCGCGCCGCGTGCTCGAGCTGCTGAGCGACCACACGACCGAGCCGATCGCGAAGGCGCCGATGAAGGGCGCGACGGGGGCAGTCGGTGCTTGAGCGCTCCAATCGGCCTTCGGCCGATCGTCGCTCTGGTGCTTGGACGGATGCAATGAGGAACTGACATGTACATCGACCCCCATGTCCACATGGTCTCCCGCACCACCGACGACTACCAGCGCATGGCGCTCGCGGGATGCGTCGCGATCACAGAGCCGGCGTTCTGGGCGGGCTACGACCGCTCGAGCCCGCAGGGCTTCTACGACTACTTCCGGCAGCTGACCGACTTCGAGCCGAAGCGCGCGGCGCAGTACGGGATCCGCCACCACACCTGGCTGTGCATCAATCCCAAGGAGGCCGAGGATCCCGTCTTCGCGCGCGAGGTCATCAAACTCATCCCGCAGTTCCTGAAGTGCGAGAACGTGCTCGGGATCGGCGAGATCGGCCTCAACAAGAACTCGCGCAACGAGCTCGAGATCCTCGACGCGCACCTCGCGCTGGCCGCCGAGCACAACCTGCTCGTCCTCGTCCACACGCCGCACCTCGAGGACAAGCTCAAGGGCACGAAGCTCATCATGGACGCGATCCGCAACCACGCGGCGCTCGACCCGTCGCGCGTGCTGATCGACCATGTCGAGGAGCACACCGTGCGCCATGTGCTCGACCGCGGGTTCTGGGCCGGCATGACGCTCTACCCCGACACGAAGTGCACGCCGCAGCGCGCGGTCGACATCTTCGAGATGCACGGCACCGAGCGCCTGTGGATCAACTCCGCCGGCGACTGGGGCAACAGCGACCCGCTCGCCGTGCCGAAGGCGCAGATCGAGATGAAGTCGCGCGGCCACACGCTCGAGAGCGTGCGGAAGGTGAGCTTCGACAATCCGCTGCAGTTCCTCTCGCAATCGGGGCGATTCCGCATCGCGTGACCGCGGGCCCGCCACGTCGGAGCGCCGCGCAGCGCGGAGACCAACCATGCCACGACCGATCATCGGCCTCTCGGGCGACCTCGCCGACAACGCCACGCGCCTCCGCCGCACCTACCTCGACATGGTCGAGGCCGCGGGCGGCGTGCCCGTCATCCTGCCGCCGAAGGCCGCGCTGCGCGCCGAGATGCTCGACCGCGTCGACGGCGTGATCATGACCGGCGGCGACGACATCGATGTGTCGAAATTCGGCATCGCGCTGCACCCGAAGGCCGAGTGCATGGCTCCCGAGCGCCAGGACGCCGAGTTCGCGCTGCTGCGCGCGCTCGACGAGCGGCCCGCGATGCCCGTGCTCGGCATCTGCCTCGGCATGCAGCTGATGGGATTCCACCGCGGCGCGACGCTCATCCAGCACCTGCCCGACGTGATCCCCGACGGCGAGCGCCACCGCAACGACGCGATCCATCCCGTCGAGGCCGAGCGCGGCTCGCCGCTGCGCGCGGGCCTCGTGCGCTCGTGGCACCACCAGGCGATCACCGATGTCAAGGGCTTCGACATCATCGCGCGCTCCGACGACGGCGTCGTCGAGGGCATCGTCGATCCGACGCGCCGCTTCTACCTCGGCGTGCAGTGGCATCCCGAGCGGACCGAGGCCGACGAGACCGGCCTCGGCGTCGTGCGTTCGCTCGTCGACGCCTCGAGGTGAATGGACATGATGGACGACGCCGCAGAAACATCGCCGTCGCCGTCGCCGTCGCCGTCGCCGTCGCCGTCACCGACGCAATCACCGAAGTCCGCGCCGCCGCTGCGCTGCCCGCGATGCGGGTACGAGCTCACCCTCGCGCTGCGCGACGCCGAGTCGCGCGGTGAACCCGCGGGAACCTGCAGCGAATGCGGACTCGCCTTC
>JBMOGJ010000001.1:0-99850 GCA_049318425.1 Phycisphaerales bacterium | reverse complement strand
TCGCGTCGCCGAAGTCGGTTGCGACACGCGCGACGGCGCCGGGAACGTTGATCTTGGCGGGAATCTGATCCTTGGGGATGCGCATGGCAGGCTCCTTCTTCGGTTGCTCGACGAGTTTCAATCCGCTGCGGCGCACCGACGGTCATCCATGAGCACGCCGCGGGCTCGAGAGGACGATTGAGAATACTTCCTGAGTCTACTCTCGATGCCTCGCTGAATTCAGAAGTGAAGCATGAGTCTTCGATTTGGATCGACCCTCAAGGACGCCGGTAGCAGCCCGTGCGCCCGCGCGGGTGAAGGGCGTTCCGCTCCCGAAGCGGGAGATGCGCGCGTCCTCAGCGACGCCACCAACGACAACGCCGCAGGCATGTGCCTGCGGCGTTGACTGAGTGGACCTGATCGGGCTCGAACCGACGACCTCTTCCATGCCATGGAAGCGCTCTCCCAATTGAGCTACAGGCCCAGTGTGATGCGGCGCGCACTGACCACGCCGAGACGCGAAGGGTAGACCAAAATCCGCCGTCTCGCAACCCGCGCGCATGAAGGGAAATCGAGGCGGGTCGGTGCGGCGCCGCGCGGTCGGCATGATCCGCCCAGATCGACCGTACCGATGGTCATCCGTGCGTTATCGCGCACGGCCGCGGCGGTCGCGGGCGCGCGTGGAGGAGGACACGGAGGACGCGGAGGCGCCGCGCCCGGCGGGGGCCTGGCGCCGCACGCGGGGCGCATCCTTCGAGCGGTCGAACGAGCCACCACGCCACTCGGTCGAGAGCACCGCCCAGCACTCGTGGTCCCGCCAGGCGCCGTCGATCTCGATCAGGCCGCGCAGCACGCCCTCGCGGGTGAAGCCGAGCGCCCGCACCAGCGCGAGCGAGCGGCGGTTCGCCGGCAGGATGTTCGCGGCGACGCGGTGGAGGCAGCGTTCCTCGAACGCATGGTCGACGAGCGCCGCCACCGCGTCGCGCATGAGGCCCTTGCCGGGTTCGCCGGCCGCGAGCCAGTAGCCGGTGTGGCAGTCGAGGCTCGGCCACGGCGCGATGCCGCCGAGGCTCACCACGCCCACCATCCGACCGTCGTCGCGCGCGCACGCGAGCAGGCGCAGCCGCGTGCCGTCGTCGCACTCCGGCCGCAGCAGGCGCTTGAACCGCGACGCGAAGCCGGGCTCGGTGCCTCCCGCGGTGCGCGGCATCCACGGCGCGAGGTGCTCGCGCGAGCGGGAGAGCATCTCGATGAACGCCTCGCCGTCGTCCTCGCGGGCGTAGCGGAGCAGGGTCTTCGCCCCGACGCGCACGAGCCCGTCCGATCGCTCGCGCGCGGTGGGCTTGGTCGACGCCGGCGGCATGACGGTGCTGGGCATGGGCGCAGCGTAGTCTGTCGCTCCGCCGCGGTGCCCCGCGACAGAATGGCAGTCGCGACCCGCGTTCCCGCGCCCGCGCCGCTGGCACGGGCTTCGCATCCTTGGCGCGCCCTTCGGGGTGGACGAACCGCTCATGCCTTTCTGGGGCTCCTGCGGACGAGGGAGCTTCGAACCTCGCGTACGAGTCCGTCATTGGGCGCCGCCGTCGGTCGGATGGGACCGGCGGCGGCGCAGTTCGTCTGCGGGTGGACTGGCCTGCGCATGATGCGGCGCGGCGCACGCGACCCGTGGCGGGAATTCCGCCAAGATGCACGCATGATCCACAGGTCGCCTCGCACGGCGGAGCCGCGGCGCTCCCTTCTCCGGTTCGGTGTGGCGGCGGGCATCGCGCTCGCCGCCGCGGGAACCCGTGCCTCCGAGGCGGTGGCTCCGCCCGACGCGCGCGCCGTGATCGCGCTCGAGGAACTCGCGCGCCACGAACCGCAGTGGAACTCACCCGGACTCGACGCGGCCGGCTCGATGCCGATCGGCAACGGCGCGTACGGCGCCAACGCCTGGGTCGAGGCCAACGGCGACATCGTGCTGCTCCTGTCGCATGCCGCCGCGTTCAGCGAGGCCGAGCGGCTGCTGAAGCTCGGCGCGGTGCGCATCACCTGCGACCCGCCGCTGCCCACCGCGCCCTTCATGCAGCGCATGTCGTTCGCGGAGGGTGCGATCGTGATCGAGGCGGGAGGTGATGTGGAGCGGGGCGCAGGCTTCGCGCAGCAGGGGTCAGGCGCCGCGCAGCAGGATGCACGCGCCGCGCCGCAGGGTCCCGCCGGCGCGCACGCCCACGACATCGTCCGTGTGCGGATCTTCGTGGAGTCCGGCGCCGATGTGCTGCACGCGACCGTGGCGTCGGAGTCGCCGCGTGCGGTGCGTGTCCGCTTCGAGGGCTGGCGCGGCGAGGCGCGCCGGCTCGAGGGCGAGGAGCTCAAGAGCGCGTGGGTCATGCGCGACGCGCCCGCCGACGAGCGCGTCACCGAATCCGCCGATCGCATCCGGAGCCGCGAGGAGCTGCCCGACGCGGTCGCGTGGTACCACCGCAACGAGCACTCGGTCGTGCCGCGCACGCTCGAGCACCAGGGACTCGCGGAGTTCGCGGTGGCGTTCGGCGACCCGCTGCTGCAGCGCACCTTCGGCGGACAGATCGAGGGCTCCTCCGACGGAGCGCCCTTCGTGCGTGTCGCGGACGATGCGATGGCGTCGCCCGCGCCCGCGCGCACGCACGCGGTGCGCATCGCCGCGAAGTGCTCGCAGTTCGACGACCTCGCCGACTGGCTCGCGCAGCTCGACGAACTCGCCGCGGGTCACGCCGACAGCGCCGCCGCCGCGCGCACCACCGCCGCGTGGTGGAGCGAGCGGTTCGCGCGCAGCTGGGTGTACGTCGACGCGCCGCGGACGAGCCTGCTCGAGAACGCGCATCCGCTGCGGGTCGGGTACGACTCGAACACGCTCAACCGCTTCGTGGGCGAGATCCCGGTGGTGCGGTTCCATCCCGGCGTGCTGCGCGACACGGAGGTCGCCGCCATCGCGGCTGGCGGCGAGTGTCCGGGCGCGACGGTCGTCGCCACCGCGAACGACGCGACGTTCCGGCTTCCGCCGGCGCTCGCGCGCGCCGCGTCGTTCAGCGTCGATGCGTGGATCAATCCGAAGTCGGCCGACGGCACCGGGCGCATCGTCGACAAGATGACCGCGGGTGGATCCGATGGCATCCTGCTCGACCTGCAGGGTGGACGGCTGCGCGCCATCGTCGGCTCGCTCTCGCTGCAGTCGGAGCTGCGGCCGCTGCCGGGCGTGCGCTCGCACGTCGCGGTGACCTTCGACGCCGATCTCGGTGAGCTCTCGCTGTACCTCGACGGCGCTGCGCCGGCGAGCGCGAAGGGCGCCGCGCTGCGTCGCGGACCAACGCTCTCGCAGGCCTACGCCGCGCAGCGCGCGGTCACGCTCGCGGCCAGCTTCGCCGAGTACCCGATCAAGTTCAATGGCTCGATCTTCACCGTGCCGCCGCGGCATGTGAACGGCGCCGCGTTCAACGCCGACTTCCGCAACTGGGGCGGCGACTACTGGTGGCAGAACACGCGCCTGCCGTACCACGGCATGCTCGCGCGCGGCGACGGCGACGGCATGCCGCCGCTGTTCCGCCTGTACGGCGACGCGCTGCGCGGCTGCACCGCGCGTGCGCGTGCGTACCACGGCGTCGACGGCGCGTACTTCCCCGAGACGATGACGATCTTCGGCACCTACGGCAACGGCGACTACGGCTGGAATCGCGCCGGCCTCGACCGCCGCGACGTGCAGTGCCCCTACTGGCAGTGGGCCTGGAACCAGGGTCCCGAGCTGGTCGCGCTCATGCTCGAACACTTCGACCACACGGGCGACGAGAAGGTCCTGCTGCGCCGCACGCTTCCGATCGCGCGCGAGGTGCTTGCGTACTTCGACACGCGGTTCGCGCGCGACGCCGCGGGCCGGCTCGTGATCGACCCGACGCAGTCGCTCGAGACCTACTGGACGGGCGTGGTGAATGACCTTCCGACCGTCGCCGGGCTGCGCGAGGTGACCGCGCGGCTGCTCGCGCTGCCCGCGCGCTTCGGCGCGCCGGACGAGCGCGCGCTGTGGGAGCGGCTGCGGCGCGCGTGTCCCGAGATCCCGCGCACCGCCGACGGCCGCTGCTTCGCGCCCGCGGAGCGCTTCGATCCGCAGCGGTCGAACTGCGAGAACCCCGAGCTGTACGCGGTGTGGCCGTTCCGGCTCGCGGACGCGGACCTCGGCGTCGGCCGCGCGACCTTCGCGGCGCGGCGCGAGCGGATCAGCGCGGGATGGCCGCAGGACGGCATGCAGGCCGCGCGGCTCGGACTCGCGGACGAGGCGGCGGCGCAGGTGCGCGCGCGGCTCGCGAACACGCATCCGAACTTCCGCTATCCGGTCTTCTGGGGCCCGAACTTCGACTGGTTGCCCGACCAGTGCCACGGCGGGAACCTGCTGACGACGGTGCAGGAGATGCTGCTGCAGTCGGATGGCGGGCGCATCCGCGTGCTGCCCGCGTGGCCGAGGGAGTGGGATGCGCGGTTCCGCCTGCATGCCGCGGCGCGCACGGTCGTGACCGGCGAGGTGCGCGGCGGACGGCTCGCCTGGCTCGAGGTCGACCCGCCGGAGCGCCGCGCGGACGTGGTGCTGGGCGACGGCTGGCGGTAGCGGGGGCGCGGGCGAAGGCCGCCCGCGCGCATCACCCATGCGTGCCCACCTGCGCGTACCTACCTGCGCGTACCTCACCCGCGCGTACCTGCCCACCCGCGCGTACCTGCCAACGACCGCGGAGTACCGTTCGCTGCACGGTCTCTGGCGGGTACTCGCGGCGTCACGGTGCAACTCTCATGGACGCATGCACTTCGGATGGATGGCGCGGTGTACCCGCCAACGACCGTGCAGTACCCGCCAGTGAGCGGTAGTTGGCGGGTGCGGGATTGCGTGGCGGGTACCGGATCGCGTGGGGTGGTGAAATCCCAGTGAGCAATTGAATTTCGTGGATCCGCATCGCATACTATGCCGAACATAGTATTGAGGTCACCATGGCAGACGACCAGTTCATCCGCGGCGCAGGCATGCTCGCAGTCCTCAAGGTGCTCGAGGGCGGCGAGCTCTACGGCTACGCCATCGTCGAGGCGCTCGCGAAGACCAGGGGCAACGCGCTCCATCTCGGCCAATCCACCGTGTACCCCATGCTCTACAACCTCGAGGCGAAGGGCCTCGTGAAGTCGCGTTGGGAGGAGGGCGGGGCGCGGCCGCGCAAGTACTACTCGCTCACCAAGGCGGGCAAGACGCGGCTTGCCGAGGACACCGACCAGTGGCGCGAGATCACCAAGGCGATGGCGTCGCTTGGGCTGTCGAGGCTCTGCTTCTCGAGGCTCGCTTTCTGCTGAAGATCAACGCCGAAAGGACCATTCCATGTTCGGATCGAAGAAGCGTGCCGTTCGCGCGCGCATCGCGCAGGCGGCGCTACCCGCCGAAGTCTCGCGTTTCATCGCCGAAGTCGTGCGCCGCACGCGGCTGCGCCGCGCCGAGCAGGTCGATGTCGCGGGCGAGCTCGTGTCGCACTTCGCGGAGGGGCTCGCCGCGGGCCGCGCCGAGCGCGACCTGATCGCCGCGTACGGCGATCCGAAGTCGAGCGCGCGCGAGTTGCGCCGGAGCACGATCGCCAAGCGCCATGTGGTTGACCGCGCGATCGGCGGCGCGTTCAGGTGGTCCGCGATCGCCGTTGCGGGCGCAGGCGCGCTCTACATTGGCTATGCGACCGTGCTTCACTTCCGGCAACCCGTGATCTCGTTCGACGGCGCGGCGGTCGTCAATGCGGGAATGCCGAAGCCCGGCCGCGAGGGCCGCGCCTTCGATCTCTACCTCGAGCGGCTCTCGACCACCGACGGCAAGTGCGTCCTGGTTCACGAGAACGGCGACTACAAGGCCCGTCTGCGCATCGAGGAGACGCTGCCGTTCATCGGCTTCGACCCCGATGCGCTGTCGACGGTGCGCGCCGACCTCGAGTCCATGCGCACGGTCGTGGACGCCCTGCGCGACATGCGCGGTAGGCCAGTCTTCGGGCTCCGCGTCGAGCCCGACGTGTGGTCCGATCCGCGCCTCAAGACCTACTTCGAGATCTCGGGCAAGGTGTTCCCCGACTCCGCGCCCGTCCTCTCCGGCGCGCTCATCGGAAGCCTGCTACCGCACCTTGCCGCAGTCCGTGCTGGCGCGAAGCTGATGTGCGCCGACGCGGCGCTCGCGGCGCACGACGGGCGGGCCGACGACTTCGTCGCCGACATCGAGGCGGCGTGGGCCATGGCCGGCCACTCTGGGGAGACGGGGTTCCTCATCAGCGTGCTGGTCGAGTACGGAACTCGCGACCTCGTGCTCAAGACGATCGTCTCCGCGATCGAGAACCATGGCGAGATGCTCACCGACGCCCAGCTCTCGAGACTCGACGAACTCGTGCGCCAGGCGGACCCTGTCGCGAGCCTCGTGCGGGCGATCGAGAGTGAGCGCGCGAGCATGTACGACCTCGTGCAGCGCTGCTATAGCGACGACGGCAACGGGGATGGCGTGTTGCTGTTCCACGCGTACGAACAGGTGCTCCGCGGACTCGAGGGATTCAACAGCGTTCGCGACGACGAGACGCAGCGCGCGCTCAGGCAGGCACTCGGCTTCCTGGGCGGCCCTGCCGCTGCGGCGGCGATGCCTGGTCGACGCAAGGTCCTCGCCGAGTACGACGCCCACATCGACCGGCTGATGGCGGCGGCCCGCTCGCCCGTGCGCAGCGAGTCGATGGCGGCGGCGCGCGCATGCGACGAACAGATTGATCCCCGCGGCAGGAACGGCCTGGTGCGCACGATCGTGGATGCGGTGGCGCCGGGCATCGGGCGCGCGATCGGCCATTCCTGGAAAATGCGCTGCTCGGTTGAGGGCGCGCTCGCGGCGATCGGGATCGAGCGCTTTCGCCGTGCGAACGGCAGGTTTCCGGCGGCGCACGCCGAGCTCAACGGATTCGTCGGCCGCGAGCTCGGTGCATCGAGCGATGCACGCGTACCGTGGAAGTACGCCCTCGTCGACGGACGCCCGCTGATCTACGACTGCGGACTGGATGGCCTCGACGACCGGGCGCGGACGCCCCTCGAGCCGACGTCGCTCGACGAAGGCGCCACAGCGATTCGCCCGCGGACGGTGTCACTCTCGGGATGCGGGGCCGACGGGGCGTTTCATGTCGGTGCACCCACGCAGGACGAGGGTGGGCACACGATGCGCGTGAGGTCGATCGTTCCGGCCGACGCGCCACTCGAGCCCTCGCGGCCGCTTGTAGAGGCCGAGACCCATGGCGTGTTGGCGACGGACGGCGACTTCATCCGCGTCTGGTGGAAGTCGCGCGCGTCCGGTGCGCATCGTGTCGTCCCCGCGGCCGACAAGTAGCGCGCGCGTACCCACCCACGCGTACCCACCCACGCGTACCCACTCGCGCGTACCACCCAGAGGTATCCGCCAACTACCGTGGAGTACCGTTTACTGCACGGTCTCTGGCGGGTACTCCCTGCTTCACGGTGCAACCCTCATGGGCGCATGGACTTCGGACGGACGGCGCGATGTACCCGCCAACGACCGTGCAGTACCCGCCAGTGAGCGGTGGTTGGCGGGTACGGGATCGGGCGGGGAGTGGATTGGGTGGGAGGCGGATCGCTGGCGGGCGCCGGATCGCGCCGACTCACGCGCGCGGTGCGATCAGCGCCGCGAGGCGTCCGCTGCGCGCGCCGTCGCGCCGGTAGCTGTGGAACCGCGCGCGGTCGGCGTAGGTGCACGGCGGCTCCGCGTCGATGTTCGCGCGCGCGACGCCGCCGCGCGCGAGCTGGAGCGCCACCGCGCGCACGAGGTCCGCGTGATGCTTCGGTCCGTGCACGCCGGGCGCGACGACACACTCTGCGAGATCCGCCTTCGCGAGTTCCTCCGCGACCTCGGGACCGATCTCGAAGTGGCGCGCCGAGATGCACGGACCGATCGCGGCGACGCACTCCGCCGGCGCGACGCCGAGCGTGTCGCGCAGCGCGTCCAGCGCGGCCACCGCGATCCCCGCGACCACGCCGCGCCACCCCGCGTGCACCGCGGCGACCGCACCCGTGCGCGGGTCGGCGATCAGGATGGGCACGCAGTCCGCCACGCGGATCAGGATCGCGTCGCCGCCGCGGGCGCTCGTCATCGCGTCGGCGGCGGGCCGCGTCCGCAGCGCGTCACGCGCGGGGACGATCGCGCAGCCGTGCACCTGGCTCACATCGGCGACCGACGCGCCGTCGGCGAGGCCGGCCGCCGCGGCGAAGCGCCGGTGGTTCTCGCGGATCGCGTCGTCCTCGTCGCGCGGCTCGCCCACGGGCACGCGCGCGTTCGCCTGCGGGCTCTGCAGGTTGAGCGCGTCGAAGGGCGCGGCGCTCACGCCGCCGAGGCGCGTCGAGAACGCGTGCGCGAACCCCGCGGCCTCGAGCAGCGGGCTGCGGAGGATGACGACGCCGTTGGCCGCGGTCGATGGGTGGAGCACGGGAGGCTCTATCGGCTCGCGCCGAGCGGGCGGCTGCGAGAATCGGTGCGGGCCGCGCCCGCGTTCGCATCCCGCACGGGCGCGTAGAGCACGACCACGATCGCGTCCTCGCCGAACGGCGGCAGCCCTGCGGCGACGTCGCGCGGCGGGTCGGACGGCTGCTGCGGATTGTCGGCCGTGTTGTCGAAGCCGAGGCGCGCGACGAGCTCCGTGTCGGCGCCGACGCGCAGCGGCTGCGTGAGCACCCACGGCTCGTTGAAGGCCATGCGGAAATCGGGGACCTCGACCACCGGTGCGCCGCCGGCGTCGAGCGCCACCGTCCGCAGGAACGCGCCGCCCTTCACGATCACGGCGACGATGTCGGACGCCTCGGGCATGCGGTGCCGCAGCTCGAAGGTTCGGCAGGCGCCGCCCTCGAGCGCGAGCCCGCGCACGGGCATGGCGATCGCGCGCACGGCGCGGGTGTCGGCGGAGGTCGCGGCGATCCACTCGAGGCGCGGCAGCACGGCGGCGCGCCGTCCGATCGGCTCGCAGGTGGTCTCGATCACGAGGTCGCCTGCGGGCACCTCGAGGTGGAATCCCGCGGGCAGCTCGAAGCGCACGCGCGTCCGGCTCAGCGCGCCGAGCGCGCCGCTCGGCTCGGCGCCGATGTTGCCCATGGCGTCGATCCCGGGTTCGCCGTCGGCGGCGTCGAGGCGCCGCATGCTGCGCCGCGGATCGGCCGCGACGGAGAGCGAGCGGATCGGCGACTGCGCCAGCTCCGCGGGATCGCTGAAGCGCACGCCGCGCACGCGCCGCGGTGCGGTCGGCTGCGGTTCGGCGCGGGGTGTGCCGTCGCGCGTCGCGTCGTCGCGCGTCGCCTGGTCGCTCGGCATCTCGACCACGAACGTGCGCACGCGCGCGCCTCCGCCCGCGGGCATGGTCCACGCCGCGGCCGGGGCGAGGACGCGCGCGGGGTCGGGCGCCGCACCCGTGGCCGCGCGCGCCGGACGCGGCGTCACGGCGATGTGCGACGACGTGCGGAGGAGTTCCGCGAGCCGCGCGCGGTCGGCGGCGCCGAGTGCGCGCGAGGCCACGCGTCCGCTGGCGATCGAGGGTGGCATGGTGCCGTCCTCGACGAGCGCCGCGGCGAGCAGGCGGTGGCGCTGGATGGAGTCGGGGCTGTCCAGCCGGATCGGCGCGGCGCCGTCGCCGCCGTGGCACGGAAGGCAGTGGGTGGTGAGCATCGCGGCCGCGTCGGCGGGGTCGGCGGTCGCCGTCGCCGTCGTGGTCGTCGACGTGGTCGTCGTCGACGACGACGCCGTCACCATCGCCATCGCCATGGTCGGCATCGACCGCGCATCCACGCGCGGCGCCCACGCCGCCGCCGCGCCCGCGATCAGCGCGGCGGCTGCGATCGTGCGCGGTCGTGCGTTCAGGACGGTCGCGCGATGAAGCATCCAATGGCCTTCGGTGCGGGGTTGGCGATCGGCGCCCCACGGCGGGCGGCGCGCATCGCGTCGACGAGGTCGTTCGAGGTCGCGACCGCGCGGCGCCGTCCGATCGCGGAGTAGAGGTCGTTCACGCGCCCCACATAGAGGCGCTCGACGCCGCCCTCGCCGTCGAAGCGGAGCAGCGCGGCTTCGGGCGTCACGGTGGCGCCGGCGAGTTCCGCGAGGGCAAGCGCACGGTCGGCGACGATCGGGAAGACACCGTCGATCTCGAACTCCCGCGCGTGCGCGCGCAGTGCCGCGTCGTCGGCCCACGGCGTCGGATGCACCGCGCAGAACGCGATGCCGAGCCGGCGCGCCTCCTGCGCCGCCGCGATCAGGTCCGGCACCATCGCGTTCGCAATCGGACACTCCGGCGAGATGAACACCAGCGCCACGAGGCGCGGTTCGTCGCTCGACGATCCGTCGCGCGGCAGGGCGTTGGCGGCGACGAGGAGTTCGCGCGCCGCAGCATGGGGTTCGCGCGCCGCAGCATGGGGTTCGCGCGCCGCAGCATGGGGTTCGCGCGCCGCAGCATGGGGCTCGCGCGCCGCAGCATGGGACCCACGCGCCGCAGCATGGGATCCACGCGCCGCGTCATCCGACCCACGCGCCTCCGCACCCGCATCACGCGACACCGCGCAGCCCGCGAGCGCGAGCATCATGGTGGCGACGACGATGGACACGCGCGGCATGGCGCGGCGGATCGTACGCGAGCCGATCAGGCTGTCCACGCGCCCAGCACCATCGCGAGGTCGGCCGCGTTCACGCTGCCGCTCCCGTCGACGTCGGCGGCGCCGCCCGTGGCTCCCCAGGAGTTGAGGACCTCGGCGAGGTCGGCCGCGTTCACGGAGCCGTCGCCGTTCACGTCGGCGGGATTGCTGTTGCCCGTCACCGTGATGGAGCCGACCATGTCGAAGAAGCAGTGGGGCGCGCAGAAGTACGGGATCGTCGATCCCGCGGCCGACTGCGGCACGATCCAGCTGAACTCCGGCGTGGCGAGCGAGATCACGCCGTCGAAGTGCGTCCCGTCGGCGGTGCACTTCGCGCCGCTCGTCACGGTGTGGTTGCCTCCGGTGCGCACCCAGCGGATGCGGTCGCCGGGCGCCGCGACGACGGTCGCGGGCACGAAGGCGAAGCCCTGCTGCGTGACCACGTGCTCGGTGCCGACCCGGATGGTGCCGAGCTGGCCGAAGATGCAGTGCGGATCGCAGTAGTAGTCGATGGTGGTGCCCGCGGCGGAGGCCGGGACCGTCCAGACGAACTCGGTGTTCTTGATGCTCAGCGGCGAGTCGAACAGGCCGCTCGGCGTGCAGTCGTTGCCGCTGGTCACGGTGTGGGTGCCGCCGGTGTACACCCAGCGGATGGTGTCGCCCGGAAACGCGTCGACCGAAGCCGGCACGAACGTGACGCCCTGTTGCGTGATGACATGCTCGGCCGCGAGCGCCGAACCCGAGAGGAGGAGCGCGGAGACCGCCGTGAGCGACCGCGCCGTGAGCCAATCCGTCTTGAACAGCATGTGAGGAACCCCGGAAGCCCGTGAGGGCGACATGTCGGCGGGAATGCGCGACCCCCCGACGGTGCCGCGGGTTTTCGGTCGTGCAAGCGGAAGGTGCGTCTGTGGGGCGAGAAACCCAGCGCCGCGGCCGTGGCGATGGCGCGGACCGCGGCACGACCGCTATTCTGCGCCCATGCGCCCCGCCATCCTGTCCACGGTCCGACTCGCGTCCCTGTACCTGAACCAGCTCCCGACCCCGGCCAGCGTCCGGTCGCGCGGGTGCGGGCTCGGTCTTGTGCTCGGATCCGCCCTCGCGGCGGCCGCCCTCACCGGCTGCGGCGGCAACACCGGTGGGTACGCGCCCTCGCCCGCGGCCTACGAGCCCCCGGCGCAGGACCTGACCGCGGCGAAGGATCCGAAGTTCCGGCCGCTGGTGCAGGCGATCCTCGCGCAGCGCAAGGCGTCGAAGGACCTCGCCGACTTCCGCGCGGGGTTCGGCTCGGGCGGCATGGACGAGGCGGGCGGCAAGAAGTACCAGGAGCTCTTCGCGAAGGTCGCCGACGCGGGCCAGAAGGTCTCCGACCTCGCCGGCGAGGCGAACTTCGAAGGCGAGGACAAGCGCGTCTTCGAGGTGATCGTCTCCCTCAGCGACGACCAGCTCAAGGATCTTCTCAAGTAACGGTCTCCTCAAGTAACGCCCGACGCGTCCCCCACGAAAGCCTGCAAGGAAACCGACGGCCCGTTCAGGGCCGTCGGTGATAGTTGCAGGCGGGATCAAGCCCGACTCGTCCCTCACGAAAGCCTGCAAAGAAACCGACGGCCCGTTCAGGGCCGTCGGTGACAGTTGCAGGCGCTCCACTACTGAATTTCCGGCCTGATGATCCCCGGCAGCATGATCCCCGACATGAACCGGTGCGCCGGGCGCGTTCCGCCCTCGACCGCGAAGTGGATCGGCGGCGCGTTCGGGTTCGGCTGCATGATCTCCTCGAGCTCCTTGTAGATGATGTTCGGAGCCGCGACCGAGCCGTCCATGTACGAGATGTTCACGCGTCCCGGATTCCAGAGCGCGGGCGTGTCGATCCAGTCGCCGGCGAGGCCGGTGGGCGGGCGCACGCGCACGCACCAGCCCTGCAGGTTGAAGTTGTACGCGTCTTCCTCGCTGATGGTGGCCATCGTGCCCGAGGGCTGCGGGATCTGCGACATCGTGACGGTCTTGAACTGCGAGCCCCGGTAGATCTCGGGGTAGTCGGCGCTGGTCGGGTCGGGGAACTGCCAGAGGTCGTCGCAGCGGAGCGTGAAGCTGTACGCGCCGACGCCGACGAAGGCGTTGAGCGAGTACGAGCGCACGCGGCCATCGGGGCAGTTGGTCGGCGGCGAGGTGTAGGAGAAGTCGCGGCGCGCGGTCGGGTCCTGCGGCGAGACGTAGGCCTTCGAGGTGGCGCCGAGGTAGGTCCAGAGCGCGCCCTGCTCGAGGCTCTTGTCGGTCTCGCGGTCGCCGGAGCAGAGGGCGCCGTTGGTGTTGACCCAGCAGTTCGGCAGGGTGGGGAGGCCGCTGCCGACGATGGCGGCGTTGTCGGTGCGGGGGCTGACCAGGCGTCCGTTGTTGTCGGTCGCGTAGGACTGGTTGGCGAGCGCGAGCTGGCGCTGGTTCGAGAGGCACGCGGTCGCGCGGGCCTGCGTCTGCAGCGTGCGCGCCGAGACGAGCACGAGCGCGAGCACGATCACGACGATCGTCACGACGAGGAGGAGCTCGACGAGCGTGAAGCCGGGACGGGTTGTTCGGGTGCGCCTTCGGGCGCGGTCGGACACCTGCATGGAACCTCCGGGAAGACGCGGGGCCGCGGAACGCGGTCGGTCGGCGAGTGTACTACGGCGCGCGCGGCGGCCTGATCCGCCCGTCGGGCAAACGGCGCGAGATGAGGCAGTTCCCGGCGGCGGAACGTCGAACCGCCTGTCCAAACGCGCGCAACCGCCGCCCGCCCGCCAACCGAGCGCCGGGCGCCCGCCGCACTTGCAGCATGCCCGCGGGGCTTCATAACCTGCGCCGCATGACGAATCCCGCCGACGCGCCCCCGGGCATGCAGGAACGCCCCTCGTCGCGGGCGGTGTTCCTCGTGGTGCTGGTGGCCGCGCTCGGCTACTTCGTCGACATCTTCGACCTGCTGCTGTTCGGGCTCGTGCGGAAGAAGTCGCTGCTCGAGCTGATGCAGGCCGAGCTGGCGGGCAAGTCGCCGCAGGAGGTCGACGCCATGCTCGCGCAGGCGGGCATCTGGATCGACAACATCCTGCAGACCTCGGGCCTGCTGGTGGGCGGACTGGTCTGGGGCGTGATCGCCGACCGCTACGGGCGGCTGAAGGTGCTGTTCGGGTCGATCCTGGCGTACTCGGTGGCGAACCTGCTGAACGCGCACGTCACGACCGTCGAGCAGTACGGGCTGCTGCGCTTCGTCGCCGGGTTCGGGCTCGCGGGCGAGCTCGGCGCGGGGATCACGCTCGTGTCGGAGCTGGTGAGCCGAGAGCGCCGCGGGCTCGCGACGACCGTGGTCGCGGCGGTGGGCATCCTCGGTGCGGTGGCGGGGTACTTCGTCACCCAGATGGTCGAGTGGCGGACGGCGTTCACCATCGGCGGCGTGCTGGGCCTGGCGCTGCTCGCGCTGCGCGTCGGCGTGGTGGAGAGCGGCGTCTTCCTGCGGGCGGAGCGGGCGCATGTGCGCCACCGCGGCGCGTTCTGGCTGCTGTTCTGGCCGCGCGAGCGGCTGAGGCGCTACCTGTCGACGGTGCTGGTGGCGGTGCCGATCTGGTTCGTGGTGGGCACGCTCGTCAAGTACTGCGACGTGATCATGCCGAGCCTCGGGCTGCCGATCGAGGAGAAGCCCAACCCGGCGCGCGCCATCATGTGGTGCTACGTCGGCCTTGCGGTCGGCGACCTCGGCAGCGGGTTGTTCAGCCAGTGGATGCGGTCGCGGCGGGTGGCGATCGCGGCGTTCCACGGACTGACGGTCGCGGGGCTCGCGCTCTACTTCACCGTGGGCGCGCAGTCGCTGCCGCTCTTCTACGCGGTGATCTGCTTCGCGGGCTTCGCCAGCGGCTACTGGGCGGTGTTCGTGACGGTCGCCGCCGAGCAGTTCGGCACCAACCTGCGCGGCACCGCCGCGACCACGGCGCCCAACGTCGTGCGCTGGTCGGCCGCGTGGACCGGCGGACTGTGGCTCTGGCTGAGCGGTCCGTGGGGCGCGTGGCAGGCGGCGCTGGCGGTCGCGCTGGTGGTGATGCCGCTCGCGATGGTGGCGACGCTCGGGCTGCGCGAGAGCTACGCGCTCGACATGGACTACAACGAGGACTGAGCCGGGCGGCGGGCGGCCGGTGCGCGCGCGCGGCCGCGGGGAGCGGGCGTCCCGTCGCGGGAGGCGCATCGCCGGGAAACGCGGCAGTTCTGGTCGCGATGCGTCGGGCCGTGGGCTGCGCCGCGCGATGCCGACGGCCGTTGAGCCCCGATGCGGGGGCGCATAGACTGCGCGACTTGCGGTACGCTCCGCGCACAGGTTCCACCATGGCACTCACGATTCTCCGTCTTCCCAGCGTGCTTTCCCGCTTCCTCCTTCCCGTCGCGTTCGCGATGACGAGCCTGCTCGGCGCGTGCAACAGCGTGCCGAAGGGCGAGGGCACCTATCTGATCAGCGTGCAGGGCGCCGAGAGCGGCAAGCCGGTCCCGGGCGTCGAGATCATCGCGTCCGGCACGGGCGGACGCATGCGCGGCGACCAGCCGTCGAAGGCGACCACCGACGAGGACGGCAACGCGACCATCCTGTTCGGCAACTGGGGCGCCGTCGACCTGCAGCTCTACGCGGGCAACGCGACCGAGCGCTGGATGGTCACGCAGGACCGTGTCGCCGTGAACGGCGGCAAGGCATCGACCAACCCGCTGCGCCTCATCGTGGGCGCCGGTCGTGGCGGCGGCAACGCGCTGTACTCGCTGTCGATCACGCGCGTCGAAAAGGGCGGCAAGGTCGACAACTGAGGGTCGACAACGAACGCCCGACTCAGGACGACAACGACTCGATGAATCCCCCAGCGGCCGCGGCGACGCGGTCGCTGGTCATTTTGAGGTTCCGCAGGAAGGCCTCGTGGGTCGGCTCGTGATGGTCGACGAGGTCGGTCACGCCCTTGAGCGCGGCGAGCGGCACGCCCGCCTCGCGGCACGCGGTGGCGAGGGCGGCGAGCTCCATGTCCTTGGCGAGTGTGCGCGTCTGCGCGAAGTGCGCGAGTTCGGCGGGGGTCGCGTCGAGGCTCGAGCCGGTCGAGGCGAGGCCGATGTGCGCGGCGGGGCCGGTGTTTCCAGCGCCTTCGCAGCGCGCAAGAAGTTCCTCCAGCTGCGCGTCGCTCGGCGAGAGGCGCGTGTGCGCGCGCGCGAGGAGGTCGAAGCCCGGCAGCGCGACGCGGGCGTCGTGGAACATCGTGTCGCGCACGACGACGAGGTCGGCGATCGACTGGCCGTGCGCCTCGAATCCGCCGCAGGTGCCCATGTTCACCACGAGGTCGGGGCGGCCGAGCGCGAGTGCGCGGGTGAGCGCCGACGCCGCGTGCACCGGGCCGAGGCGGTCGACGCCGAGCACCGGGTCGACCCCGGGCACGAGCAGCTCGACCTGTGCCCCGCCGACGCGCGCCGTCCCGCCGTGGGCGCCGAGCGCGCGCGCGATCGGCTCGGCCTCGCCGCGCATCGCGACGAAGAGCAGCACGCGCCGCACCTGCGCGGGCACGGGCGGGAGCGAGAAGGTCGGCGCGGTGCTCGGTGTCGCCCGGGCGTGCTGTTCGGACGCGTCCATCGCGGCTCCGTCGTCAGATCTCGATGGGGACGTCGCGCGCGGGTAGCATGCACTCGATGCCCAGCTCGGTGCCGAGCCGCGCGGCGAGCGCGTTGCGCGCGCTGTCGACGCCGTGGTTGATGAGCACGCGGGCGGGCTTGCGCTCGAAGCCGGCGAACCACTTCATGAGGTCGTCCTGGTCGGCGTGGCCGGAGAGGCCCTCGACGCGCACGGTGTGGGCGCGCACCGTCTTGAGCTTGCCGTTGAACTGCGCGCGGTCTGCGCCGCGCTGCAGCTTCCACGCGAATCCGCCCTCGGGCTGGTAGCCCGAGAGGACGACGGTGCAGTCCTCGCGGTCGATCGACTCCTCGAGGTGCCGCAGCACCGGGCCGGCGTCCATGAAGCCGCTGCCCGCGAGGATGATGCCGCCGTGGTCCATGCGGTCGATCGCCATCGACTCGCGCTTCGACAGGACGTAGTGGAGCTCGGGGAACCAGAGCGGCGCGCCGCCCGCGCGCACCGCGTCGCGCAGCTCGGGCGCGAGGTACTCGGGATAGCGGTAGAGCGCCTCGATGCCGTGCACGGCCATCGGCGAGTCGACGTAGACGTTGAGGCCGCGCATCAGGTCGCGGCCGCGGAGGCGCGAGAGCCGGTGCACGAGCAGCTGCGCGCGACCGAGCGCGAAGCAGGGGATGATGACCTTCTCGCGGCGCTCGGCGGCGCGGGCGACGATCTCGGCGAGCTTCTCCTCGGGGTCGTGGCCGGCGTCGCGCCGGCGCTCGCCGTTGGTCGACTCGACGATCACGACGTCGGCGTAGGCCGGCCGGTGCGGCGGCGCGAGCAGCGCGGAGCGGTCGGGACCGAGGTCACCCGAGAAGAGCACCGTCTTGCGCGCGGCGCCAACGCCGATCGAGAGCTCGGCGCTCGCGGCGCCCGGGATGTGCCCGGCGTTGCGGAAGATGAGCGAGACGAGCGGCGCGATCTTGACCTCGCGGTCGAGCGGCACGCCCTCGACGCGCTCCATCGTGTCGCGCACCTCGGGGATGTCGAACAGCCGGTGCGCGGCGGGGAACTCGGGCGCCGGCCCCGCCTCCTCGCCGGGCATGAGCGCGCGCGACCAGGGCGCGGTGCCGCTCGAGCGCTCGTAGAAGCGGGCGCGCTGCAGGCGCGCGCTCGAGCGCAGCACCTTGCCGAGCAGCTCGTGGGTCGCGGTGGTGCAGTAGATCTTGCCGCGGAAGCCGAGCTCGGTGGCCATCGCCAGCCGGCCGCAGTGGTCGATGTGCGCGTGCGTGATCACGATCGCGTCGAGCAGGGCGAAGTCGATCTCGGGCGGCACGGCGTTGCGCGCCTCGTCGGCGGGCGAGCCCTGGAACATGCCGAAGTCGACGAGGACGCGCGCCTTCGCGGTCTTGAGCAGCGTGCAGCTGCCGGTGACCTCGCCGGCCGCGCCGTGGAACTCGATCGTGGCGCCGACGGTCGTGCTGGCGGTGGTACTGGCGGTCGTGCCGCTTGCGCTGCCCTGATTCGTGCGGTCCTGGCTCAAGAATGTCCTCGCGTTCTGCCTGAAGGGAACCAGTCGATGTCGAAGATCTCCTCGAGCGATGTCCACCACTCGCCGGGTCGGGCGAAGGGCGCCGGCTGCTGGAACGAGCGCATGAACTCGTCCCATTCGCGGGTCTTCGGGTCGTTCGCGTACGCCTGGTAGTCGCGCGCGGGGTCGAATCCGTCGTCGGTCTCGATGATCATGAAGAGCCGCGTCCCGCCGAGGAAGATCCGCATGCCGCGGATCCCGATGGCGCGGAGGCCGTCGGTCACCTCGGGCCACACGGCGCGGTGGTGGCGGATGTACTCCGCCACCCGCGACGGGTCGTCCTTGAGGTCGATGGCCTGGGCGAAGAGCTTCATCCCGCAAGGGTAGCGGAACCGCCCGCGAAGGGCGCGGGAAATACATACTGTGCGCGCATGACCGCGCCGATTGACTGGCTTGTCCTCACCGCTGCGCATCGCCGCCAGGCGAAGGCGTACGCGTCGCAGCTCGCGACGCGGGCCGAGCGCGGCGTGCTCGCGCGCGCCGAGGGCGTGATCGTGGTGCCGGATGCGATGGACCGCCGCATCGGGTCGGGCGCCGCGACGGTGCTCGCGCTGGTGCAGGTCGCGCGGCAGCTCGCGCAGCGGCGGCCGGCACGCTCGTTCGCCGCGCTGTTCGCGGACCGGCGGATCGTGATGCTCCACTCGGGCGGCGACTCGCGGCGTCTGCCGATGTACGCGGCCGAGGGCAAGCTCTTCGCGAGCGTGCCGATGCGCGCGGCGGGGTCGCGCTGCGCCGCGGTGTTCGACCTGCTGCTCGCGGACCTGATGACGCTCGCGCCGCGCGCCGGCGGCGAGGTGCTGGTGGGCGCGGGCGACGCGGTGATCGGGCTCGCGCGCGACGTTGCTGGCGATGGGGTTGGCGATGGGGCTGGCGATGGGGACCGCGACGGTGCGGTGCGCTTCGAGGGCGAGGGCGTGATCGGCGTCGCGCAGCGCGCGGAGGTTGCGCGCGCGGTGCGGCACGGGGTGTTCGTCCGTGATGCGAACGCGGGCGTTGGTGCGCGCGCAGGCGCCCACGAGGTCGCGGCCTTCCTGCAGAAGCCGTCGGAATCCGCGCTGCGCGCGGCGGGCGCGCTGGACGGCGACGGGCTCGCGCTCGTCGACACCGGGTTGATGTCGTTCGATCCGCGCGCGATCGAGGCGCTGCTCGAGGGCTGCGGCGTGGCGCTCGCGCGCGACGGCGCAGGAGTCGTGCTGCGGAAGGGCGGTCTCGCCGACCTCGCGTCGCGCGCGGAGCTGCCGCCGCTCGACCTCTATCGCGAGATGCTCATGGCGCTTCCGGCTGCGGCGGCGCGCGCCGACTACCTCGCGGCGGTGGACGCCGCGGCGGCGCCGCAGCTCGGCGCGTACTTCGACGCGATGCGCGGCACGCGCTTCACGGTGCGGACGGCGGCGTCGAGCGGGTTCCTGCACATCGGCTCGACCCGCGAGATGCTCGAGTCGCTCGTGTCGCTCGGCGGCGACGATGCGCCGGCTCCGGCGCTCGCGTTCGGCGTCGACGGCTTCTCGGTGCCGCTCGCGCCGCGCGCGTGCTCGGGCGAGGGCGGATTCCTCGCGCTCGACGCGATGGTGCCCGAGGTCGAGGTGGCCGCGGGCCGCGCGATCGCCGACCGCGTGATCGCCGACCGTCTCGCGCTCGGCGGAGACAACATCATCGTCGGCGTCGAGGTCGAGGGCGAGCTCGCGCTGCCGCGCGGCGTGTCGTTGTTCGGCGTCGCGGTGCACGAGGAGGTCGGCGCGTACGTCGCCTGCGGCCTCGACGACGACTTCAAGACGCGGCTCGACGCCGGCGGCACCGTGCTCGGCCTCGAGTTCGCCGAGTTCGCGCGGCGTTCGGGCATCGCGGCCGAGGACTGCATCGCCGGCGACGGCACGCTCTGGGACGCGCGCCTCTGGTGCGCCGCGGGCAGCGAGGACCGCTTCTCGCGCGTGCGCTGGATGTGGGAGGGCACGCCCGCGCCCGACGAGTGGCGCCGGGCGCCGCGCATCTCGCTGCGCGAGCTCGTCGAGCACGCCGACCTCGACGACATCGCCGACCGCCGCGAGGCGATCGCGCTGGCCGCGCTGTGGCCCGATCCGATCGAGGCGCTGCTCGGCGCGGTCGACGCCGCCGACGCGCGCCTCGTGCACGAGCGGCTCGCCGCGGGCAGCGCCGAGGAGCGCACGCTCGCGCTCGGCAACGCCGCCGAGGAGGCGTTCGGCCTGCCCGACCCGATCGCGCGCGCGCATGTGACGGCGACCCTGTCGGAGGTCTCGCGCGGCATCGACGCGGGGCTCGAGGCGGGCTTCCGCGAGGCCGCGTTCCACGCGGTCGGCGAGGCGGTGCTCTCGCACTTCGAGCTGCCGACGCGGCCGCAGCGCGCGGCGATCCTGCACGACCAGGCGGTGTGGACCTCGATGCCGGTGCGCGTCGACCTCGCCGGCGGCTGGAGCGACACGCCGCCGATCTGCAACGAGGTCGGCGGCAGCGTCGTGAACGTCGCGGTCACGCTGCGCGGGCAGCTGCCGATCCAGGTGGTCGCGAAGCTCGAGGAGCTCCGCAAGGGCGAGGCGCCGGTGATCCGCATCACCAGCACCGACCTCGGGCAGACGCGCGAGATCCGCACCATGGCCGACCTCGCCGAGCGCGGCGATCCGACGCGCTGGTCCGCGCTCGCGGAGTCGGCGCTCGTGCTCGCAGGCATCGCGCCGAGCGATCCCGACGCCTCGCTCGCCGACTGGCTCGCGAAGGTCGGCGGCGGGCTCTCGCTCACCATGTTCTCCGCGGTGCCGAAGGGCTCGGGGCTCGGGACGAGCTCGATCCTCGGCGCGGCGACCATCCAGTGCCTCGACCGCGTGCTTGGCCGCGACCGCACGCCGGACCAGCTGTTCGCCGCGACCAGCGCGCTCGAGCAGATGCTGTCGACGCGCGGCGGCTGGCAGGACCAGGTCGGCGGCGTGCTCGGCGGCTTCAAGATCGCGCGCAGCGAGCCCGGCGCGCTGCAGCGGCCCGCGGTCGAGGCGATCGACGTGCCGGCCGCGCTCGCGCGCGAGCTGCGCGGGCGCTCGCTCCTCTACTTCACCGGCGAGCGGCGGATGGCGAAGAACATCCTCGAGAACGTGGTGTGGAACTGGCTCGTCCGCGACCCCGCCGCGGTGAAGGCCGTCGAGAAGCTGCGCGCCAACGCCGAGCGCATGCGCGACGCGCTCGCGCGCGGCGACCTCGACGCGACCGTCGGCGAGCTCACCGAGTACATGAAGCGCAAGCGCCAAATCGATCCCGGCAGCTGCCCGCAGTCGTTCGACGACCTCGCGGCGCGCTGGCAGCGCGAGCTCGCCGCGTGGTGCTTCGCCGGTGCGGGCGGCGGCGGCTTCATGCTGCTGGTCGCGAAGGATCCGCAGGCGGCCGAGGCGCTGCGCGCGAAGATCGAGCGCGATCCGCCCAACCCGCGGGCGCGGGCGTTCGACTTCGAGGTCGACCCGGTCGGGCTGCGCTGCGCGGTGCTGTAGGGGTCGCCGGCGGCGGGGGGCGGCGCCGGTCGGGCCTGGTGCGGGGCGTGCTGCACCTGCCGTGAACCCGCGCCCGATCTGCGCCCGATCCGCGCTCGACGCGTGCGCGATCCTCGCTCGGCCCCCTCGATCCACGGCGAACCCGCACGGAACCCGCACGGATCCCGCATGCTTCCCCTGCGGATTCACGGGTCGCGGCCACCGACGGCCGCGCGCCGCGCCGTACGATGGGCGCCATGACGCAGGCGCACGCACAGGTCCAGAAGCCGCTCCAGACGAGCAGGCCGTGGCTCACGGTCGCCGGCTGCATGGGCGGCGGCGTCCTCGCCGCGGTGGTCGTGCTGCTGGTCGTGGTGGCGATCCTGGTGGTGGTGCTCTTCTTCCCGCGGCTGGTCGGGCTCGGGGGCGGCGACGCGCCGCCGACGGCGTTCCTCACCGCGATCGGCGAGCTCCGCAAGGCGCCCGCGCTCAAGGTCGCGACCCGCGAGATCGCGGTGCGCGTCGATGTGACGGTCCCGACCGAGGCGTCGGTCGGCCCGTGGCTCGGCGAGTGGCTCGGCTGGAAGGTCGAGCTCGGCCGCACCACGGCCGAGGTGGTCGCGCCCTCGAACACCGTGCAGTACATCGTGCCGCTCCAGGTCGACGGCGTCGCGGTCGAGACGCCGGTCTCGTTCGGGAAGCGGGGCGGCGAGCCGGTGTGGCGGGTCGTGCTGCCGCCGCCGCGCGTCGACGCCACGCTGGTCGAGGTGCAGAGCGATCCGCGCCGCCTGCGCGTCGAGGTCGATCGCGACTGGGTCGACCATCTCGTCGGCGACGACAGCGCGCGCGACGCGGCGCTGGCGTCGATCCGCGCCGCCGTCATCCGGCAGGCCTCGAGCGAGGTCGCGATGTTCGAGGTGCGCGAGAAGGGCCGCGCGGTGGTCGCCGACATGATCCGGGCGCTGCTGCCCGCGGAGCATCGCGGGCGGCGGATCGAGGTCCGCTGGTCCGACGAGTCCGGGCAAGCGGAAGAGGCGCTGACCTCGGTCGGCGATGGCGACGGCGCGGACCGCGATCAGGATCACTGAGCCTCAATCCGCCGCTGCTACATTGCGCGGATGGCTCGTGCCGTCGCATTCCACCGCTCGCTGCTCGGGCGCAGCATCCTGCTCGGCGTCATTCCCGCGGCGGTGCTGGTGCTCGCGGTCGTCGGGCTCAACGCCTACCGCGCGTGGCGCAACGTGACCGTGCAGCTCGAGGACGACCTCACGCAGTCGACCGAGCTCGTCGCGCGCGAGATCGACATCCGCAACCAGCGCAGCGTCGAGCTCGCGCGCACGATCGCCGCCGCGCAGGAGGCGGGGCAGTTCGGCCGGCGCGCCGAGACGCTGCGCATGCTCGAGAACCTGGTGCGGGCGAACCCCGACATCCACGGCGCCTCGATCGCCTACGAGCCCAACGCCGACGGCAACGACGCGGCCGGTGCGACCGCGGGCGTTCCCGCCGAGGCGCTCGGGGCCGGCGGCCGGTTCTTCGCCTACGTGCGCCGCGATGCGAAGGCGCCGGGCGGGCTGCGCGTCGAGACGCTGCAGGACGTCGCCGAGGACGAGGGTCTCTGGTACGCGTTCCCCAAGCAGCGCTTCGAGCGCTCGGGCGTGCGCGAGCCGGTCATCACCACTCCGTACTCGTATCTCGGCACCGACATCATCGAGCACGTCGCGCCGATCGTGATCGGCGGCCGGTTCGCGGGCATCGCGGGTGTCGACGTCGCGCTCGCCGGCGTGCAGGCGCGCGCGCGCGAGGTGGCGGGCGGCCTCGGCGGCGAGATCTACCTCGAGACGCGCGGCCGCTTCGTCGCGGCGAGCACGGACCCGGCCGGCGACGACGCCGGCGACACGGGAAGCGCGCGGCGCGCGGCCGGAAGCGCGGGTGCGTCCGCGGCCACGCCGCTGCGCACCAAGCCGCTACGCACCACGCCGGTGGCGGAATCGGCGCTCGCGCCCGTCTTCCGCGACGCCGCCGAGCGCACCGCAGCGGGGCGCGGTGTGCAGGCGTGGGTCGCGCCCGATCCGCAGACCGGCGTCGACGCCTACGTGGTCGCGATGAAGGTGCCGACGGGCGGCTGGACGCTCGTGCTCCGCAAGTCGATGGCGGCCGTGACCGCGAGCCTCGCCGAGACGGTCCTCTGGAACATGATCACCGCGGTCGTCGGCATCGCGGTGCTGGTGACGCTGCTCTCCACCGGCGCGGTCGCGATCGCGCGCCGCGTGCGGTCGGCGCAGGCGCTCGCCGAGCGGATCGCGTCGGGCGATCTCGCCGCCGAGGCGACCGAGGTGCGTTGCCACGATGAGAGCGCAGAGCTGATCCGCGCGATGGACCGCATGAACGCCGACCTCGCCGCGATGGTCGGCGCGGTGCGTGGCGCGTGCGCCCGGCTCGCCGCGAGCAGCGCGCAGCTGGCCGCGTCGAGCGCGGAGCAGCGCGCGTCGGCGGGGGAGTTCGGCGAGTCGACGGCGCAGATCGCGGCCGCGATCCGCGAGATCTCCGCGACCAGCGGCGAACTGCTGCACACCGTCGAGTCGATCGACGGCGGCGCGCGGCGCACCGCGGAGTCGGCGGCGCGCGGACGCGTGCGGCTCGACGCGGTCGCGTCGGCGATGACCGGCCTCGACCGCTCCACCCGCGAGATCGCCGACCGCCTCGAGGTGATCGCCGAGAAGGCCGCCGCGATCTCGACCGTCGTCGTCACCATCGCCAAGGTCGCCGAGCAGACCAACCTGCTCTCGGTGAACGCCGCGATCGAGGCCGAGAAGGCGGGCGACGCGGGGCTCGGCTTCCTCGTCGTCGCGCGTGAGATCCGTCGCTTGGCCGACCAGACCGCGGGCGCGTCGTTCGACATCGAGCGCATCGTCGGGCAGATGCAGTCGTCGGTCACCGCGGGCGTCGAGCAGATGTCGCGCTTCACCGTCGAGATGGAGCGCGGCACCGGCGAGGTCGGCGCCGCGGCGGCGGAGCTCGCCGAGATCATCCGCGCGATCGACGGGTCGTTCGCGGCCTTCGCCGGCGTGCGCGCGAGCATGGCGGGCCAGGCCCAGGGCGTGCGCCAGATCGAGGAGGCGGCGACGCGGGTGGCGGCGGGCGCGCAGCAGTCGGCGTCGGTCGCGGCCGAGTTCGGCGGCGTGGCCGACGAGCTCGCGCACTCGGTCGCGGTGCTGCAGGACGCGGCCGCGCGCTTCCGCCTGCGCGACGACGGGGCGGGGAGGTAGCGGGTGCAGGTGCTGCTCACCACCGTCGGCGGACGCCGCTTCGCGCTCGACTGCGCCGATGTGGTCGAGGTGCTCCCGGTGGTCGCGCACCGGCGGACGGGCGTCGGCCCGCGGTGGCTCATGGGACTCATCAACGTGCGCGGGCAGCTGCTGCCGCTCGTCGATCTCACGCAGATCGTCGATGCCGAGCCGACGGCGCTGCGGCTCGCGTCGCGGATCGTCGTGCTGCGGCTCGAGGGCGAGCTCTTCGACGGCGCGGCGACGCGCGTCGGGCTGCTGGTGCCGGAGATCGCGGGCCCGTTCGAGCGCAGCTTCACGGGAGAGGGCGTCCATCCGGGCTTCGCGTTCGCGGGCGCGTCGCACCTCGGGCCGACCGTCGCCGACGAACACGGGATGGTGCAGCTCCTGCGCTGCCGCCGCCTGCTCGAGGGCGATGCGGTGTTGCGTGAGCTGCCGCTCGGCGCGGGCGATGGCGATGGGAGCGACGGCGGCGGACGCGGCGGCCACAGCGGCGGCCCCAGCGGCGGGCGCGGCGGATGACCGGCGGCGACGCCGACGCGCTGCGGGCGGCGCTGCATGCACGCAGCGGATTCGCGGCCGATGCGGTGTCGCCCGAGCGGCTGCACGCGCTGCTCTCGATGCGGGCGAGCGAGCTCCGCCTCGCGGACGCAGGCGACGCGGCGCGGCTCGCGCTGCGGGATCCCGTCGAGTTCGCGCGGATCGAGGCGCACTTCGCGCCGCCCGAGACCTGGCTCTTCCGCTATCCCGAGTCGTTCGAGCTGGTGCGCGAGATCGCGGCCGCGCGCGGTGCGCGTGGCGTGCGGGCGCTGGTCCTCGGCGCGGGCGGATGGTGCGAGCCGTGCGCCATGGTCGCGGCGATGCGCGAGGGTGCGGCGCTGCGCGAGGGCGCGGCGCTGCGCGAGGGATTCGCGAACATCGAGGTGGAGGCGAGCGACCGCAATCCCGCGCTGTTCGCCGCGGCGCCGCTGTTCGCGGGACCGCATCTGCGCGCGCCGCTGCCTGCGTGGGCCGAGCGCCACTTCGTGCGCGCCGGTGACGCGCTGCAGCCGACGCCCGAGCTGCTCGGGTGCATCCGGACGCGCGTCGAGGATGCGGCGACCGCGACCGCGCGGCTCGCGGCGGCGGGCGCGCGCTTCGATGTCGTGAGCTTCCGCAACGTGGCGATCTACCTGCACGCCGAGGCGCGGCGCGCGGTGTTCGGCTCGCTCGCCGCGCTGCTCGCCGACGGCGGTGTGCTGCTCGTCGGACACGCCGAGCTGGCGACGGCGGTCGCGCTGAGCGGCCTCGAGCCCGACCCCGTGCATGGCGCCTTCGCGCTGCGCCGGCGCGCGGCGGTCGCGGGCGGCGCGCCGCAGGCGGGGGGGTCGTCGGGATCGCCGGTGGCGCAGACGCGATCGCTGTCGTCGGGTTCGGCGTCGGCGTCCTCGCCCACGTCCTCACCTTCGCCCTCGCCTTCGGACCCGTCTCCAGTCACGCGCTCGGCCTCGCTCCAGCCTCCGTCCCCCGCGCCGCGCGTGCCGATCGACCCGGTGGCCGCGCTGCGCGCCGATCTCGCCGCGCGGCCGACCGACCTCGGCCTGCACCTCCGGCTCGCGGCACTGCTGCTCGAGCGGCGCGACGTGCTCGGCGCGTCCGAGAGCGTGGCGCGCGCGCTCTACCTCGAGCCGCACGACGAGCACGCGCTGCTGCTCGCCGCCCGCATCGCCGACGAGCGCGGCGCGACGGCCGACGCCGACCGCTACCGCCAGCGCGCGCTCCGTGCGCATCTCGCGCGCATGCAGCGCGACGGGGACGCGTGATACCCTCCACCCGACCGGTCCACGCCGGTGCCGCGCCATGAGCGACCTGTCGAACCCACGCACCACCGGCCTCGCGTCCGCGCCCGAGCGCGATGACGAGCTCGCGCGCATGCGCGCGCTGCTCGACCGGCCGCTGCCTCCCGAGGAGATCGCGGCGAACACCGAGCTCGTCGCCGCGCGCGGCGAGGCGAAGGTCGGGCGCATGCAGAGCGTCCTGGTGTTCGCGGTCGGCGACGAACTGCTCGCGCTCGACGCCGACGAGACGCACCGCGTCGTCGGCGCCACGGCGGTGCGCCGCGTGCCGCACCGCACCAACGCGGTGTTCGCGGGCATCGCCAATGTCGCGGGCGAGCTGACCCCGGTGGCGTCGCTCGCCGCCGCGCTCGGCGTGCCCGGCGACGGCGCGCCCACGCACTTCGTGGTGATCGGCGATGCGGGCGCCCGCTGGGCGTTCGGCTCGGCGCGCATCGAGGGCGTGCGCCGCGTCGACGCGTCGCGCACCGTCGCGGCCCCGGCGACCGTGCGCCACGCCGCCGACGGATGCACGAAGTACCTCGCGCCGATCCTCGTCGACGGCGCCGAGCGGATGGTCGCGGTGCTCGACGGCGCGCGGCTCTCCGCGCTTCTCGCGAGGTCGCTGGCATGAGCGACCTCGGCGGATTCTCCCTGCACGAACTCTTCCGCGGCGAGGCCGAGATGCACGCCGCCGCGCTGAGCGAGGGGCTGGTGCGCCTCGAGGGCACGAGCGATCCCGCGGTCGTCGAGCCGCTCATGCGCGCGGCGCACTCGATCAAGGGCGCGGCGCGCGTGATCGGGCTCGACATCGCGGTGCGCCTCTCGCACGCGATGGAGGATGTGCTCGTCGCCATGCAGAAGGGCCGCGAGGCCATCGTGCCCGCGCGCATCGACCAGCTGCTGCAGGGCAGCGACCTCCTCGCGTCGCTCGCGCGCATCTCCGAGACCGAGGTGCCGCAGTGGACGCAGCAGCACGAAGGCTCGGTCGACGCGCTCGCGGCGGCGCTGCGCGCGGCGCCGCCCGCGGTGAGCTCGACGGCGGCTATTGCGGCATCGGCCACGCCCGCGGCGAGTACGACCACGCCCGAGGCGAGTGCGGCCACGCCCGCGGCGAGCTCGTCCACGCCCGAGGCGAGTACGACCACGCCCGCGGCGAATGCGTCCACGCCAGCCGCGACCACCGCCGTCACGCCTCCACCGCCCTCGACGACGGCGGTGTCGCCATCGCCGGCGCAGGTCCCCGCCGGCGCGCCCGCGCCCGCGGCCACGCGCGTGTCGAGCGTCCGCGTCACCGCCGAGAAGCTCGACCGGCTGCTGCAGCTCGCCGGCGAGACCATGCTCGAGTCGCGCCGCCTCGGCGCCATCCGCGAGGAAGCCGCGGAACTCAAGCGCACGCTCGCGCGCCTCGAGGACGAGCTCGACCGCGTCCGCTCCGAAGTGCGCCGCGCGGGACTCGAACCCGCGATGGTCGCGCGCGCGCGGACGATCGCGGGCGAGGGCCGCGACCGCCTCGTCGGCCACCTGCGCACCATCGAGGGCGCCATCCGCCGCGGCGAGGAGACCTCGTCGGAGCTCTACCACGAGGTGCTCTCGAGCCGCATGCGCCCGTTCGCCGACGCGACCGCCGCGCTGCCGCGCACCGTGCGCGACCTCGCGCGCAGCCTCGGCAAGGAGGTGCGCCTCGAGATCACCGGCGACACCGTGCCCGTCGACCGCGATGTGCTCGCGCGCCTCGACGCGCCGCTCAACCACATGCTGCGCAACGCGCTCGACCACGGCGTCGAGACGCCCGACGAGCGCCGCGCCGCCGGCAAGGACCCGCAGGCCACGCTCCGCGTCGAGGCGCGCCACCACGCAGGCATGCTGCGCATCCGCGTGAGCGACGACGGCCGCGGCATCGACATCGCCGCGCTGCGCGAGCGCATCGTGCGCCGCGCGCTCGCCACCGGCGAGATGGCCGCGACGATGGACCGCCAGGAGCTCCTCGAGTTCCTGTTCCTTCCCGGCTTCTCGACCGCGCGCCAGGTGACCGAGATCTCCGGACGCGGCGTCGGCCTCGATGTCGTCCAGTCGACCGCGCGCGAGATCGGCGGCACCGCGCGCATCGACACCGAGCTCGGCCGCGGCACGACCTTCGAGCTCGAGCTGCCGATCACGCTCTCGGTGCTGCGCGCGCTGCTCGTCGAGGTCGCGGGCGAGACGATCGCCTTCCCGCTCGCGCGCATCGAGCGCGTGGTGCAGGTCGAGCATGCGGCGATGCAGTCGGTCGAGGGGCGCAGTCAGTTCCTGCTCGAGGGCGCGTCGGTCGGCGTCGTCGACGCGGTCGCGCTGCTCGGCCTCGGCGACGCGCGCCGCCGCGGCGAGCGCGACAGCATCGTCGTCCTCGGCTCGGGCGACGAGCGCTACGGCTTCGCGGTCGACGGCTTCGCGGGCGAGGAGGACCTCGTCGTGCGCGCGCTCGATCCGCGGCTCGGCAAGGTGCCGCACCTCTCGGCCGCCGCGGTGCGCGAGAGCGGCGAGCCGGTGCTCATCGTCGACACCGAGGACATCGTGCACTCCGTCCGCCAGGCGCTCGGCGAGGGCACGCTGCGCGGCGCGCGGCGGGCGCTTCCCGACACCGCCGCGTCGGCCGCGCGCCGCGCGCTCGTCGTCGACGACTCCGCGACCGTGCGCGAGGTCGAGCGGCAGCTGCTCGTCCGCATGGGCTTCGAGGTCGAGACCGCGGTCGACGGCGTCGACGGATGGAACACGCTGCGCGCCGCGCGATTCGACCTCATCGTGAGCGACATCGACATGCCGCGCATGAACGGCATCGAGTTCGTGCGCACGCTGCGCGGCGACGCGCGCTACGCGGCGATCCCGGTGATCGTCGTGAGCTACAAGGACCGCGAGGAGGACCGCCTCGCCGGACTCGAGGCAGGCGCCACCGCGTACCTCACCAAGGGCGCGTTCCAGGACAGCACCTTCGCGGACACGGTGCGCGACCTCGTTGGCGACCTCGGTGGCGATCGCGTGAGTGATCGTGCGAGCGACCGCGCCATCGAGCCTGCGCGCGGCCCTGCACGCGACGCCACGCGGCCAGCCAGCGGGGGACACCCGTGAAGGTCGCGATCGTGAACGATCTCGCGGTCGCCTGCGAGGCGCTGCGCCGTGCGGTCGCGCAGGATCCCGCGCTCGAGGTCGCGTGGACCGCGCACGACGGCGCCGAGGCCGTCGAGAAGGCGCGCCGCCAGCGTCCCGACGTCATCCTGATGGACCTCATCATGCCGCGCATGAACGGCGTCGAGGCGACGCGCGCGATCATGCGCGCCGCGCCGTGCCCGATCCTCGTCGTCACCGCGACGGTGAGCGGCAACGCCGGGCTCGTGTACGAGGCACTCGGCGCCGGCGCGCTCGACGCGGTGAACACGCCGACCTTCGCGGCCGGCGCGCGGATCGTCGGCGGCGAGGAACTGCTGCGGCGCATCCATCTCGTCGCGCGCGCGGAACGCTGCGGGGCGCAGGACGCACCGAGCGCGGCCACCGCATCGAGCGCATCGAACGCACCGAACGCACCGAACGCCGCGCGCGCGCCGTCGGCGTCCGCTGCACACGGCGCCGCGCCCACACCCGCGCGCACCGCTCCCCGCGCGCCGCATTCGGACTCACGCGCGCCGCACTCGGACACCCGCGCGCCGCACGCCGCCACCGCCGCGCGCGCGATCATCGCCATCGGCGCCTCGACCGGCGGACCGCGCGCCGTCGCCGACGTCCTGCGCGCGCTGCCCGCGCCGCTGCCTGCCGCGGTGCTCATCGTGCAGCATCTCTCGCAGCCGTTCATGCAGGGCTACGCCGACTGGCTCGGCGCCGAGATCGGACGCCCCGTCGCGCTCGCGCGCGCCGGACACCTCGTCGCCGCCGGCGACACGCTCATCGCCGGCGAGGAGCGCCACCTCACGCTCGGCCCCGACGGCCGGCTCGTCTACCGCGACGAGCCGCGCGCGCATCCGCACCGCCCGTCGGTCGACGAGCTCTTCGACTCGCTCGCGCTCCACGCGCGGCCGGGCATCGCGGTGCTCCTCACCGGCATGGGCCGCGACGGCGCCGACGGACTGCTGCGCCTCCGCCGCGCCGGCTGGCACACCATCGCGCAGGACGAGCGCACCAGCGTCGTGTGGGGCATGCCGGGCGCGGCGCATCGCCTCGGCGCCGCGGTCGAGACGCTTCCGATCGAGTTCATCGCGGGCGCGATCAAGGCCAGGCTCCGCGACGGCGGCGGGACCGACTAGCCCCGCGCCACCGCGCGCCGCCGGCGCGCACGCGACCCTTCATCTGCACGCCACATCCGTCCGCCGACCTCCGTCCGCCGCCCTCCGACCCGCCACCCCCTCCGACCGAACGAGCCCCCCGCATGGACACCATCGAGACCATCGACCGCGTACTGCTGATCGACGACCAGGCGATCGTCGGCGAGGCGGTGCGCCGCATGATCGCCTCGCAAGGCGCCTGCGAGTACCGCAGCGTGCAGGACCCGACGCAGGCGATCGCCGTCGCGCTCGAGTTCCGGCCGACCGTCATCCTGCAGGACATCGAGATGCCCGCGATCAACGGCCTCGAGCTCCTCCCGCAGTACCGCGCGCACGACGCGCTGCGCGACGTGCCCGTGATCATGCTCACCGGCAAGGAGGATCCGGCGGTCAAGGCCGACGCGTTCGCGCGCGGCGCGAGCGACTACCTCGTGAAGCTGCCGCATCCCGTCGAGCTGGTCGCGCGCATCCGCCACCACTCCCGCGGCTACCGCTTCCAGCTCGAGCGAAACGCAGCGTTCGAGGCGCTCGCCGCGAGCGAGGCGCACATGAAGGCCGAGATCAACCGCGCCGCCGCCTACGTGCGGTCGCTGCTCGATCCGCCGCTCGAGTCGGGCGGCGTGCTCGCCGACTGGCGCTTCGTCCCGTGCGAGGCGCTCGGCGGCGATGTCTTCGGCTACCACTGGATCGACGACGACCACCTCGCCGCCTACGTGATCGACGTGAGCGGCCACGGCGTCGGCCCCGCGCTCATGGGCGTCTCGGCGATGAACCTCATCCGCTCCGGCTCGCTCGAGCGCGAGCAGGTGCTCGACCCGACGCGCACGCTGCAGGCGCTCAACGCCGCGTTCCAGATGTCGCGCCACGACGGCATGTACTTCACGATCTGGTACGGCGTCTACGACCGCCGCACCCGCGAGCTCGCGTGGGCCGGCGGCGGGCATCCGCCCGCGTTCCTGCTGCGCGGCGACGAGTTCCACAGCCTCGACTCGACGACCTTCATGGTCGGCGCGATGGACGAGTACGACGCGCCGACGCTGCGCCGCACGCTCGCGCCCGGCGACCGGCTCTACCTCTTCTCGGACGGCGTCTTCGAGCTCCACCTCAAGGACGGCGGCATCTGGGGACTTGAACGGCTCGAGGCGTTCCTCCGCGCGAGTCCCGCCGACGGCGTGCTCGACGCGGTGGTGCGCGAGACCACGCGCGTCGTGCTCGAGGGACGCGGCGCAACCGCGACCGATATCCCCGCCGCGGGCACTGCGTCCGCACCCGCGGTGACGTGGGACGACGATTTCTCCCTCATCGAACTGCGGTTCAACTGACCCGCTCGCGCGTGCCGATCAACACGGCCTATTCTGTCGCCCCCCCGCGGCGCCGCCGCCGCGGGGTGACACGGATCCCGCAGACTCCGCACGAACAGGTCCAGCGCACATGAAGAACGTCCTCATCATCGGAGCCGGCAAGATCGGCCGCATGGCAGCCCACCTCCTCGCGCACACCGGCGAGTACAAGGTGCATGTCATCGACTCGCACGAGCCCTCGTGGCGCGACGCGATCGCGGGTCTTCCGAACGCGACGGGCGCGACCGCCGACTTCTCGAGCCAGGCCGACCTCGACGTGGCGCTCAAGGGCCAGTGGGGCCTCATCAGCTGCGCGCCGTTCTTCTGCAACCCGCTCATCGCCGAGCGCGCCAAGGCGCACGGCGTGCACTACCTCGACCTCACCGAGGACGTCGCCGTCACCAAGAAGGTCCAGGCCCTCGCGCAGGGCGCGTCGACCGCGTTCATCCCGCAGTGCGGCCTCGCGCCCGGCTACATCACCATCGCCGCGAACCACCTCGCGAAGCCGATGAGCGAGATCCACGAGCTCCGCTGCCGCGTCGGCGCGCTGCCGCGCAATCCCACCAACCAGCTCAAGTACAACATGACCTGGTCGACCAACGGCCTCGTCAACGAGTACTGCAATCCCTGCGAGGCGCTCGTCGACGGCAAGATGACGCTGCTCGCGCCGATGGAGAACCTCGAGGAGTTCACCCTCGACGGCATCGAGTACGAGGCGTTCAACACGTCGGGCGGCCTCGGCTCGCTCGGCGAATCGCTCGCCGGCCGCGCGCGCAACGTCAACTACAAGACGATCCGCTACCCCGGCCACTGCAAGCTGATCAAGTTCCTGCTCAACGACCTCGGCTTCATCGACCACCGCCAGCAGCTCTGCGACATCTTCGACCGCTCGATCCCCGCGACCAACGACGATGTGATCGTGATCCTCTGCGTCGCGATCGGCATCGAGAACGGCAAGCTCGTCGAGAAGATCGACTCGCGCCGCGTGCCTGCGAAGCTGATCAACGGCAAGCACTGGACGGGCATCCAGATCACCACCGCCGCCGGCGTCTGCGCCGTGCTCGACATGCTCAAGGACGGCAAGGTGCCGCAGAAGGGCTTCGTCAAGATGGAGGACGTGTCGTACGACGCGTTCATCGCGAACCGCTTCGGCCGCGAATACGCCGTCTGAGCGGTCGCCGCGTTACATGAGCGGTCGCCGCTGCGGCGGCTCCCTCTGGTGCTTGTGATGTGTGCAGCAGCACGTGCGGCAGCACGTTCAGCAGCGCTGCGCCAGGTCGGTGTTTGAAACCGCGTTCAGAGCCGGCGGAGGCGCAGGTTGCGGTACGCGACGCGGTCGCCGTGGCCGCAGAAGCCGATGTGGCCCTTCGCGCGCGTGAGGCCTTCGACCTTGTTGCCGCTGACCGTCTTGCCGCCCGGCGCGACCTTGTCGAGGTCGATGTCGACGATCACCACGCCGTTGAGCTCGACCTTGATCGTGCGGCCCTTCATCGTGATGGTCTCGGTGTTCCACTCGCCGACCTTGCGGAGCGCGGTCGCGGTCGCCGGCGCGATGCCGTAGATCGAGCCGTGGTACTGCCACTCCTTGAGGCCCTTGTACATGTCGGCCGTGTTGTCGAGGATCTGCGACTCGAACCCCGCGTAGGCGGGATCGCCCTCGCTCGGCGCGCGCAGCGCGATGCCGTTGTTCGCGCCCGGCGTGAGCATGAAGTCGAAGCGGAACTCGAAGTCCGCGTACTCATCCTTCGTGAAGAGGTTCGTGCCGCCCTTCTGGCACACGATCGCCGCGCCGCCCTCGAGCGCCTCGACCGAGTAGCCCTTGGTGTCGCCGATCCAGCCCTCGAGGTCCTTGCCGTTGAAGAGCGCCGTGAATCCGTCGGCCTTCTCCTTCGCGGCGTCGGTCGCGACCGGCTTCGGCTCCGCGGCCGGCGGCGGAAGCGTCGCGGGTGCGCAGGCGGCGAGCAGGGCGATCACGGCGATGGTCGGAGTGTGCATGCGCGAAAGTGTAGAGCGAAAGCCCGCGGGATTGCGCTCGCGGAGCCGGGGCCCGTGGCGATACCATCGCGCCTCGCACATCCCGCCCAGTCACGGAGCCAACGCATGCTCGCCGCCGTCATCGCCGCCACCACCGCCCTCGCACTCATCCCCCAGGACTCGGTGAAGCCGGCCGACGGCGCCCCGCGCGCGAAGCGCCGCGCCGAGCAGACCGCCGAGGCGAACCCCGCGCAGGTGTTCGCGCAGGGCGACGCGATCCCCAAGCTGCGCTTCGAGCGCATCCTGCCCGAGCTCCCGCTCGTGCGCCCCGTGCAGGCGATCCAGCAGCCCGGCGACGCGGTGAACCTCTTCATCCTCGAGCAGCCCGGCCGCATTCTCGTCGCCGACCCCTCGAAGCGCGACACGAAGGAGGCGCCGGTCTTCCTCGACATCCGCGAGCGCGTGAACGACGGCGGCAACGAGGAGGGCCTCCTCTCGATCGCCTTCCACCCCGACTTCCCGAAGAAGCGCGAGATCTACTGCTACTACACCGCCGCGAAGCCGCGCCGCTCGATCCTGTCGCGCTTCACCGTGAGCGAGGACGGCCGCACCGCCGATCCCGCCAGCGAGCAGGTGCTCCTCGTCCAGTCGCAGCCGTACTCGAACCACAACGGCGGCACCGTCCTCTTCGGACCCGACGGCTACCTCTACCTCTCCCTCGGCGACGGCGGCGCGGCCAACGACCCGCACCACTACGCGCAGAACATGGACACCTTCCTCGGCAAGGTCCTCCGCATCGACGTGAACAAGGCCGGCGAGGGCGGCGACCCGTACGCGGTCCCCGCCGACAACCCGTTCGTGGGCAAGGAGGGCGCCAAGCCCGAGATCTGGGCGCTCGGAACCCGCAACATCTGGCGCATGGCCTTCGACGCGAAGACCGGCGACCTCTGGGCCGGCGACGTCGGCCAGAACATCTGGGAAGAGGTCAGCCTCATCCGCAAGGGCGGCAACTACGGCTGGAACGCGCGCGAGGGCTTCCACGAGTTCAGCGGCGGACGCGGCGACGGCCCCTTCGAGGAGCCGGTCGTCGAGTACCACCACCGCGAGGGCATGTCGATCACCGGCGGACAGGTCTACCGCGGCAAGGAGATCCCCGCGCTCGACGGCGTCTACATCTACGCCGACTTCGTCTCGTCGAACGTCTGGGGCATCCGGATGATCGACGGCAAGCCCACCAAGCCCGCGATCATCGCGCAGAAGCGCGGCGAGCTCATCGCGTCGATCGACGCGATGCACGACGGCTCGCTCGTGGTCAGCGCCTTCACCGGCGGCCAGGACAAGGGCAACGCCGGCTCGCTCTGGAAGCTTGTCGAGGCGCCGAAGTAATCGCGCCGATCATCCCGCCATGGGCACGCCGCTCCGCTACCAGACCGCCGGTGAATCGCATGGTCCGGCCCTCGTCGCGATCATCGACGGACTGCCCGCCGACCTCGCCGTCGACGCCGACCGCGTGAACGCCGAGCTCGCGCGCCGGCAGGGCGGCTACGGCCGCGGCGCGCGGCAGAAGATCGAGACCGACATCGCGGAGTTCCTCGGCGGACTGCGGCAGGGGCGCACCATCGGCTCGCCGGTCGCCCTCCGGATCGCCAACCGCGACAACCGCATCGACGACCCGGCGCGCACGCCGCCGGTCACGCGCCCGCGCCCCGGGCACGCCGACCTCGCGGGCAGCCTGAAGTACCTCACGCCGGATTGCCGCGGTCCGCTCGAGCGCGCCAGCGCGCGCGAGACGGCGTCGCGCGTCGCCGCCGGCGCGGTCGCGCGCAGCGTGCTCGACGCGTTCGGCATCCGCGTGTTCGGCTTCGTGCGCGGCGCCTGCGACGCGTGGAGCGGCCTCGAGGTGCGCGAGTCGGAGCTCGACGCGCTCATCGCCGCCCGCGACGCGAGCGAGGTCTACTGCCCCGACGCGGCGACCGACGCCCGCCTGGTCGAGCTCATCCACCGCGCGAAGACCGAGAAGGACACCGTCGGCGGCTGGTGCGAGGTGCATGTCTTCGGCTGCCCGCCCGGACTCGGCTCCTGCATGAACTGGGACGACCGCCTCGACGCGCGGCTCGCGTTCGCGGTGATGGGCATCCAGGCCTTCAAGGCGGTCGAGATCGGGCTCGGCCGCGAGTGCGGCGCGCGGTTCGGGAGCGCGGTGCACGACCCGATCGTGTTCGACGGCGGCGCGCGCGGCGCGAGCCATCTCGGGTACGCGCGTCCGAGCAACAACGCCGGCGGGCTCGAGGGCGGGATGACGAACGGCATGCCGGTCGTGGTCCGCGGCACGATGAAGCCGATCTCGACGCTGCTGCGCGGCATGCCGAGCGTCGAGTTCGGGTCGCACGAGCCGGTGCAGAGCGCGTACGAGCGGAGCGATGTGAGCGCGGTGGCGGCGGCGAGCGTGGTGATGGAGAACGCGGTGGCGTTCGAGGTGGCGCGTGCGTTCCTGCTCAAGTTCGGCGGCGACTCGCTGCGCGAGGTTCGCGGCGCGCACGACGCATACCTCGCGGCCGCCCGCACCATCTGACCCACCCGTCCGCCCACACCCGCGTGCCGGATACCCGCGCTCGCCGTGCACCCGCGCTCGCCGTGCACCCGCGCTCGCCGTGTACCCGCGCTCGCCGTGTACCCGCTCGCCGGGTACCCGCAGACGACCGTGCACTGGCGGGTACAGGCGGGTCGTACGCGGGTACAGACTGTCCCCGCCCCCAAGCCACGCGTGCAGCGGTGCTTGGATCCATCCGGCATTCGTACCCGCCCGTTCGCGGGTACTGGCGGGTACACGCCGGTAGTTGGCGGGTACGCGTGAGGGGGCGAGGGTTCGCGTGTGCGCCGCGCGCACCCGCCTTCCGATAGCATCGCACCCACACCATGACGACCCTCGCTCCGAAGTCGACCGTGACCGCCCAGTTCCACCCCTCCGCCTCCGACGCCAGCGCTCCCTCCTACTGGGAGATCGCCTCGCCCGCCGAGCGCACGCCGACCCGCGTCTTCGAGCGCGCGAAGGACGTCAGCGTCACCGTCGCCCGCGAGATCGCCGACCTCATCCGCGCCAAGGCGAAGGCCGGCGAGAAGTGCGTCCTCGGCCTCGCCACCGGCTCCACGCCGACCGGCGTCTACGACGAGCTCGTCCGCCTCCACAAGGAGGAGGGGCTCTCGTTCCGCAACGTCGTCACCTTCAACCTCGACGAGTACTGGCCCATGCAGCCCAATGAGCTGCAGAGCTACCACCGCTTCATGCGCGAGCACCTGTTCGACCGCATCGACATCGACCAGGCGCACACCCACATCCCCGACGGCACCTGCGGCGAGGACGACGTCCGCGCCATGTGCGAGCGCTACGAGCGCGAGATCAAGGCCGCCGGCGGCATCGACCTCCAGCTCCTCGGCATCGGCCGCACCGGCCACATCGGCTTCAACGAGCCCGGCTCAGGCCGCTCCAGCCGCACGCGCCTCATCACGCTCGACCGCGTGACCCGCAAGGATGCCGCGAGCGACTTCTTCGGCGAGGAGAACGTGCCCACGCGGGCCGTCACCATGGGCGTCGGCACGATCCTCGAGGCGAAGCGCGTCGTCATGATCGCGTTCGGCGAGGGCAAGGCGCCCGTCGTCGCGCGCGCGATCGAGGGCGCGATCACCAACTCGATCGCCGCGAGCTTCCTCCAGGAGCACGCGAACGCGCAGGTCTACCTCGACCTCGCCGCCGCCGCCGAGCTCGAGCGCTGCAAGGCGCCCTGGTGCAGCGCGAACCACGACCTCGAGTGGACCGACGCCCTCGCGCGCAAGGCCGTGATCTGGCTCGCGCGCGCGACCAAGAAGGCGATCCTCAAGCTCACCGCCGAGGACTACAACGAGCACCACCTGCAGGACCTCCTCGCGGGCCGCGGCAAGGCGTACGACCTCAACATCTCCGTCTTCCGCGACCTGCAGCGATCGATCACCGGCTGGCCCGGTGGCAAGCCCGCCGAGCGCAAGCAGGCCGGCGACATCAACCGCCCCGGCGACGACATCTTCCCGAAGCGCGTGCTCATCTTCTCGCCGCACCCGGACGACGACGTGATCTCGATGGGCGGCACCTTCATCCGCCTCGTCGACCAGGGCCATGAGGTCCACGTCGCGTACCAGACCTCGGGCAACATCGCGGTGTTCGACGCCGAGGCGCTGCGCTTCCTCGACTTCGCGAGCGAGTTCAACGGCATGTTCGGCTTCGAGGGCGCCAGGACCGAGCGCATGGAGCACGACATCGCGCGCAAGCTCAAGGCCAAGCGCCCCGGCGAGGTCGACCCGCCCGAGCTGCAGAAGCTCAAGGGCCTCATCCGCCGCGGCGAGGCGAAGGCCGCCGGCATCTACTGCGGCGTGCCCGAGGAACGCCTGCACTTCCTCGACATGCCGTTCTACGAGACGGGCCGCGTCCGCAAGAAGCCGCTCGGCACCGAGGACATCGAGATCGTCAAGGCGCTCCTCCGCAGCGTGCAGCCCCACCAGGTCTACGCCGCGGGCGACCTCAGCGATCCGCACGGCACGCACCGCGTGTGCCTCTCCGCGATCTTCCGCGCGCTCAAGGAGTGCGCCGGCGACGAGTGGGCGAAGAACAGCACCACCTGGCTCTACCGCGGCGCGTGGCAGGAATGGGATGTCGAGCAGACCGAGATGGCCGTGCCGCTCTCGCCCGACGAGGTCGCGCGCAAGCGCACCGCGATCTTCAAGCACCAGTCGCAGAAGGACCGCGCGCTCTTCCCCGGCGCCGACGAACGCGAGTTCTGGGAGCGCGCCGAGCAGCGCAACGCCGCCACCGCGCGGCTCTACGACGCGCTCGGCCTCGCCGAGTACGAGGCGATCGAGGCCTTCGTCCGCTGGGACGGCCGGCCGCTCGACTGATCGACGCGTGAGGCGCCCATGATCATCATCGCGACCACCATCCTCAGCGCGCTCGCGATGCACGCCGATGTCGCCTTCACGAAGAAGACGCTGTCGAAGGACTTCCTCGCCGAAGGCTGCACCGCCGCCGACTTCAACCGCGACGGCCACGCCGATGTCTGCGCGGGCCGCTACATCTGGCTCGGGCCGTCGTTCGAGACCCGCGTCGCGTACACGCCCGAGCGCGACAACCCGGACGGCATCACGAAGACGCCGTACCGCGCCGACACCGGCTACTCCGACTACTTCGAGCAGTTCGCGCACGACTTCAACGGCGACGGATGGAGCGACATCCTCGTCTACGGCCCGCCCGGCACGCCCGCGTCGGTGTTCGTGAATCCGTGCACCGCCGCGCCTGCGCCCGAGATGGACTGGCGGCGCCACGATCTCTTCGACGTGGCCAACGGCGAGTCGCCCGACCTCGTCGATGTGACCGGCGACGGACGCCCCGAGCTCCTCTGCCACACCAACGGCCAGTTCGGCTTTGCGGAGGTCGACTGGACGAATCCGCTCGCGAAGGCGCGGTTCCGCGCGGTCTCCGCGAAGACGCCCGAGGGCGACGCCGCGATCCACCGCTACACGCACGGCTACGGCGCCGGCGATGTGAACGGCGACGGTCGCATCGACATCCTCACGAGCACCGGCTGGTTCGAGCAGCCCGCCGACCGCGCGTCCGACGCGCCGTGGCCGCACCACCCCGCGAACCTCGGCGACGGCGGCGCGCAGATGTACGCGCTCGACCTCAACGGCGACGGTCGCGCCGACATCGCCACCAGCATCAAGGCGCACTCCTACGGCCTCTCGTGGTTCGAGCAGAACGCCGACGGCTCGTTCACCGAGCGCGCGATCCTCGGCCGCGCCGCCGCCGACAACGCGAACGGCGCGGGATTCAGCCAGATCCACGCGCTGCGCATCGCCGATGTGAACGGCGACGGCCTGCCCGACCTCGTCGCCGGCAAGCGCCGCTGGGCGCACGGCCCGATGGGCGACGACGAGCCGATGGCGCCGCCGGTCCTCTGCTGGTTCGAGCTCGCGCGCGACGTGTCCGCGCCCGGCGGCGCGCGCTTCACCAAGCACGAGATCGACGCCGACAGCGGCGTCGGCACGCAGTTCTGGACCGGCGCGCTCGACGGCGACGCCCACCCCGACATCGCCGTCGCGAACAAGCACGGCGTGTTCGTCTTCACCCGGCGCGCGCGATGAAGCCACCGCTCGACCGCGTCCCGTTCCTCGCCGCCTGGACCGAGGACGTCGCGGGCATCGAGCGCCGCTTCACGCCCTTCGCCCACGGCACCGCGCCCGCGCCCGACCAGGCGGGCACGCGCGCGGTGAACGCCGCCGCCGCGCGCGAGGCCGTCGACATCGTCGGCACGCCGGCCCGCAGGCTCGCGCTTCCGCTCGGGGCGCTCGTCGCGCTGGGCGTGACCGCGATCCTCTCGCGGCTCGCCGGTCCCGCGGCGTCGCCCGAAGCAGCCGCGCTCGCGCCGGCCACGGGCTACCTCGCGGGCCTCGCCGCCTACATGCTCGTCCGCCGCATCACGCTCTGGCGCCACCGTGGGTACGCCGCGCGCGCGGCGCTCCAGGTGCTCGGCCTCTGCGGCACATGCGGATTCCCGCTGCGCGGCGCCATCACGCGCGTCGACGGCCGCAGCGGCGAGCCGGTCGAGCTCTGCCAGTGCGCCGAGTGCGGCAGCCTGTGGCCCGCGATGGCGATGGACCATCCCAAGCGCAGCGACACCGGCGAGCGCGTCGACTTCCCGCATGTCGAGGGCCTCGACGCCGCGCGCACCCGCATGCGCCTCTGGCGCGCCCTGCGCGCGCAACCCGGGGACTTCGTCGCCGACGCGACCGGCGAGCCGCGCTACATCGCGCACATGGACGGCGTGCACCGCAGCGGCGCGCTCGCCTTCGCGCGCGACCTCTTCGACTCCGCCGCCGCGTTCATCATGTGCGTCGCGGTCGGCGCGCTCATGCTCGGGTGCTGCGGGTCGTTCACCTCGCTCCTCGTGCGCGCGATCTTCCAGGCCGACCCGAACGACGCGGCGATGCGCGCGCTCGGCGAGGGCCTCGAGGTCGCGCTGTCGCTCGCGCTCGTGGTCGGCGCGGTCCGCTGGACGAGCGGCGTGCTCACGCCGCGCCACCGCATCCTGCAGTCGCGCCGCTTCCTGCGTGCGGGCGAGTGCCCGTGCTGCACCATGACGCTCCCGCCCCCCGATGCCGAGGGCATCGCGCGCTGCACCTGCTGCACCGCGGCCTGGAGCGGCGCGGCGACGCACGACGCGTAGCACGCAGCTACCTTGCCCCGATGCCCTTCGCCGACGCCGACCTCGCGCTCCTCCAGTCCCTCCTCGCCGACCTCCGCGCCGACAGCGGCACGCTGCACGCGATCGGCGCCGACGGCGCGCTGCACCTCCGCTGCGCGATCGGCATTCCCGAGCCGGTGCTCGCGATCGTCGCCGTCGTGCCCGTCGGCAAAGGCATGGCCGGGCTCGCCGCCGAGCGCCGCTGCGCGGTGAATTCCTGCAACATCCAGCAGGACACGACCGGCGATGTCCGCCCCGGCGCGCGCGCGACCGGCCTCGCGGGCAGCGTCGCGGTTCCCGTGCTCGCGGCCGACGGGCGCGTCCTCGGGGTCGTCGGCGTCGCGACGCGCGCCGAGCGCACCTTCACCGCCGACGACGAGAGCGCGATCGCGTCACGGAGTGCGGCCTTCTTCGGCGCGTGACGCGGTTCCGTCGAGCCACGCGAGCTCGGCCTTCGACGTCGCCGACGCAAACCGCACCTCGAACCCCGCGCCGAGGTAGCCGAAGGGCCCGCTGCCATCGGCCGCGCCGACACCGGCATCGGGCGTGTAGCGCACGGTGAGCGGCGCGTCGTCCGGCACTGCAAACACTGGCGTCAGCGCCGCCGGCATCCCGCCGCGGCCCAGCGCCCCGAACACCGGCTGCACCGGTGCGGCGAGCCGGTCGCCGTTGCGCAGCTCGACCCATCCCGAGAGGACGAGGTCCGTCGGCCACGCGACACCGGTCTCGGCGGAGATGGAACCGTCCGCCTGCGCGGCGAGGTTGACCGCGCCCAACAGGTCCAGCGTCCGGGCGACCGGGGGCTCGCCGTCGCGTCGCGACCGCTTGGCCGGCACGCGCGAACCCGTCGACTTCGAACCCGTCGACTTCGTGCCTGTCGACCTCCCATCGATTGCCCCCGCGCCCATCGCGGCTGACTCGGACGTCCCGGTATCACCCCCGAGCGTCGCCACCCAGCCCGCGATGGCGTTCCGCGCGGCGTCGTCGCTCCGCGCGGTGCCGTTCGGCGGGGCCAGTGGTGGACCTGTCACCTCGACCTGCGGCTCCTTGCTCGCGTCGTCGAAGCGCAGCGTGAAGGTGGCCCAGACGAACGTGGCAGCCGGCGTCGCACCACCGCTCCGCCCGCCGCTGGTGAGGCGCACCCGCTCGCCGCTCTGGTTCCACGCCGTCTGCGGCTCCGCGATCAGTTTGAACGGCTCGGTGAGCTCGAGCTCGTCGGGCAGGCTGCCGATGCCCGAGCTGTAGCCTCCGCCCCACATGGTGAGTGCGCCGAGCCTCCACGTCCGACCAGCCTGCGACGCCGAGAACAGCAGCGCCATCCCGGGCGCTGGCTCGGCCTTGGCCTGACCTCCGCTGCGCCTCGTGCCGCGACCGCGCTCCGTGAGCGAGTCCAGGTCGAGCCACGCATCGCCGCCGAGGACCTTGATGCGGCAGTTCGCCAGCTGGCCTGCGACCCGCTCCACGGCGCTGGGCGCATCGGTGAACACGCGTCCGGACGCGACCGGCGGTCCGATCTCGACCTCGCTCGTGCCCTCGAACGGCCTCGCGCCCTCCAGCGCCAGCGCGTCGTCGATCGACAGCGTGGGCTCCGCCTCGAACGGGCCGCCGCCGCGCGGCAGCAGCACCGACTTCGCAAGCACACCCTTCATGGTGAGCCGGTACCTGCCCGGCGGGGCGTCGATCAGCAGGTCGCAGCACGGATCCTCGCTGCGCATCCGCTCGAAGCCGGCCTTCGCCACACGCACGAGCGGGCGGCGAACGGCGCCGTCCAGCGACTCGAGCGCCGCCTCGCCGAAGACGAATCCAAACCCGCCCTGGTCGGAGTCGGCGCTGCGTCGCGACGGCGGCAGTGGGAGCGTGTCGACGAGCGCGATGCGCTCCACCGCGCCGCTCACGAGCGGCCCCGTCACGTTCATCCGCATGCCGAGGATGCGACGGCCCTCGGGCGTCGCGCCCAGGCGTTCGAGGACGCTCGCCGCCACATCGGCGCCATCCGTGCTCGCCCTCTGCGTACACAACGCGAGCTGGTAGCGGGTCATCCGCGCGCCGCCGCTCGCGATGAGCTCCTCGACCGCGAGCTCGATGAGCCGCGTGCGTTCGGCGTCGTCGAGTTCCGCAAGCAGGATGAACGCATCGGACTGCAGCGCCGCCGCCAGTGGCTTCCGTCCCGCTTCCTCGCAGCGGTCGGTCGCGCGCAGAAGCGCGTCCAGCAGCTCGCCGCTCGCGAGCGTGCGGTGCGCGCCCTGCGATCCCGCGCGCCGATGCAGCTCCGCGCGGATCGTCGGTTGCAGTTCGCCGCCCTCGAAGAGCGCCTCGACAAGCGGCTGCGTCGGCATCGACGCCACCAGCGCGCCGCGCAACGCGCGCACGCCCGCCGCATCGAGCTTCCACGCGGCGAGGCCGGCCAGCGCGAGCAGCAGGGCGCCGGTAGACACGACCACCGACCGCACCCGCCGCCGCCCCGCGCGGACCGCCCCCGGCCTCGCGAGGTCGGCGCCGCACTCCGGGCACGCGCCCGTCGACGGATCGACCGCCCGCAGGTCGTGTGTGCAGCGGCGGCACCGCGGCTCCCATCCGTGCCTCGCACCCGCGAGTCCAAGCGCGAGCAATGCGCCCGCGCCAAGCCCCAGCGCAAGCGAGGTGTACTGCAAGGCTTCGAAGAGCCATGCGGGCACGAGCAGGTAGTTCATCGGCGCACCTTCCTACCGATGGACGCGCAGCACCGCGTGAACCACCGGATCACCGTCGGAGTAGTTGAAGCCGTGCAGCTCGTCCACCACCGTTCCATACGCAGCGAACTCTCCCACATTCCTGCGCGGGATCAACAGATACCCGCCGGGATTGCCGCGGCACCAGTCCTCGATCGCGGCGCGGTTCGCCCCGGTCACCGCGTCGCCGAGGCGATCGAGCCGGTTCCTCGTCGTCCAGAGCAGCGAGTCCTCCTGGTAGCCGACGCCCGCGATCCGCGGGAAGTCCGCGTCTGACGGAAGCCGGCCCGAATCCCGCGCCACCACGCCCACGATGCGCGGCGTGTTCCACACCCACGCCGTGTTCGGCAGCCACACGCCGAACAGCGCCATCTCGGCGAGCGCCGTCGCGGGCACCGCCACCATCAGCGCCCGCGCCAGCGCGCCGCGCACCGCCGCGCGCCAGGCCGCCACGATCAGCGCGCACGCCGCCGCGGTCGCCAGGAATGCGAGCACGAAGCCGAGCACGCGTGCGGGCGCGAGCGCCTCCGCGCCCCAGCCGCTCGCCGCCATCGCGGGCCAGGCGCCCGCGGTCTCCGCCGTCCGCCCCGTCGCCTCGAGCGCGACATGCAGCCCGAGCCCCGCGAGCGACAGCACGAGGCCCACCACGAGCCACGCGCCCGCCGTGAACCGGTCGCCCGCGTTGAGCGGCTTCGGCAGCGCGCGCACGCCGCCGAGCGCGAGCCGCGCCACCGCGAGCGCGAGCGCCGGGTACACCGGCAGCACGTAGTGGGGGAACTTCGTCACGATCAGCTCGAACGCGATCCAGGTCGGCACGATCCAGAAGAAGAGGAACACCTCGGCGTCGCGACCCCGCGCACTGCCGAGTCGCGCCCGCACGCGCGCCACGAACCCCGCGCCCGGCGCGTGCCGCACCGCGAACGCGCGCTTGATCACGCGCTCGAACCCGAGCGCCGCCAGCAGCGCGCCCGGGAAGAAGAACGCCATGAGCGTGACGAGGTAGTAGCCGGGCGGCGCCGCGTGCCCCTCCGCGCCTTCCTTCGCGCGCTGCAGCACCTCCTTGTCGAAGGCGGCGCGCAGCGTGTCCCAGCCGACCTCGTTGCCCGCGAGCCACACCCACGGCACCGCGATCGCCGCGAGCACCGCGAGCCCGGTGAACGGCCGCAGCCGCCACACGAACATCCACTCGCGCCGCGCCGCCGCGCAGCCGAGCGCGCAGGTTCCGGCGACGAACGGCGTGATCGGCCCCTTCGCGAGGATGCCGAGCCCGACGCACAGCCAGAAGAGCACCGTGCGGCCGAAGCCGGGCACGCGTCCCGCGCGATGGTCGCTCCACAGCGTCCACAGCACGCACATCGCGAGGGTGGTCGTCGCGAGCAGCACCTCGTCGGCGCGCGCCATGTGGCAGTCGGTCACGATCACGGGGGAGACGACGAGCAGGCAGGCCGCAAGCAGTCCCGCGTTGCCGCCGAACATCCGTCGCCCGAGCCACAGCGTCGCGAGCGCCGCGACCAGCGCCGCGACCGCGCTCGGCAGGCGGTACATCCAGATCGCATCGCGGCTCGGGTCGCCGCCGGTCATCGCGAGCACGGTCGGCGCCTGCAGCCAGTAGATGAGCGGCGGCTTCTTCAGCCGCAGCTCGTCGCCCACCTTCGGCACGATCCAGTCGGCGAGCCGCTCGCCCTCGGCCATCTGCCGCGACGCCTGCGCGAAGCGCGGCTCGTCGCGATCGGTCACCGGCACCGCCCGCATGCCGACGAGGAACGCGCCCGCCGCGAGCAGGCACACCACCGCCGCGGAGAGCAGCCACGAATCGCGGCGACGGAAGGCGCTTTGCGCGCGGAGTCCACGGAGCCATCCAGCCATGGCGCCGATGGTACCTTGGGCGAATGGTCCCGACCCTCGATACGTTGCTGTCGCTGCCGCTGCCCGTCGTCGCGCTCCTCGTGCTGGCGCTGTGGGGCACCGTCGCGCTGGCGATCCACTTCAAGGTCGTGCCGTGGATCTGCGGCGCCGACGGACGGCGCCTCGGCCGCTTCGAGGCCGAGGTGACCTCGCAGATCGCGCTCGCCTTCGGGCTCCTGATCTCGTTCAACGCCGTCTGGCTCTGGGATCGCGGCGACCGCGTGCGCGCCGCCGTGATCGACGAGGCGGCCGCGCTGCAGACCGTCCTCGACGAGGCCGAGCCGCTGCCCGGCCGCGCGGCGATCTACGCCGCCGTCACCGCCCACGCCCGCGATGTGGTGGAGCGCGAGTGGCCGCTGCTCGCGCGCTCGGCGGCGACCACCGACCGCACCCCGCAGATCATCGAGCTCCGCGCCGCGGCGCGCTCGGCCGGCGATGCGGTCCACGACGGCGTCGTCGCCGCGCTCGCGGCGCGCGATGTGCGCATCCGCGAGGGGCAGCTCTTCATGCCGCGCTCCCGCTGGGGCATCGTGGTCCTGCTCGGCATCCTCACGCTGGTCTCGATCGGCGCACTCCACGGCGACGCGCCGCGCGGCCGCGGGCTCGCGCTGCTCCTCGTCACCCTCGCCATCTCGTTCTGCTTCGTGGTGCTCGTCGTGAACGGCCGGCCGTTCGTCGGCGACTACGCGATCAAGCCCGACGGTCTGCTGCAGGTCATCGAGAGCGCCCAACGGTGAGGCACGGCGCTGAAGCACGGCGCTGAGGGGCGGCGCTGACGCACGGCACGGCGCGTCCGCGCCACTTCACGGCTCGGCAGGCACGGCCGGCGCCTCGGGCTGCGGCGGATTGCAGTCGCTGTCGACGGTGTCGAAGGTGCGCGTCGCGCTTCCATCGGTGCGGGTGAGCGGCACGCGCACGCCGGCGCGGTCGTTCCAGTTCGACAGCGCCTCGGTCACCAGCGCGAACCGCGCGTCGCGCGCGCGCTTCATCGCCCGCTGCGCAACGGGCTGCCCGGTGGCCGGCTTGAGCAGCCACTCGACCGTCACGCCGCGCCAGTGGACCCGCAGGATCTCGCCGGTCAGCGTGCGCTCGCCGACCTTCCACTCCGCAGTGCCGCCGCCCGCGAGCTTGACCTCGGGCTGCAGCAGCATGCGCGCGAGGAACAGCGGCTCCAGCATCGCCACCCGCCGGAACGCCTCGAACTGCGACTCGTCGAGCGGCTGCTCCGCCTGCACCGTCGAGCGCCGCGCGTTCGCCGGCGCGCCGCCCGTCTCCGGCGGGCCGAAGCTCGCGGTCGTCCACCACGCGTCGTCGTTCCATCCGTTGAGCTCGGTGAACGCGAGGTTCGCGCCGAGGCGCACCTCCTCGCGCACGCGGTTCTCCTTGGCGTCCTCGCCGGCGCCGCTGCGCTCGGTCCGCTCGCCGCGCATCACGATCTCGCGCGGGCATGCGGCGTCGGCGCGCAGCCACCGCCGCGCCATCGTCGACAGCTCGAGCCCGCGCGCGTCGGTCGGGAACGGCGCATCGATCACCTCGAGGAACGCGTTCGCCCCGCCCGGCACCGCGCCCTTCGCGACATCCTCGGCCATGCGCACGAACGACGCGCGGCACGCATCGCTCGCGAAGATGTAGAGCCGCTCGCCCACCACCTCGAAGCGCGCCACGTCGCCGTTGCCGCTCAGCGGCCCCATGCGCCCGCAGCCACCGCCGAACGCGATCGCGAAGCGCGACGGCATCGCGTCGAACGCGCGCTTCGACGCCTCGGTCGCGAAGCGGTAGCGGTAGTTGCCGTAGGCGCTCTCCCGCGCGGCGGAACCCTCCATCCGGTCGCCCGCGCCGATCAGGATCACGGGGTCGAACGGGAAGAGCTCGCGCTCGCCGATCGGCTGGTGCGTCGGCAGGGGAGGCACGCGCACCGCACGCGGCGCGGCGACGCCCGTCGTGCGCGTGGCTGTCCCCGCAGCGTCCGAGTTGTTCGCCGCCGGCGACGCCCACGCCGTCACCGCGGTGGCGGCGACGACGACCAGCATGGCGGACGTTGGCAGGCGATGGAGGTGCGGCGTGCTCATGACCCGCCCTTGTATCGGCACGGCGCGCCTACGACTGTGAGGCGGTCGCCTGCTCCGCCGCCGCCACCCTGGTGAAGGTGAAGCTCTTGCCCTGGTAGTCGACCCGGACCGAGTCGCCGTCGCCGACCTCGCCCGCGAGGATCTTTCCCGCAAGCGCGTTCTCGATCCGCTGCTGGATCACCCTCTTGAGGGGGCGCGCGCCGAACTGGGGGTCGTACCCCTCGTTGGCGAGCGCCGCGGTCGCGGTGGCGGTGACCCCGAGCGTGATGCCGCGCGCTGCGAGGCGCTTGCGGAGGTTCCCGAGCTGGATCTCCACGATGCCCGCGAGCTGCTCGCGGCCGAGCGCGTGGAAGATCACGGTCTCGTCGATGCGGTTGATGAGCTCGGGCCGCATGTGCTTCTTGAGCATGCCCTTCACGTGCGCCTCGATGAGCGACTCGTCCTCGTGGCGCTCGGTCATCTCGAGGATCGCGTGCGACCCGATGTTCGAGGTCATCACCACGATCGTGTTCGAGAAGTCGACCGTGCGGCCCTGGCCGTCGGTGAGCCGCCCGTCGTCGAGCACCTGCAGCAGGATGTTGGCGACATCGGGGTGCGCCTTCTCCATCTCGTCGAACAGGACGACGCAGTAGTGGCGCCGCCGCACGGCCTCGGTGAGCTGACCGCCCTCGTCGTGCCCGACGTAGCCGGGCGGCGAGCCGATGAGCCGCGACACCGCGTGCTGCTCCATGTACTCGCTCATGTCGATGCGCACGATCGCCTCCTCGGTGTCGAAGAGGTATCCCGCGAGCGCCTTGCAGAGCTCGGTCTTTCCGACGCCGGTCGGCCCGAGGAAGAGGAACGACCCGATCGGACGGTTCGCCTCGCCGAGTCCCGCGCGGCTGCGGCGCACCGCCTCGCTCACCGCGGTCACCGCCTCGCGCTGGCCGACCACGCGCCGCGCGAGCTCCTGCTCCATGTGCAGCAGCTTCTCTCGCTCGCTCTCGATGAGCTTCGACACGGGGATGCCCGTCCACTTCGCGACGACCTCCGCGATCTGCTCGCTGTCGACCTCCTCCTTCACCATCGCGGTGCCGTCGGCCTGGCGCGTGCGGAACGACTCCTCCGCGGCCTTGAGCTTCTGCTCGAGCTCGCGCAGGTCGCCGTACTGGATGCGCGAGGCGCCCTCGAAGTCGCCGCGGCGCTTGGCCTGGTCGAGCTCGGTGTTCTTGCGCTCGATGTCGCCCTTGAGCGACTTCACCGCGTCGAGCTCCTTCTTCTCGAGCTCCCAGCGCGCGGTCATGCCGCGGTTGGTCTCGTTGTGCTGCGCCAGTTCCTCCTCGATGGCGCCGAGGCGCTTCTTGCTCTCGGCGTCCTTCTCGAGCTTGAGCGCCTCGCGCTCGATCTCGAGCTGCATGATGCGGCGGCGGACCTCGTCGAGCTCGGCGGGCATCGAGTCGTTCTCGATGCGCAGCCGCGACGCGGCCTCGTCGAGCAGGTCGATCGCCTTGTCGGGCAGGAAGCGGTCCGCGATGTAGCGCTGCGAGAGCGTCGCGGCCGAGACGAGCGCGCCGTCCTGGATGCGCACGCCGTGGTGCGTCTCGTAGCGCCCCTTCAGGCCGCGCAGGATCGCGATCGTGTCCTCGACCGTCGGCTCGCCGACGAAGACCGGCTGGAAACGCCGCTCGAACGCGGGATCCTTCTCGACATGCTTGCGGTACTCGTCGAGCGTGGTCGCGCCGATGCAGCGCAGCTCGCCGCGCGCGAGCGCCGGCTTGAGCAGCTGGCCCGCGCCCGACGAACCCTCGGACTGCCCCGCGCTCACGATCGTGTGAAGCTCGTCGATGAAGAGGATGACGCGGCCCTCGCTCGCCGCGACCTCGCGCAGGATCGACTTGAGCCGCTCCTCGAACTCGCCGCGGAACTTCGTGCCCGCGAGCAGCTGGCCGACATCGAGCCCGATGATGCGCGCGTCGCGCATCGACTCGGGGCAGTCGCCGTTCACGATGCGGATCGCGAGCCCCTCGGCGATCGCCGTCTTGCCGACGCCGGGCTCGCCGATCAGCACGGGGTTGTTCTTCGTGCGCCGCGAGAGCACCTGCATGCAGCGGCGGATCTCCTCGTCGCGGCCGATCACGGGGTCGATCTTCCCTTGCTGCGCCTTCTCGACGAGGTCGATGCCGTACTTCTTGAGCGACTCGAAGTTCGACTCCGCGTTCTGGTCGGCGATGTTCGCCACGCCCGACGCCTTGCGGATCGCCTCGACGGCCGCGAGCACGCGCTTCCGGTCGACGCCGAGCGTCGAGAGCACTTCCTTCGCGCCGCCCTTCACCTCGGCCAGCGCGAGCATGAGGTGCTCGGTCGAGGTGTAGGCGTCCTTCATCCGCTGCGCCTCGCGCTCGGCGGTCGCGAGGACCTCGCCGAGCTCGCGCGACGCGCTGTTGGCGCTCCCGCCCTGGACGCGCGGCAACCGCCGCATCTCGGCCTCGGCGACCTCGCGCACGCGGGCGGGGTCGACACCCGCCTTCTGCAGCAGCGACGCGGTGGCCGAGGTCTTCTCGGCCAGCAGCGCGGTCAGCAGGTGCAGCGGCGTGATCTCGGGATGCCCCGCACCGTTGGCGGCGGACTGCGCGGCGGAGATGGCTTCCTGGGCGACGGTGGTGAACTTGTCGAATCGCATGGTCGCCGCGTCATGCAAAGCCCGCGCCAGCCGCGGCGGGTCGATCGATGCCGAGAACCGGCGGCTGATCGCGCCCGCGCGTTGCCGTTTCGCGCCGCGTCGCGCCCGACCCTGCCACTTGGGCAGTTGACGGTCGCAGGACCTCGGGCGGTCCCGTCGATCACCCCGTCGATCACCCCGTCGATCACTCCGTCAGAGCTCCCAATCAGATCGCCCTACGGATCACCGGGCGGTCGACCCGTCGGCGTACTCCACCGGGAAGCCCGGCGGGATCAACTCCTCCCGCCCGTTGACCCACCCCACCAGCCACTCGAACGCGTCGACGAGCCGCGGACCGGGGCGGTTGAACATCTCGTTGCCGTCGACGAGCGCGATGGCGCCCGGCTTCGCCTCGAGGACCGCGGGCAGCAGGGGCCACCAGCGGGTCTTCGTCAGCGCGTCGTACTCCTGCCGCGTGCGCGCGAGGTCGAAGCCGCACGGACACACCACGATCCGCTCGGGCGCACTCTCGAGGACCTCCTCGGGCGACACCCGCCGCGACTTCTCGCCCGCCTTGCCCAGGCTGTGGCGCGCGCCGGCCGCCTCGATGAGCGCGGGCGTCCAGTGCCCGCCGCAGAACGGCGGATCGGTCCACTCGAGGAACAGCACCTCCGGACCCGGCACGTACGGGTTCACGAAGTCGACCGCCGTCCAGTAGCGCGCCCGCAGCTCGACCATCGCGCGCTCGGCGTGCGCGCCGCGGCCGACGGCCTCGCCCACGCGCAGCAGGTCGTCGAACACATCGAACACGCTCTTCGGGTCGAGGTTCACGATCACCGGCTTCCGCGCGAGGCCGGACGCGATCCGCTCCACCGTGCGGAGGTCGATCGAGCACACGTCGCACAGGCTCTGCGTCAGGATCACGTCGGGCGCGAGCTCCGCGAGGAGCCGCTCGTCGAGCTCGTACAGCCCCGTGCCCGACGCGAGCGAGGCCGAGACCTCCGCGTCGATCGCCGCCGACGCGCCGCCGTGCGTGCGCGCGCGCGTGAGCACCGGCACCGCTGCGAGTCCCGCGGGGAAGTCGCACTCGTGGCTCCGGCCCACCAGCACGCGGCCGAGTTCGTCGCCGGTCACGGCGGCCAGGAGTTCGGTGGCGGAGGGAAGCAGGCTGACGACGCGCATCGACGGAAGGTACGCGATCCGCGCCCGCGCAGCTGAAGCACGCCTGCGCAGCTGAAGCACGCCCGCGCAGCCGAGGCACGCCCGCACATCCCGCGCATCCCGCACACGCCGAACCCGCGCGCACGGAGCGTCCGTCACAGCCGTCGCGGACCGACCCGCGATCGCGCGCCGTGCGGCGAAACCGCTTGGAAGCGCGCGATCGCGGGGCAACCTGAGGGTGTCGCCCAGATCCCCGGCCGTCCTGCGAGGTCACCGGGGGTCCAGACCAATGACGGTCGCGGAGCGACGGGAAAGGACTCCACAGAAATGAACCGCACCACCGCTCTCGCTGGTCTTGTCGCTGGTCTCGCCTTCGCCGCTTCCGCATCCGCGGAGATCGTCGTCAACCTCGGCACCGTCGCGCAGATCGCGCCGCGCCCGACCATCGTCTACACCGGCAACTGGGGCTCGGCCGTGTCGAGCTACACCGACCCCGCCGGCCTCCGCACCATCACCGCGTTCGACATCCACGCGATCTCCCAGGCGCTCGGCGGAAACCTCGCGCTGGTCGAGGTGCGCGTGCGCGACACCGGCAGCAACAGCTACGGCACATGGAGCCCGGGCGCGGACATCGACCTGTTCCGCGTCGTCGGCGCGAACCTCGCGGTCGGCACCGTGGGCTACGGCTACCAGGGCAACGTCACCCAGCACCAGGGTGAGACGCAGGCTGTCCTCAAGACCCGCGTCGACAACTGCGACGCCGTGAGCGGCGACCAGCACTTCAACTCGCAGCACTTCGTCTCGCTCGGCCAGGGCGGCATGGGCTGGATCCACTTCGCCGACTTCGTGCAGGGCTCGGGTGGCGTCGCCGGTGGCGACGGTCCCGGCGGCTGGGGCGGCGGTCAGACCGGTGGCAGCGGCGGCGAGTCCGGCGGCGAAACCGGCGGATCCGGCGGCGGCGGCAGCTACGTCGGCGGCATCATCGTGCAGGCGGGTCTCAAGCTCGAGATCGGCGAAGCCGGCTTCGGCGAAAGCTACGGCGCCGAGCTCGTGTTCGAGCAGGTGACCGTGCCCGCGCCCGGTGGCATCGCGATCCTCGCCGGTGCGGGTCTGCTGCGCCGTCGTCGGCGCTGAACCCGCGCGGCGTGACCGCACCCGCGCCGCGTTGTCGCACCCGCGCCGCGTCGCGCGCCTTTACCATGCGACCGTGCCCACCTTCGACTACATCGCCCGCGACGCCTCGGGCAAGCGCGTGAAGGCCCGCGCCGAGGCATCGAGCGAGGCCTCGCTGCTCGCGGACCTCGCGGCGAAGGGCCTTGCGCCGATCCGCGTGTCGGCGGCGGGGGCCGCGCGGGCGGGCGGGCGCGTGGGCGTTCGACCGCTCTCCGCCAGCTACCGGCAACTCTCCGAACTCCTGCGCTCCGGCGTGCCGCTGCTGCGCGCGCTGCGGCTGCTCGGCCGCGGCAAGTCGAATCCCACGCTCGCGAAGGCATGGAGCGAGGTCGCCGACGCGATCGCCTCGGGCGAGCGGCTCGCCGACGCGATGGCGCGCCATCCCCGCATCTTCGCCTCGGTCCACGTCGCGATGGTGCGCGCGGGCGAGCGCGGCGCGTTCCTCGAGCCGGTGCTCGCGCGCCTGGCCACGCTCCTCGAGCAGCAGGCCGACCTGCGCGGCCGCGTGATCGGCAACCTCATGTACCCGCTGGTGCTGCTCCTGGTGGGCGCCGGCGTCGTGGTGGCGTCGCTGATCTTCTTCGTGCCGAAGTTCCAGGATTTCTTCGACAAGCTGCCGAGCCTGCCGCTCGCGACCCGCATCCTGCTGGGCGCCAGCGAGGCGCTCACCGGCCACGCGGTGCTGCTCACCATCGCCTTCGCCGCGCTCGCCGCGGGAACGGTCGTGCTCGCCCGCAAGCCCGCCGTGCGCTTCTGGTGCGCGGAGCACTTCATGCGCGTGCCCATGCTCGGGCCGCTCTTCGCGTCGATCGCGGTCGCGCGCTTCTCCCGCATGCTGGGCACGCTGCTCGAGAACGGCATCCCGATGCTCCAGGCCATCGAGATCGCGCGCGACTCGGCGGGAAATCCCGTCCTCTCCCGCGCGCTGCACAACGCGAGCGAGGCCGTGCGGCAGGGCGAGCAGCTCTCGAAGCCACTCGCCGAGAGCGGCCTCTTCTCGGAGGATGTCATCGAGATCATCGCCGTCGGCGAGAGCGCCAACACGCTGCCCTCGGTGCTCGTGCGGCTCGCCGACACGCTCGAGTCGCGCATCGACCGCACGCTCTCGATGCTGCTCCGCCTGATGGAGCCGGCGATGCTGCTCGTCATCGCGGGCATCGTGATGTTCATCTTCCTCGCGCTCGTGGTGCCGATGATGCAGCTCTCCTCGCAGCTGTGAGCGCCCGATAAGGGCATCCGCCGCGGGCGCGCGCCCCGCATATTCACGTCCTGAGAATTTCCCGCATCTGCCCTGAACGGAGGGCAGGGCGGCGAGGCTTCACGCTAGACTCCGTTCCCCCCCTTGGCGCGACGTCAGATCCCCGACCCCGGGGGCGCGCGCCACATCGAAGGAGCACTCCATGCGCATGCAGCCCCGTCGTCGCGGCTTCACCATCCTCGAGCTTCTCATCGTGATCGGCATCCTGCTGGCCATCGGCAGCCTCGTGGCCGTGAATGTTCTCGGAGCCAGCGAGAAGGCCGACCTCAAGCTCGCCCGCGCGCAGCTGCAGGCCTTCGAGAGCGCCATCGAGCAGTTCCGCGTCGAGATGAAGCGCTGGCCGACCGAGGAGGAGGGCCTGACCGTCCTCTGGTCCAAGGAAGCGCTCTCCTCCGACGAGGACAAGGCGAAGTACGGCGGCCCCTACCTCAAGGAGCCGAAGCCCAAGGATGCGTGGGGCAACCCGTGGATTTTCCGCGCGCCCAGCACCATCATCGACGGCGCGAACTTCGACATCGTGTCGAACGGACCCGACGGCCAGGAAGGCACCGAGGACGACATCTCGAACCACGACGCCCGCAAGGAGGCCGCTGGTGACGAGTTCAGCGAGTTCTCGGGCGGCGGCGAGTCCGGCGGCGGTTCCGCGTCCGGCGGTTGAGTCGAGCGGTTGAGTCGGGGCGGCGAATGAGCCGATGAGGCAACTCCATGAGTCTCCTGCGTGCCATCACCACCAACGCGCGTCGCGGCCAGAGCCGCGGCGTGTCGATCATCGAGCTCCTCATCGGGCTCGGCGTGGTACTGGCGATCGCGGCGATCGTGATTCCCTGGACCACCGGCTGGCTCGGTTCGCGTGAACTCGACAACGCCGAGGACGGCCTGACCATGCAGATGATGATGGCCCGCGCCGCCGCGCGCGAGGAAGGCCGTCCCGTCGAGCTGGTCGCGCAGTCCGATGACACCGGCAGCCGCATCAGCGCCCGCTGGATGAATGGATCCGACGACGCGCCCGCGCGTTCCACCCGCCGCGACGGCGAGCGTGCGCGCTCGGCCCTCGATGCGTCGGGCGACGATGCCGCCACGATCGACGCCGCCCGCATCGACGCCTCGTGGGCCGACATGCCGCTTCCGCGCGGCGTGCGCATCGCGCTCGGCCTCGAGACCAAGCGCACGGCCGCGACCGACGCGATCCCCTCGATCGACGAGGACGACGCGATCGCCTCGGCCGCCGCCCGCGGCCAGACCATCGCGATCTTCCTGCCCGATGGCACCGTGTTCTTCGCGCCGACCTTCATGCTCCGCACCGACGCCGGTTCGCTGCGCGCGATGAAGGTCGACCGCGCGACCGGCGTGCCGCAGCAGATCGAGACGGCGCCCGCCCCGAGCAATGAGTTCGAGGGTGATCGTCCCGAGTTCGACTCGTTCGAGGACGAGTCTGACGTGTCGTCGGACGAGCCGTCCAACGACGGAAGCGACGGAGACGAGCGCGCCTCCAACGATCGCGCCCCGTCCGACCGCGCGACCGCGTCCGCCCGGCTCCCCTGAGCGGAACCCGATTCACATGGATGGCACCAAGCCCCGACCGTCCGCGCGCGTCCGCCGCGGCGGAGGCATCCTGCTGGAGCTGCTCCTCGCCATCGCGCTGTTCGCGACGGCGGCGTCGTTCACGCTCTCGGCGATGCGCTCGGCGCTCGACGGCATCCGTCGCGCGGAGCTGCGTGCGCGCGCGTTCGACCTCGCGGCCTCGCGGCTTGCCGAGCTCGACGCGGGCCTCGTCGCCACCGGTGACCTCGGCGACGAGTCCGACGAGATCGACGGGCTCGTCGTCAGCATCGAGGTGATTCCCAGCCCGACCTCGTCGCTCGCGCGGGCGCGCGCCACCGTGCGCGAGGTCGGCGAAGGCGCGGGCGCCGAGCCCACGATCGTCGCGGTGCACGAGCGTTCGGTCGAGCTGCGCGACCGCGGCGAACGGGTGCGGCCGAGCGGCGACGGCGGGTCGGTCGGCGGCGCATCGCCGCGATCACGGGGCGCGTCCAGCGGTGGGGGCGAGCCATGACGCCGCGCGCACGGACGCATCGCCGCTCGCTGCGCGGGAGCTTCTCGCTGCGCGTGGGCTGCTCGCCGCGCGGGGGCTTCTCGCTTCTTGAGGCGATCGTCGGCGTCGCCATCGCCACCGCGTTCCTCGGCGCGATCGCGCTCTTCACCACGAACCTCGGCGACTCGCGCGCGCGGCTCGCCCGCACCTCGCGCGAGATCGACTGCGCCGAGGCGGTCTTCACCGCGCTCGAGCGCGCCTGCGCCACGGCGGTGGTCGCCGCGAACGGCGGCGCCGGCATCGAGGGCAACGAGTCGTCGGTGCGCATCGTGCGCTCGGCGGTCGGGCTCGGCAACGATGGGCAGCCGGTGTTCGGCGAGCTGTCGGCGACGGCGGTGAGCTTCGACGCGGGCGCGCGGCGCGTGTCGGTCGCGCGCGGCACCACCCGCGACGCACTCTCGGCGCCGGTGCGCGCGCTGCGCATCCGCTACCTCGCCGAGGATGGCTGGCAGGACGCCTTCGACAGCACCGACGGCGGCGCGTTTCCCGTCGGCATCGAGGTGTCGATCTGGTTCGACCGGTCGAATGGCGATGCGCGTGCCGACGCGGATGCGGACGGCGCTTCGATGACCGAGCCCGCGATCGACGCGCCCGCCGACCGCACGCGCTTCCTCCGCGTGACCGGCGGTCCTCGCGTCGACCCGCTCGCGATCCGCCGCATCGAGGACGACCGCGGATCGTCGTCGCGCGGGCAGGCGCGCGATCGGAACGACGCTCCCGCGCGCGGCCGCGGCTCCGACGCCACGCGCGGAGGGTCCCTCCGATGACGCGTCGCGGATTCGTCATGATCGCCGTGCTCGTGGTGGTCGCCGCCGCCATCCTGGTCGCCACCGGCGCGATCTTCGCCGCGCGCGCCGCCACCGTGACCTCGCGCGCCTCCGACACCGAGCGGCGGCTGCGCGACGCGGCGCTCGACGGCGTGCTGCTGGCGGCCGACCGCATCGGCGCCGACCGCGAGAAGATCCTCGCCGGCGCCGCGCCGACCGCCGAGCCGCTCGTGCTCGAGATTCCCGACGGTGACCGCCGCATCGAGGTGCGGTTGGTGCCGCAGTGGAACGGCGAGCTCTTCGCGAGCGAGGCCGCCAAACTCGACGCCAACCTCGCGTCGCCCGAGGCGCTCGAGAAACTCACCGAGGACGGCGTCGAGGTCGCGCGCGAACTCGTCGCGCGCCTGGCTGCGCGGCGTCCGCTGACCTCGGTCGACGCGCTGCCCGCGCTCGCGACCGCGTCCGAGGCGGCCGAGGCGCTGCGCGAGGTGCTCGGTCCGCTGCGCGCCATCGGCGACGAACGCGACGATCTCGAGGAGTCGGGCGCCGAGTCCCGCGCGCGTGCCTCGGTGCCGCCGCTCGTCGAACTCCTCACGGTGCACGGCGCGGAGCCGCTGGTCGACGCGGTCGGCGAACCGAAGCTCGATCTCGTGGCGGCGTTCGGCGGCGGCGCCGAGGGGCAGTCCACCGCGTCGCTCAGCCAGTTCGAGGACGCCGAGCGCGATGTCCTCGAGGCGGCGGTGCGTGACGCGCGCGGCGGTTCGCCGGACGGCGGCGGGGGGGCGGCCGCCGACGACGGCGTCGTCGCGCGCGAACTCATCGCCCGCGGCGTCGACCTCGCGCGCATCGACCAGATCCTCGCCGGATGCACGCTCGAGGCCGGAACCCACGGTGCGCCGCGGCTCGACATCGTGCGGGCCGATGTGCGCGCGCTCGCGGCGCTCGACGGCCTCGGCGCCGAGGCCGCGGCCCGCATCGTCGATCTCCGCGACTCGCTCGACGAGACCGAGCGCCGCGGCACCTCATGGCTGGTCTCGCGCCGGGCGCTCACGCCCGAGCAGTACGGCGCGGTCGCCGGTCGCATCACCCACCGGTCGGCGCTGTGGCGCTTCCGCATCGAGGCGCGCATCGAGCGCGGCGAGGGCGAGACGGGGGTGCGTTCGTCGCGGGCGCGGTCGTCCACCGCCGGCAACGCGCCGCGCGACGATCCCCGCGCGAGCTACGCGTTCGACTGCATCGTCGACGTCTCGACCGAGCGTCCGCGCATCGCCTTCCTACGCGACGTCTCGCTGCTGCCGACCGCGCGCGCCCTCGCGATGCTCGCCGGCAATGCAGCGGCGGACGAGGAATTGCCGAAGACCGACTCCGACGGCGGATCGGCGCGCGCGTTCGACGACGGGAGCGACGGGGCAGGCGACGGTGGCGACGCCGACGACGCCTCGACGGCAACCAGCGGCGTCGACGACGATCGTCCCGCCCGCGCGGGTTCGCGGCGCAGTCCGCGTCCGGACTTTGACTTCCGTCCGCCGACCGCGAGAATGACCGACCCGTCCGCGGCGCCATCGACCGACGCCGCACGGGAACCGCCCAGCCGCGGCCGCGTCTCCCCGACCGGCCGCGACCGCGGAGGTGCGTGAGCGCGCCCTGAGCGCGCCCTGAGAGCGCCCTAGGCGCGCATCGCCTTCAAGGCAGGCCCGGCTCTGGTCGGCACGGCAGGCGAGTCAGGTTCAGGCAGACACGAGCAGGACAGCACGCGCAGCGAAGGCACGAGCACGAACAGCATGCCCGATCCAGGCAACACATCCCCGACCCCCAACGCGGCGACCTCCGCCCCGGTCGGTGGGTCCGCGCCTGCGTCGGCCGCATCCACCCCCGCCGAGCCCACGTGGAAGCGCCTCATCCCGCGCTCCTCGCGCCGCGCCAAGGTCGACGCCCGCCGCCTCGCCATCGAATCGGGCGCGACCTTCGCCCGCGCCATCGCGTGCGACCGTGCCGCCGGGCGCATCCAGGTGGTCGGCGTGTGCGACGAGTCGTTCCCCGCTGGCGGCGAGCGCGCGAATCCGCGCGAGATCCTCGGCGTCACCGGCGTGCCCTGCGTGATCGCCCTCGCCCGCGAGGATGCGCTCCTCGGGCGCGTCGAGCTCCCCACCGACGACGAGGCCGAGCTCCGCAGCATGGCCCGGATGGCGCTGGTCCGCGACTACAGCGTCGAGGGCGTCGAGACCCTGTCCGACTTCCAGCGCTCGTCCACCGCGGGCGGCGCCACCAGCGTGGTGGTCGCGGCCGCGACCCGCCTGCGGATCGACGAGGCGGCGGGCCGTGCGGCGTCGCCGGTCGCCCGCGTCTCGCTGCGCGCGCTCGGCATGCTGGCCCTCATCCGCGCCAGCGACACGATGCAGCAGGGGGCGACCCTTGCGGTCGACGCCACCCGCGAGGGGCTCGAGTGCACCCTCACCCGCGATGGCGAGCTCCTCCACTCGCGCGGCTCGGCCATCGCGCCCGGCACGCCCGAGCAGCAGGCGGCGGCCATCCTCATCGATTTCCGCCGCCTGATCGCGTCGCTGCGGTCGTCGACCGCGGCCGGCGAGGCGCCGCTGGCGCTCGACCGCATCGTGATCACCGCCGACAAGTCGGTCGCGGCCATCCTGGCGCCGCAGATGTCGGCAATCGCGGGATGCTCGGCCGTGCGGCTCGACTCCCATCCCCGCGTCGGTTTCGCCTCGCCCGATGTGCGCGACCAGGTCTGCGCCAGCTGCCTGCCGCTCGCCGGCCTCCTGCTCGAGGACGACGCGGCGGTCGAGCCGACTGGCGATGCGATCGATCTCCTCCATCCGACGCCGCTGATCGATGTGGCCGCGCGCGCGCGGCAGCGCATCCTGATGGTCGCCGGCATCATGATCGTGGCCGGCTTCGCGGGCTGGACCGTCGGCGCCCGCGCCTGGACCCAGCTCGAGGACCGCCACGACGACCTGCTCGCCAAGGCCCAGAAGGCCTCGCCGGTCCGCCTCCGCTACCGGCGCGACGAGTTCAAGCTCAAGCACCTCGAGGCCTACCGCGCGCTCGCGCCCGACTGGCTGTCCCACCTCGACACGCTGCGGCGGTTCGCGCCGGATCCCACCAGCGTCGTCCTCGATGGCTTCAGCGCCCAGCTCGACGGCACCGAGATCGACTGGGTCGACAGCGGCAAGTCGACCGCGAACCCCGACCTGCGCTTCACCATGCAGGCGAAGCCCGAGCTCCGCTTCGTGCTCGACGGCGAGGCGAAGGACCGCACCACCGCCGACTCGCTCCGCGACGCGCTGGTCAAGGAGAAGGGCTACACCGTCGCCTCGACCGGCGCCGACGCGCGCGGCGGTCGACGCCTGCCGTACCCCTTCGCCTACACGCTCCGCACCGCCGACCTCGAGCCGAAGCAGCCGGGCGCCGCAGCCGAGGGCGCGTCCGCGCCGGCCGCCGCACCCAAGCCGGAGGGCGGCTCATGAAGCGCATCTCTCCGAAGTTGGCCGCGCTCGACCTCGCGGCGTGGAGCCGACACGCCCGCCGGCACTGGTTCGCCGTCTCGATCGGCGCCGGCGTGCTCGCGGCCATCGCGATCGGCTACCTCATGGGCGAGCGCCGCTTCTCGAATGAGCGCGTCGAGACGCTCAAGGAGATCGACACGTACGTGTCGTTCCTCTCCGACGCGTCGTCGAAGGTGAAGGCCCGGCCCGAGCTCGACAAGAAGCTCCAGTCGATGGCCAACCTCATGCTCGGCCCCTCGCTCGAGACGGTCGACAGCGAGGTCCGCCGCCGCCTGAACCGCGCGTGCGAGGAATTGGGTCTGAACGACTTCTCGGTGACCACCGGAACCTCGGTCGGACGCCAGACTCCCGCCAAGAAAGAGTTCAGAACACCCGAAGCCCGCAAGTTGCGGGACGAGATCGACTTCATGGAGGTCCAGGCCACCGTGATGGCAAGTGGGCCGGTGGAGAAGATTTACCGCCTGCTCTTCCGCATCGACGCCGAGCCATGGATCAAGCGCATCGAGTCACTTCGATTCAATCCAACCGGTGATGGGCAGTTCGTGCGCATGACCGTGAAGCTCACCACGCCGTTCATGCCCGGCACCTCGTCGAAGACGACGCTCACGCTCGACCCCGCCCGTTTGCAGCAGGCCGACCGCTACGCGGCGCTCTTCGCGTCGAACCCGTTCCGCATCCCGGCGCCTCCGCCGACGCCACCCGCGGCGATCGCGGCGAATGTGAACCCCGCGGTCACGCCGACGCCGGCGGGTGAGTCCGGACAGCCCGCGCCACCGCCTCCTCCGGTGCCGACGCCGCCCGGTGGATTCCCCTACGGCGAATGGCAGATCACCGGCATCGTCGAGGGACCGAGCGGACCCGAGGCGTGGCTCCGCCATGTTCCGACGGGAACGAATCTTGCGCTTCTGCCCGGAACGCCCGTGGGAGAGCTTGTCTTCCGCCGCGTCGAGTATGATTTCGCCGTGTTCGACAGCCCTGCGGGTGCCTGTCGGATTCAGGTTGGAACCAACCTGACCCAGCGGTCGGCGGTCGTGGGAACCTCGACCAACGGGTGAACCAAAACTAATGTGTGTGTCTGCCCGTGCCACGCGGGCGATGGCGAAGTCGGCCGCTCGCGCGGTGTTCGCATTGCATGTCGTCGGTGGTGGCGGGGCGCGTCGGCGCGGCGGAGTTCCGCCGCCACGGTGCGTCGCACGCGGGCGCGTGTGTGTCTGCCTGTCGGTCGGTCAGTCGATCTGCCAGTCGTTGTCCTCAACCAGGCGCCGAGCCTGGGAACGGAGTCAAGGATGAAGAAGCGTTCACCGCTTTCGGCGAATGGAGTCGCCCCCCTCATCGTGGCCGCTGTGGCTGCAAGCCCGATGGCTGCGAATGCGGCCCTCGCGCAGCAGTCGCCTGCCGGGCAGGATCCGGCGGCGCCGACTCCACCGACCGCGCCTGCGCCGCAGGACGCGGCGGCGCGCCAGTCGGTGCGCGTGCGCTTCAACTTCAAGGGCCAGACCTACGACCAGATCCTCGACTACTTCAGCCGCGTGACCGGTCTGCCGATCGTGCGCGAGTGCGAGGTGCCGAAGGGCACCGTCGACTACATCTACCCCAAGGACTACACGCTCGACGAGGCGCTGCGCACGCTCAACGTGCTGCTGCAGACCCAGAACGTGATGCTGCGCGACGAGGGCACGCGCCTCTTCCTGCAGAAGCTCGACGACATGAAGCGGGAGAACGTGCCGACCTTCGTCGGGCAGGTCCCCGCGAGCGTGGGCGACGAGGAGATCGTCACCGTCGTGCTGCCGCTGCTCAACGCGCAGGCGAAGCCGGTCGCCGAGCAGCTCAAGGGCCTGGTCGCGACCTACGGCTCCGTCACCGCGCTCGAGCAGCAGAACTCCGTGCTCATCGTGGAGACCGCGGCGCAGATCCGCCGGCTGCAGCGCATCATCGACGAGCTCGACCGCCAGGACGTCGAGAACGTGATCGAGCTGCTGCCGGTGCGCTTCACCAAGGCGAGCACGCTCATCACCAGCCTGCAGGCGCTCATGGGCGAGCGCGTGGTCGAGTACGTGATCCAGGACGGCAAGCGGCAGAAGATCGAGGAGAACCGCGTCGCGGGCCTCATGCTCGCCGCCGACGACCGCACCAACGCCATCATCGCCCGCGGCCCGCGCGCGAAGATCGAGTCGGTCAAGCAGACGATCGAGCTGCTCGACGTGCCGATCGCCGACGGCGCCGCGCCGACCGCGTCGGGTGGACGCGGGATGAAGACCTTCTCGGTCGAGAAGGTCAAGGCCGACGCCGCGAAGCAGCGCCTCGAGCAGCTGTTCGTCGGCTACCCCGCCGACAAGAAGCCGACCATCGTGGCGCTGCCCGAGGCCGAGCGCGTGACCGTGGTCGGCGACCTCGGGTCGATCGACGACGCAGAGCGGTTCATCGGCGAGATGGAGGGCTTCGACCCGGCGCGCATCGCGGCGCAGAAGCGCGCGGGCGCGACCACGCGCGAGCGCCTGCGCGGCGACCGCGCGATCGCGGCCATCGAGCTGCAGAGCGCGTCGCCCGAGGCGATCCTCGCCGCGGCGCGGTCGCTGCTCTCGAAGCGGCAGCAGGACGAGGTCACGCTCGTCGCGGGACCGGACGGGCGCACCATCCTCGTCGGCGGCGACTCCGCCGACATCGCGGGCATCCGCGCGATCGTCGAGACCCTCGACCGTCCCGCGAACGTCGACCGCCAGGTGCGGCTCATGCGCGTCGCCGGCAAGGACGCGGAGGCGAGCCTCGAGCGCGCGCGCCAGCTCTACGAGCAGCAGACGCCCGCGGGCGACGCGGCGCGCAGCCTGCGCATCGAGTTCGACGCCCGCAGCCGCGAGCTCGTGCTCATCGGCAGCGCGCAGTCGATCCAGCGCTTCACCGAGCTGATGAACCAGGTCGACTCGACCCGCGTGGTCGAGCGCGAGACGCGGCAGATCGCCGTGACCAACGCGCAGCCGAGCGCGATCGTCGCGCAGGCGCGCGAGCTCGCGAAGCAGGTGCTCGATCCGCGCGACGGCTCGCCGTTCACGCCGCCGGCGATCGAGGCGGTCGACGCGATGAAGGCGCTGCTGGTCTCGGGCACGCCCGAGCAGGTCGCGCAGGTCCAGTCGCTGGTCGCGGGCCTCGACCGCGTCGGCCGCGACGCCTTCGGTTTCCGCGCGATCCCCGCGCCCGGCGCCGACGCGGCGCGCCTCGTCGAGCGCACGCGCTCGATCTACGCGCAGCTCGCCAAGGGTTCGGAGCAGGATCTTCCCGAGCCGACGGTCGAGCTCGACTCGTCGAGCGGCGCGCTGCTCGTGAGCGGCCGCACCGCGTCGATCGCGACCTTCGAGCAGGCGCTCGCGCAGGCGCGCCTCCTGATGCCGCCGCCGCGCGCGTCGAAGATCGTGCCCATGCGCGCCGCGAAGGCCTCCGAGGTCGCTGCGAAGCTGCAGCCGCTGCTCGCGTCGGCGTCGCCCGTCGACCCGTCGCGCAGCGTGCCCGCGGCCGAGATCAAGGTCATCGAGCCGACCAACTCGCTGTACCTCGTGGGCGAGGCGCCGCAGCTCGCGATGATCGAGTCGTTCGTGCGCGACCTCGACATCCCGTCGCCCGAGGAGCTGCCGCCGCTCCGCCTGCTGCAGCTGCGCGGCGGCGACGCGGCGCAGGTCGCCGGCATGCTCGCCAAGCGCTACGACGAGCGCGCGCCCGAGGAGCGCCGCTCCAAGCCGGTGCGCATCGAGGCCGACTCGACCACCAACACGCTCATCGTCACCGCGCACTCGTCGGTGTTCGACGAGATCAAGGGCTTCATCGGCGAGCTCAACCGCGCGGGCGACACCGGCGCGGGCCCGTCGCGCGAGACCTTCGTGATGGCGCTCAAGGCCGCGCGCGCGACCGACCTCGCCACCGCGCTCGACAAGCTCTATCCGCCGCCGCCGGTGCCGCTCGACGCGCGCGGCCGCCCGCTGCCGCACCTCCAGAAGCCCAAGGAGGTGTTCGTCACCGCCGACGCGACCACGAACTCGCTCATCGTCGAGGCCCCGGCCGAGCGCCGCGCGAGCTTCGAGCAGCTGGTCGTGACCCTCGACCGCACGCCGCTCCCGCCGCAGGCGGAGCTGCGCACCTACCGCGTCGAGAAGGGCGACATCGAGCGCATCGCGCAGACCCTGCGCGACCTCGGCGCCCGCGGCATGCTCTCGAAGCCCGGCGCCGACGGCGCCAAGCCGGTCGAGGTCGTCATCCAGACCGAGGGCCAGAGCCGCACGCTCATCGTGGCCGGCGACGCGATGACCTTCGAGAAGACCGAGCAGCTGCTCGTCCAGCTGCAGGCCGTGCCGACCAAGCGCGGCGTGCGCGTGATCGACGTCGGCGCCGCCGACGCGGCGGGCCTGCTCGCGAAGGCGCTGCGCCTCGCGTCGCTCGAGGTCCGCGAGGGCGAGCCGCCCGCGATCGAGACCGAGATCGACGCCGCCAACGGCACCATCGTCGCGAGCGGCGACGAGGAGCCGCTCGCGCGCTTCGCCGACGCCTGCCGCCAGCTCGCCACCGCGACCGCGCCGAGCGCCGATGTGCGCGTGATCCCGATGACCCACGCCAAGGCCGTCGACGCCAAGGCGTACCTCGACGGACTCGCCGCGAGCCGCCTCGGCCAGAGCGCCGGCTTCGCGAAGGAGCCCGTGATCGAGGTGCTCGACCGCACCAACTCGCTGCTCGTCGCCGCCGACGCGCGCCAGCACGAGCTGCTCGCGGTGCTGCTGCGCAACCTCGACGTGCCGGTCGGCTCCACGCCGCCGCTGCGCATCCTCCAGCTCCGCACCGCCGACGCCGCGACGCTCGCGAACGCGCTCATGCAGTCGTACGCGCAGCGCTCGCCCGAGGAGAAGGGCGCGAAGCCCGTCCAGATCACCGCCGAGGCGCAGACCAACGCGCTCATCGTGGCCGCGCACCCCGACCTGCTGCCCGAGATCCAGCAGATGGTCGAGGACCTCAACGGCGCGACCCGCCAGTCGGCGTCCGACCGCGAGATCCGCATCTTCTCGCTCCGGATCGCGCGCGCCGCAGAGCTCGCGCGCACGATCGACGAGATGTACCCGCCGCCGCCGGTGCCGGTCGATCCGCGCGGCCGCGTGCGTCCCGAGCTGCAGCCGCCGCGCGAGGTCGTCGTGCGCGCCGACGCGCAGACCAACTCGCTCATCGTCGACGCGCCGATCTCGCGCATGGCGGGCTTCGAGAAGCTCGTCGAGCAGCTCGACCGCGCGCAGTCGGTGCCCGAGTCGGAGATCCGCACCTGGCGCCTCGCCGAGGGCAACCTCGAGGGCGTCGCGAAGACCATCCGCGAGCTCGCGACCGCCGGCAAGTTCGGCCCCGAGGGCGCGTCGACCGTCGTCAGCACCGACAGCGTCTCGAAGACGCTTGTCGTGAGCGCGACCGCGACCGTGTTCCCGCGCGTCGAGCAGGTGGTGCGCGGCTTCGAGGGCGCGCCCGCGCCCGCGACCACGCTGCGCGTGTTCAAGCTGAAGGGCGCGAAGCCCGAGGCGCTCGCGCCGCTCGTGCGCAGCGCGCTCGAGGGGCGTCTCGCCGAGATCGACCCTGCGCTCGCCGGACGCGCCACGCGCGTGCTCGACATCGCGCCCGAGCGGCGCTCGAACGCGCTCATCGTGAGCGCGCCCGATGTGCTCATGCCCGTGGTCGAGGAGCTGGTGCGCCAGCTCGACGACGGCAACCTCTCGGCCGGCGAGCCGGTCGTGCGCGTCCGGCCGCTGCTGTACGCCGACGCCACCGAGGTCGCGACCAGCCTGGGCCAGGCCCTCGCCGCCGCGACCAATCCCGTGACGCGCGAGCCGCTCGCGGTCAAGGTCATCCCCGCGACCGGTTCGAACGCGCTGCTCATGGTCGGCCCCACCGCCGACCTCGACGAGGCCGACAAGCTGATCGCGCCGCTCGACGAGCGGCCCGCGCTCGACTCGGTCGACGCCAAGACCTTCGCGCTCAAGAACGCGGACGCGACCCGCATCGCGCCGCTGGTGCAGAAGCTCCTCGCCGACCAGCAGGACACCGATCCGCGCCTCGCGCTCGAGCGCGCGCGCCGCTCGCGCGGGCAGCTCGCGCCGACGCCGCCGGTGCGCGTCGAGAGCGACACCCGCACCAACTCGCTCATCGTCTCGGGCGCGGCGCGCATCATGAGCGTCGCCGAGGGCCTGATCCGCGAGCTCGACCGCGACTCCGACGCCGCCGCGCGCGCGTGGGCCGTGTTCACGCCCACCAAGGCCCCGGCGGCGGCGCTCGTCGACGAGGCGCGGCGCATCCTCGAGAACGCCGGTGGCGGAGGCGCGTCGCGCGTCGAGCTGTCGGCGCTGCCGCAGTCCGGCACCATCGTGATCGTGGGCGGCAGCGAGGGCACCGAGCGGGCGAAGCAGATCCTCGCCGAGCTCGACGGCAAGGCGTTCACCGCGCCGCAGGCCGACTTCAAGGTGATCCAGCTGCGCCATGTCGCGCCCGACGTCGTCGTGTCGGCGCTCACCGCCGTGCTCTCCGACCGCTCGCGCTGGCCGGCGTCGCTGGTCTCGGCCGCGAAGGCGGGCGCCGCGGTGGCCGAGCCGCGCGTCGTCGCCGACCCGCTCAACGCGCGCGTCATCGTGACCGCGCCGAGCGAGCTCATGCCGGTCGCGACCGAGGTGGTCAACCAGCTCGACAAGCCGCGCGAGGGCGATGCGCCGGTCGAGATCCGCGTCTATCCGCTCTCCGAGGCCGCGGCCGACACGGTCGCGAAGGCGATCGAGCAAGCGGTCGCCACCCGTGCGGTGACCCGCCCCGGCCGCGTGAAGCCGACCATCACCCCCGAGCTCACCAGCAACTCGATCGTGGTCGCCGCCGACCCCGCGCAGCTCGATGAGATCGAGAAGACCGTGCGCGACATGGATGTGCGCGGACCGCGCGACGCCGCGCGCGTGCGCACCGTGTTCCTCAAGCAGGCGCGTGCCGGACAGATGGCGCCGCTCGTCGAGCAGCTGCTCGCGAAGGAGGCCGCGCAGGCCGGCGAGGGCGCCCGTGCCCGCGGCCGCGCCGCCGCCGCTGCCGGCGCCGAGCCCGCGCTGCGCGTGATCGCCGACGAGCGCCTCAACGCCGTCGTGATCTCCGCGACCCCGACCGCGCTCGACGCGGCCGAGGAGATGCTCCGCCAGCTCGACGTCGCCCCCGGCACCGAGAGCGACCGCACCGTGCGCGTCATCACCATGCGCAACGGCGACGCGAGCGAGGTCGCGAAGAGCCTCGCCGACATCTTCGAGACCGACGACGGCACCGAGACGCCGCCCGTCATCCGCGTGAACGTCGCGAGCAACAGCCTGCTCGTGCGCGCCAACAGCAAGCAGTACGCGATGATCGAGAGCATCGTCTCGCGGCTCGACGGCGCCGCGCTCGCGAGCTCGCGCTCGCTGCGCTCGGTGCCGCTCGATCCGTCGAAGGGCGACGCCGAGGAGATCGCGCGCCTGCTCCGCCGCATGATGGAGGGCGGCGACGGCGAGGTCGAGGTGATCACCGTCGAGGAACTGCTCAAGCGCTACGAGCCGGGCCGCAAGCCCGCCCCCGGCGCCGCGGCGCCCGCGGGTTCGCAGGGCGACGCGCGCGGCATCGCGCCGGCGTCCGGCGTCACCGTGCCTGACATGCGCGGGCCGGGTTGGCCGCCGGCGCTGCCGGCGAAGCTCGCGTTCGTCGCGCAGGCGTTCGCCGCGGTCCAGACCGCGCCGCCGCTGCCTGACCGCGCGACCGCCGGTGCGGGCGCGGCCGATGTGGCCGCGACCGACGCCGCCGCGGACGGCGGCGTGACCGTCGCCGTCGACAAGGATTCGAACTCGCTCCTCCTGCTCGGCTCGCCGCGCGAGATCGAGCGCGCGATGAAGCTCATCGAGCAGGCGTCGAAGACGCTGCCGACCGAGGCGTCGCGCGTGCGCTCGATCAAGCTGCCCGCCTCGGCCGAACCCGGGAAGATCGCGTCGATCGTGACCGGCGCCGTCGCGCGCATCACGCCGGCCGGCGGCCAGCCCGGCGACCTCGCCAAGCGCGTCGCCATCGTCGCCGACGAGGAGACGCGCTCGCTGCTCGTGGTCGCCAGCGACCGCGACTTCGAGGCCGTGGGTCAGCTCGTCGCCGCGCTCGCGCGCGGACAGCAGTCGCAGCAGGTGGTCGTGAAGAGCTTCGTGCTGCGGAACACCGGCGCCGAGCGCGTCGCCGAGGCGATGCGCTCGATCCTCACCCAGGGCGGCAGCGCGCGGCTCCGGTCGCTCGCCGTCACGCTGGCCGAGGACGGCGGCGGCGCGGCGGCTGGCGACGGCACCGCGGCGACCGCCGAGGCGTTCGATCCGTCGACGGTGCGCGTCTTCGCCGAGCGCGGCGCGAATGCGGTGACCGTGGTCGGCTCGCCCGAGGCGGTCGCGTTCGCCGACCGCTTCGTCACCTTCGCCGACCGAGCCGACCGCGCGATCGTGCCCGAGCTGCGCCTCGTGCCGGTCAAGCACGCGAAGGCCGCCGACGTCGTGAAGAGCCTGCAGACCGCCTTCCTCGCGCGCAGCCGCTCGCTGACCGCGCAGGGGATCGTGGTCGGCGTGCCCGAGTTCACCGCCGACGAGCGCACCAACACCGTCGTCATCGCCGGCGGCGCCGACATGGGCGCCGAGATCGAGCGCCTGCTCGCCGTGCTCGACGCACCGAGCCCGATCGCGGGCGCGACGCTCGAGACCATCGCCATCATGAACGGCCGCGCGAGCGATGCGCTCGCGACCATCGAGAAGGTGGTGTTCGCCGCCGATCCCTCGATGCGCGACCGCGCGCAGGTCGTCGCCGACGACGCGGCGGGCGTGCTGCTCGTGCGCGCCGACGCCGGCGCCCGCGAGCAGATCGGGCGCGTGATCGCCGAGGTCGACCGCAGCGCCGCCCGGCAGTTCGCCATCCGCCAGGTCAAGCTCGAGCGCGCCGACGCGCAGCGTGTCGCCACCGCGCTGCAGAAGCTGTTCGACGACCGCGCCTCGATGGCGTCCGGCGGCCGCACGCGCGCCGCGCAGCGGTCGGTGTCGATCGTGGCCGACGTGCGCAGCGCGTCGCTCTTCGTGACCGCGAGCGACGCCGACTTCGCCGAGATCTCCGAGCTCATCAAGGGCTTCGACGCGCCCGAGACCGCGAAGTCGCTCGACTTCAAGGTGTTCGCGCTCAAGCACGCCCGCGCCTCCGAGATCGCCGCGTCGCTCGAGCAGCTGCTCGCGTCGATGGGCAGCGGCGGCGCCGACGACATGGTCAGCGTCCGCGCCGACGAGCGGCGCAACTCGATCATCGTCGCCGGCCGCGGCGACCGCTTCGGCTTCGCGTCCGAGTTCATCGACGCGGTCGACGTCGAGCCCGCCGCCGGCGACGCGCGCTCCGTGCGCACCTACGAGCTCAAGGCCGGCGACGTCGACCAGATCGCCGGACTCGTCCGCGACGCGATCGGCGAGCGGCAGCTCCGCCCGTGGGAGACCGCGGCCACCGGTAGCGGCTCGCGCGTGATCCCCGTGGTCCGCTCGCGGAAGCTCGTCGTGCGCGCCACCGAGGCGCAGCACCGCGAGATCAAGACGCTCCTCGACTCGCTGGCGAAGACGCTCGTGCAGGACGGCCGCCAGAGCGCGGTTGTCCCCGTGCAGTTCGCCACGCCCGCGGAGCTCGCCACCACGCTGAAGCAGTTCCTCGACGAACGGAGCGCGGCGGGGGCGGGCGGCGTGAGCGCGGCCACCATCGTCGCGTCCGCCTCGGGCGGCGCGCTGCTCGTCGCGGGAACGCCCGACGAGCTCTCCACCATCCGCGACCTGGTCGCGCGCCTCGACCAGCCGCAGTCCGGCGGCGACCGCCGCAGCGAGATCATCGTGCTCCGCAAGGGCCAGGCGTCCGAGATCGCGCGCCTCGTCGGCGAGCAGTTCCGCGGCCGCTCCGGCGGCCAGGGCGTGAGCATCTCGCCCGATGTCCGCACCAACAGCATCATCGTGTCGGCGCCGCCGGTCGCGCTCGAGCAGGTGAAGTCGCTCGTCGAGCGCCTCGACGCGCCCGCGAGCGCCGACGAGACCGTCATCCGCACCTTCGCGCTCACGAACGCGCGGGCCGAGGAGGCGGTGCGCATCCTCACCTCCTCGCTGCAGCTCGATGCGAAGGGCCGCACGCAGGGCGTCGCCGTCCGCCTCGACCCGGGCCGTCCCGCGGTGCAGGTCAACGCGCGCATCATCGCCGACCCGCGCTCGAACTCGCTGGTGGTCACCGCGACCCCCGAGAGCTTCCCCGTGATCGACAAGCTGCTCTCGCAGCTCGAGGAGTCGCCGGCCAAGTCGGCGATCGAGTACCGCATCATCCCGCTGCAGTTCGCCGCGGCCGACGACGTGGCGCGCACCCTCGGCAACCTCGCCTCCGGCAGCCTCGCCGCGGCCCGCGCCGCCGCGCCCGGCACCGAGCCTCCCCGCATCGAGGCCGACCCGACCGAGAACCGCCTCATCGTGGCGGCGACCGCCGAGCAGTTCCGCACCATCCAGGATGTGGTTAAGGCGATCGACGTGCGCAGCGAGAAGCGCCGCATCACCGAGTTCGTGCCGCTGAAGAACGGCAAGGCGCGCGGCATCCAGGAGGCGCTCAGCTACTTCTACGGCGCGGGCGCGCTCGACGCCGACACCGCGTCGAAGCAGGCCGTGCGCATCATCGGCGACGAGGCGACCAACTCCCTCGTGATCTCCGCCGAGCAGTCGGAGTGGAAGGGCATCCGCGAGCTGCTCGAGCGGCTCGACACCGAGCAGTACGACGGCTCGCGCCAGCTCCGCGTGGTCCCGCTCAAGCACGCCGACGCGCGCAGCGTCGCGCGCGCCATCAACGAGGCGTTCGAGGACACGCGTCCCAAGCCGCCCGCGCCGCAGCCCGCGCAGCAGGGGCAGCAGCAGCAGCTCGTCGTGCAGCAGATCAAGCCCGAGGAGTACGTGAGCGCCAGCGCCGACGAGGTCTCGAACAACCTCGTCATCGCGGCGAGCCCGGCCAACATGCGGAAGATCGACGCGATCATCGCGCAGCTCGACCTGCCCGACTTCGCGCAGCTCCCCGCGCCGCGGCTGATCGCCGTGCGCAACGGCAACCCCGAGCAGCTCGCGCGCTCGATCGAGCGCGTGTACGGCAACGACCGCGCGACCGGCCGCAACAACGGCCTGCGCATCGTCGGCGACGCGACCAGCAACGCGCTCATCGTGCGCGCGAGCGAGGAGGACTTCGCCCGCATCGCCGCCATCGCCGAGGCGCTCCAGGAGCAGGCGAGCGAGCAGGGGCTGCAGGTGCACCTCCTCCCGCTCAAGAGCGCGCCGGCGCCGCGCGTGGCCTCGGCCATCCGCGAGGCGTTCACCCAGCGCGCGCGCCAGGCGGGCCTCACGCTCTCGATCCAGATCGACACGGTGGCGAACAGCCTCGTGATCGCGTCGACCGGACCGCTCTTCGAGGAGATCCGTCGGCTCGTCGAGCAGATGGACGCGATGGCGCCCGACGCGACCAAGGGCATCTTCATCATCGACCTCGTCAACACGCCGCCCGAGAACGCGAAGAAGATCATCGAGGAGATCGGCCTCGACCGCGCGCAGTCGGCTGACAGCGTGGCGAAGGTCATCTCCGAGCCGCTCAAGGTGTCGGTGGCCGCGAGCCGCAGCGCGCTCGTGATCGTCGCCAACCCCGCCGACCGCGACACCATCCTCTCGCTCGTCAAGTCGATCGACGCCGACCCGCCGATGGCCGACTCCGACGTGCGCGTCGTGCGCATGAAGAACGCCGCCGCCCCGAGCATCGCCGCCACGCTGCGCGCGATGGTCGACCAGGCCGCGGCGGGCGCGGGTGGTGGCGCGGGCAACGCCGGCGCCGGCGCCGGCGCGGCCCCGCGCGGGAACGGACTCGCGCGCGCGCTGCAGGAGCAGGTCCGCCGCCTCCGCATCACGCCCGACGGCTCGTCGGAGCCGATCGCGCTCGACCTGCAGAAGCCGGTCAAGATCCTCAGCGACGCGCAGAGCAACACGCTCATCCTCGCGTCGACCACCGACAACGTGCGCGCGCTCGAGGAGGCCGCGCGCCTCTTCGACACGCTGCCCGTCACCGACGCGGCGGTGGTGCGCATCCTCCCGCTCGAGAACATCCAGGCGCAGCAGTTCCAGCGCATCGTGCGCGAGCTCTTCGCGCAGGGCAAGCAGCTCGGCGGGCTCACCGGCACGCAGGTCAAGGCGCAGGCCGGCGGCACCACCGGCGAGGCGCTCGCGCAGGAGATCGCGATCTCGGTCGACGACCGCACCAACACGGTCGTCGTCGCGGGCAAGGAGGAGGCGGTCGCCTTCGTCGAGGTGATGAAGGAGAAGCTCGACTCGGCGGCCGCGGTCGGCTGGATCGAGCCGCGCATCGTCAAGCTGCAGTACGCCGACGCGCGCGACCTCGCCGAGACGCTGCGCGCCGTGCTCGTCGAGGGATCGACCAAGCTCCCCGAGAGCGGCCCGCTGCAGAAGCAGGTCGGGCGCATCCGCATGGCCCGCGCGCCGCGCGGCGACCAGCCGGCGCGCGCGATCGAGAGCGACGTGTTCGTGCCGTTCACGCAGCTCGTGATCCGGCCCGACCTGCCCACCAACTCGCTCGTCCTCGTCGGCAGCACGCAGAACCTCGAGATCGTCGAGGAGCTGGTCGCGCAGCTCGACACCGAGGCGGCCGCGCCCGGCTCGATCGTGCGCGTCTACCCGCTCGAGAACGCCAGCGCCTCGCGCATCGGCCCGATGCTGGTCACGCTCTTCGACCAGCAGGTCGCCGCCAAGGCGATCCGCGCCGAGGACCGCGTGCGCGTCGTGCCCGACGACCGGCTGAACTCGCTGGTCGTCTCGACGAGCGCCCGTTCGTTCTCGATCGTCGAGGAGATCCTCCGCAACCTCGACCGCAAGGTCGCGCCCGAGTACCGCGAGATCCGCACCATGGACCTCCGGAACGCGAGCGCCCCCCGCATCGCCGCCATCCTGCAGAAGCTCATGGACGCCCGCGTCGAGCGCCTGCAGAAGACGCAGCCGCAGACCGCCGACCTCGAGCGCGCGATCATCACCGCCGACGAGCGCACCAACCAGCTGCTCGTCGCGGCCGGCGCCGACTCGTTCGACGTGATCAAGTCGCTGCTCGAGGACCTCGACAGCGAGCGCCTCCTCGAGGAGTCGTCGGTCGAGGTGATCCCGGTCAAGAAGGCCAACATCGACCGGCTCGTCGGCGCGATCACCCAGATCCTCAACCGCCGCTACGCCGAGCTCTCGCCCGAGGTGGCCAAGCGGGTGAAGCCGCTGGTCATCGCCGATCCGCGCACCTCGAGCCTGCTCGTCGCGGGTGGCCCCGAGGACGGCGCGCTCGTGAAGGAGATCGTCGCCAAGCTCGACGAGATCCCCGCGAACTCCGCCATCGGCGTGCATGTCCTCCCGCTCGCCGCCGCGCGGGCCGAGACCATCGCGCCGCGCATCCAGCAGCTCATGCGCGACCGCGCGAACTCGCTCGGCACCTCCGAGACCCCGTCCGACGCGGTGTCGATCGTGCCCGACGTCGCGTCGAACTCGCTCGTCGTCGCCGCGAGCGAGGAGAACTTCGAGGTCGTGAAGGGCCTCGTCGACCTCCTCGCCAAGGCCGCCGAGAGCCAGCTCGCCGAGAAGCCGTTCGAGGTGATCGTGCTCGCCAAGACCGCGGCCACCGACATGGCGCGCATGCTCGACGAGATGTACGTCGCCGAGGAGAACCGCCGCCGCGGCGCCACCATCGTGCAGGCCAAGCCCGACGTGCGCCTCAACGCGATCGTCGCCAGCGGACCCGAGGCCGACATCGCGGCCATCCGCCGCCTGATCGCGCAGCTCGACGGCGCCAAGCCGCAGACCGTGGTCGAGATCAAGTACATCGCGCTCAAGGGCGCGAACGTGCAGGAGACCGTCGGCCTCATCCAGTCGGTGCTCTCGGGCGCGTCGCTCGCCGGCCGCGCGGGCCAGCAGGCGACGGTGCTCAAGTACCTCCGCCAGATCGACGGCCAGCCCGGCGGTGAGGGCGCGGAGATGGAGATCTCGGCGGCCACCCGCCAGTCGATCTCGCTCACGCCCGACGTGCGCACCAACACCATCATCGTGCGCGCGCCGCGCGAGTCGATGGCGCTCATCGAGCAGATGGTCAACGATCTCGACGGCTCGACCAGCGGCAGCCAGAACATCCGCATCTTCAAGATGGCCAACGCCGACGCGAGCCAGATGGCGCGCATCCTGAAGGAGCTCTTCAGCCTGCGCCAGCAGGGCAGCCTCTACGTGCTCAAGCCGCGCGAGGCCGGCGACCAGCCCGCCGCCGAGGCGGGCGCCTCCGGCGAGGCGATCGCGGCCGGCGCGTCGCAGGTCGGCACGCTCGGCAGCGACCTGACGCTCGTCCCCGACGACCGCCAGCAGCTCTCGATCACCGTCGACGACCGCACCAACTCGCTGCTCGTCTCCGGCACGCCCAACTACCTCGAGCTCGTCGAGAAGGTCGTGAAGGAGCTCGACCAGCAGCAGGCCAACGAGCGCGACACCTTCGCCTACAAGCTCAAGAACGCGACGGCCACCGAGGTCGCGCGCGTCGTCAACGAGTTCGTGAGCGAGGACCAGCGCAAGATCCTGCAGACGCTCTCCGCCGACGAGCTCCCGAGCGCATCCAAGCTGCTCGAGCGCGAGGTCACCGTCGTCGGCGACTCGAAGTCGAACACGGTGCTCGTCAACGCGAGCCCGCGCTACATGGAGAAGGTGCAGGACATCATCAAGGAGCTCGACGTCGATCCGCCGCAGGTGCTGATCCAGGTGCTGCTCGCCGAGGTCTCGCTCGACCGCACCGAGTCGCTTGGCGCCGAGTTCGGCCGCGCGACCATCGGCGAGTTCGGCGTCGCCGCCGGCATGGGCAACATCGGCACCGTGGGCGGCCGCACCGACAGCCAGCTGCTCGGCTCGCTCTTCACCAACTCGGGCACGCCCAACGTCGCGATCGGCGCCGAGGACTTCGAGCTCCTCATCAACGCGCTCGCCTCGCAGTCGCGCGTGCAGGTGCTCTCCAACCCGTCGGTGATGGTGGAGAACAACTCCGAGGGCTTCATCCAGGTCGGCGAGACGATCCGCCTGCCGAGCGGCGTGAGCTTCTCGAGCGCGGGCCAGCAGTCGAGCGTCACGCCCGAGGACATCGGCATCATCCTCACCGTCAAGCCGTCGATCAATCCCGAGGGCTTCGTGCGCATGCAGATCGAGCCCGAGATCTCGCGCCTCTCGCTGCAGACCACGCAGATCTCCGAGAACTTCAACTCGCCCGTCGTGACCCGCCGCCGCGCGACCACCACGGTGACGGTGAAGGACGGCCAGACCGTCGTGATCGGCGGACTCATCAGCGACCGCTTCGAGCGCGTCGACCGGAAGATCCCGCTGCTCGGCGACATCCCGCTCGTCGGCGCGCTGTTCCGCCAGTACAAGGAGAACTCGTCGAAGACCGAGCTCCTCATCGTGCTCACGCCGCACGTCGTCCGCTCGCCCACCGAGGGCGGCGGCACCCGCGCCGCGGACCTCACCGAGGACGGCGTGCAGCGCCTGTCGCTGCCGCCCTCGCTGCTCGAGCAGATCCGCAAGGGCCAGCTCGAGGGCAAGGGCCAGTTCGAGGACGGCGCGCCGCGCGAGGAGCAGCCCGCCTCCGCGGATCGTGCCGATGGGAAGAAGGCCGAGGTGAAGCAGGCCGAGGTGAAGCAGGCCGAGGGGAAGAAGCCGTCGTGATGCGTGCGGCGCGCCTCATCCCCGTGTTCGTCCGTGCGCTCGCGCTCGCCGCGGCGGTGGCCGCGCTCACCGCGTGCCAGACGACGGTCACGACCTCCGACGGCAGCGCGCCCGCGCCCAAGCCGACCAACCCCACGCCGCCGCCGGTGAGTGCGAAGGCGAACGCACTCGCGGTGACCTTCGCGCCGAAGCCGTCCGACTCGAACGGCAACATGCTGCCCGACACGCTGCACATCACGGCGTATCTGTTCTCGCGGCCGCATCCGTCCCCGCTGTTCGCCGACGGGTCGTTCCACTTCGCGATCTACCGCATGGGGCAGTCGGGTTCGTCCGAGCGCCCTGGCCCGGACCCGCTGCGGACCTGGTCGTTCAGCCCCGAGACGGTCGCGCGTGCGCGGTCGGCCTCGCTCGCCGGGCCGTGCCATGAATTCGTGCTCTCGCTGCTCGACGCCAACGGCAGCGATGTGCTGCCCGTCGAGTCGGTCGACCTGGTGGCGTGGTTCCAGCCCGCCGACGGCTCCGGCTCCGTCTGGCTGCGCGGCGTGCGCAGCGTGCAGTTCCCGAAGCCCGGCCGCTGACGCCGCGCGCGCATCGCGCGAACTCGAAGAAGGCCCGCGTGCGGGTCTTCTTGCTGCCTCGAAAAATGCAGAAGGCCCGCATGCGGGCCTTCTTGCTGCTTGGACTGGGGATCCTAGATTCGAACTAGGACAAAGTGAACCAGAATCACTTGTGCTACCGTTACACCAATCCCCAAGCGAGGAGCGGCATCCTATCCAGAATGCCGCACTCTTCAAGTCGGCAGGACGGTCCGGTGGCGTGAATGGTTCGCGGGAATCTGCGTCCGCGTCGGATTATCTCGTGCTGCCGGCGGCAATTCCGACCCGACCGGCCGCGGTCGACCCGCCTTCACCCGTCGCCATCGCGCCCGCCGCCGCACCGAGAAACCGCTCCGCGATCTGCACCGCGTTCAGCGCCGCGCCCTTGCGGATCTGGTCGCCGCACACGAACAGGGCCGCGCCCCGCGCATCGGGCACGCTCGCGTCCATCCGGATGCGACCGACCAGCACATCGTCGCCACCCGCCGCGTCGAGCGGCTCGGGGAACCGGTTGCCCGCGCGGTCGTCGACCACCCGCGTTCCCGGCGCGACGGCGAGCAGCCGGCGGATCTCGTCCTCGCTCGTCGGGCGCGCGAACTCGAGGTGGATCGCCTCGGCGTGCGCGCGCAGCGTGGGCACGCGCACGCAGGTCGCGCTCACGCGCACCTGGTCGGACTCCCACAGCCGGCGGGTCTCGGTGAGCAGCTTGCGCTCCTCCTCGTTGGAGCCATCGGCGCCGACCGCGGAGTTATGGCTGAACACGTTGAACAGGTACTGGCGACCGAAGATCGCCGTGTCCATCGGCGTGCCGCCGGCGAACGCGCGCGCCTGCGACTCGAGTTCCTCCATCGCCGCCGCGCCCGCGCCCGAGGCCGCCTGGTAGGTCGCGACCACCATGCGCTCGACGCCGATCGCGCGGTGGAGCGGCGTCACCGCCATCAGCGCGATGATGGTGGAGCAGTTCGGGTTGGCGATGATCGCCGGCGCCGCGACCGCCGCGAGCGCGTGCCCATTGACCTCCGGAACCACCAGCGGGCACTCCGGATCGGCACGGAACGCGCTCGAGTTGTCGACCACCAGCGCGCCCGCGTCGCGGAACTTCGGCGCCCACTCCCTGGAGATGCCCTTGCCGGCCGAGAACAACGCGAGGTCGATGCCCTCGGGCACCGCGCCGTGATCGAGCGCCTCGACCACCAGGTCTCCGCCGCGGAAGGGGATGCGCATGCCGCGCGAACGCGGCGACGCGAACAGGCGCAGCGCCTTCATCGGGAAGCGGCGCGACTCGAGGATGGCGATCATCTCGCGACCGACGGCGCCGGTGGCGCCGACGATGGCGACGACGGGATTCTGCGGCAACTGCAGCATGGAGCGCGGATCGTACCGACTCGGCGGCGTGCATCGCGGCCTGCGATTGCGCCTATGCTGCGCGCACGATGTCCGGCGCACCGACCAGCGGCTTGAGCGGCAGCAGTGGCACCAGCGGTGGCACGACCACCGGCGGTGCCTCGTGCGGCGCCGCGCGCGACCACGGTTCCGACATCGTCACCGACGGCGTGCGCGTGCAGGTGCGCCCGGCGTACCTCGCGCTGCAGTCGTCGCCCGCCGACAAGCGGTTCCTCTTCAGCTACGCGGTCACGATCCGCAACGAGGGCTCGACCCGCGTGCGGCTCGCGACCCGGCACTGGCGCATCGTCGATGCGGACGGCGAGGAACGCATCGTCGAAGGCCCCGGCGTCATCGGGCAGCACCCCGAACTCGGCCCAGGCGACAGCTTCGAGTACTCGAGCTTCTGCCCGATGCTCACCGCGTGGGGCACGATGGAGGGCCACCTCACCTTCGAACGCGAGGGCACGCGCTTCGACGCGCAGGTTGGCCGCTTCTACCTCGTCTCGCGGGAGTGACGGCGCGCCCGCCCGCCTGCGAGGCCACCCGCGAGCAGCACCGCCATCACGGCGGGCGCCGGAACCGGCGTCCCCTCGAGCCGCATCGCCATGTCCCACTGCGACGCCCCGAGCAGCTCGGTCGAGATCGGCTCGGTGCCGAAGCTGAAGCCTCCGGCCGGGTTGTGCCACATCGCGTGCGCTCCGTTGTTCGTGCTCGACGCGTGCCAGTACCACTGTCCGCCCGGCTCGAACGCGCGCACGACCTGCGCCGACATCCAGTAGGTCCCGGGCCCGAGCGTGATGCCGGTCAGGTCCCAGACCAGCGCGCCCCCAACCTGGACGCCCGAGACGGTCGCGAGCGGAGACGCCGCGAGGCTCGCCTCCGTGTAGATCCGAAGGCGCACGTCGGTGTTGTACATCCACCCGTCGGCGACGCCGTTCTGGCCGAAGGCGGTGAACGAGGTCAGGTCGTAGGCCTGCGTGAGCGTGACATCGTCGAACGCCGAGCAGGCGTACCCCGGGTAGTCGGAGAAGTCCTGCGACGCGAAGCCGTTCTCCTGCGACTCGGGCTGGTCGACGATCACATCGGCGCGCGCGTTGTCGGGGAGGAGGAGGACGCCGGTGAGCGCGAGCGCGCCGAGCGCGACGAGGCGAAGCGGGCGACGCGCGGAGCGATACGTGGAACGATGCATGAGTCTGGCCTCTCGTTGGATGGTTGCGTGAGTCGCAGTGCGACCGATGCAACGACCCTAGACCGAGAGGGCGGCGGACTTCTGCAGCCGGAGCGGATTGTGGCGCCGTTGGGGGAGCGGTTCCCGCGCGGCATTCCCCGCGCGCGTCACATGTACGAGACGCGCCGCGGCCAGGAGACGAGGTTCGCGTGGTGCTTCACGCGCTCGAGCGTCGATTCGGCGAGCTTGTTCGCGCGCTCGCAGCCGGCCTTGAGGATCTCGAGCACGAGGTCGTCGCGGCCCTCGTACTTCGCGCGGCGCTCGCGCATCGGCTCGAGCAGCTCGTTGATCGCGGCGGCGACCTCGAGCTTCACGTGGCCGTCGCCGATGTTGTCGCCCTTCGCGTACTTCTCCTCGAGTTCCTGCACGCGCGCCTGGTCCTTGATGAAGGTGCGCACGTACTGGAAGAGCACGTTGTTGACGTCGCCGGGCTCGGTCGGGCTCTGCCGGCCGGTGAAGATCTTCTTGACCTTCTTCTCGACCTCCTTGGCGGGGTCGCTGATGAAGATCGCGTTGTTGAGCGACTTCGACATCTTGTTCACGCCGTCGATGCCCGCGAGGCGGCCGACCGCGCCGACATCCGCGCGCGGGATCGGGAACACGCCGCCGAGCTTGGTGTGGTCCTCGTCCTCGGCATGCTCGTCGACGCCGCAGAAGATCTGGTTGAAGCGCCGCGCGACCTCGCGCGTGAGCTCGAGGTGGGGGACCTGGTCCTCGCCGACCGGCACGCCGACCGGGCGGAACGCGAGGATGTCGGCGGTCTGGCCCACCGCGTACAGCGGGAAGCCGAACGAATAGGTGTCGCCGAGGCCCTTGGTCTCGATCTCGGTCTTGAGCGTCGGGTTGCGCATCACGCGGTTGAACGGCAGCAGCATCGCGAACAGGAAGGTGAGCTCCGCGATCGCGGGGATCTCGCTCTGCAGAAAGATCGTGGTCTTCTCGGGGTCGATGCCCATCGCGAGGTAGTCGCGCACGATCGCGATCGAGTCGCGGCGGATGTCCTCGCTCTTCGCGAGCCGCGTGGTGTACGCGTGCATGTTGGCGATGATGAAGTAGCAGTCGTGCGAGTCCTGCAGCTCGACGCGGCGCTTCACGCTGCCGACCCAGTGGCCGAGGTGGAGCGAACCGGTCGGCGTGTCGCCGGTGAGGATGCGTGGCTTGCCCGAAATCATGTCCGCTGCGCTCATGGCGTGGAAGATACGGGGTTTTGCGCGAGGGCGATCGCGACATTCGCCGCGTTGAAGAGCGCGTGGAGCGTGATCGGCGCGACCAGCCCGCCCGTGCGCTCGCGCAGGATCCCGAGCGCGCACGCGAGCACGAACAGCATCGCGAGGCCCGCGGCGCGGCCGTCGGCGGGAATAATCACCGACCAGTGGATGAGCGTGAAGAGCACCGCGGTCGCCGCGACCGCACCCGCGGCGCCGAGGCCGGCGCGCCGCATGGCCGGCTGCAGCAGCCCGCGCCAGAGCGCCTCCTCCGACACCGCCACCAGCACCGCGACGTGCGCGAGGGTGAGCGTGGTCAGCAGGGCGTCGCGGCGCTCGACGAGGATCTGCAGCGTCTCGTGCGAGGTGTCGGGCGCCTTCGGCTGCCCGAGCGCGACCAGCAGCGCGTTCACGCCGAGCGAGATCGCCGCGATGATCGGGAACGCCAGCACCAGCGCCACCGCGCCCTCGCGCGCGGCGCGCGCCGCCGGCATGGGCGTGCCCGCGCCCGGACGCGAGAGCACCGAGTGGATCGCGAACAGCGCGACCGCGGCCTGCGCGAGGTTGCTCGCCACGCCCGCCGCGAGCCGCGCGTAGGCGGGGTCCTCGATGCCTGCGCCGCCCGCTGCGACCGCGGCGATGCTTCCCGCGACGAGCGCGAACATCAGTGCCAGCGCGCCAACGGCGGGGTCGCGCGGGAGCCGTCCCGACGCCTCGGCCGGCATGCGCCAGAGCCGTCGGGAGACGATGACCGCGAGCGACGCCGCGGCGAGCACGCCGACCGCGACCGGCAGGATCCACGCGCCCGCGCCGCCGCCCGCCGATTCCCCGTTCGACTGAAGAAGCAGGGCGGGCACGTCGATGGAGATGGCGGCTATAACGTGCATCGGTCCTTCGGAAGGACTGGAACGTACCCGCCCGGCGCCGATCATGCATGCAGTCCTGAAGGACATCATCGACCACAAGTTCCGGGAGGTCGAGGCCGCGCGCGACGCCGTGCCCGTCGAGGTGCTCAAGGAGCGGATCTCCGAGCTCGGCCGCCCGCGCAACTTCTTCAGCGCCTGCGTCGACCGCCGCCACCCCGACGCGACCCATGTGATCGCCGAGGTCAAGCGCATGAGCCCGTCGGCCGGCGTGATCCGCGAGGACTTCGACCCCGTCGCGATCGCCAGGGCCTACGCCGCGAACGGCGCGAGCGCGATCTCGTGCCTCACCGACGAGCGCTTCTTCGGCGGCCGGCTCGAGTACATCCACCGGATCCGCGACGCCGTCCGGCTGCCGGTGCTCCGCAAGGACTTCATCGTCGACATCTACCAGGTGTGGGAGTCGCGCGCGGCCGGCGCCGACGCGATCCTGCTCATCGCCGAGGCGATCCCCGAGCGGGACATCATCGACTTCCAGATCCTCGCCACCGAGCTCGGCATGACCACGCTGCTCGAGGTGCACGACGTCGACCACCTGCTGCGCGCGGTGAACATCGTGGGATTCCCGCACGCGAGCTACTCGCTGCTCGGCATCAACAACCGCGACCTCCGCACGATGAAGACCTCGCTCGAGCACTCGATGCGGCTCGCGGAGATGCTCGAGGACACCAGCGTGCTCGTCTCGGAGAGCGGCATTCGCACGCCCGACGACCTGCGCCGGCTGCGCGCGCACGGGATCCACACCGTCCTCGTCGGCGAGCACCTGATGCGCCAGCCCGATCCCGGGCTCGCGCTGCGCGAGCTGCTCTCGTAGGCCGCGCGCCGCTCAGAACGCGAAGATCGAGTCGAGGATGCGGGCGATGATGCCCTTCTCGCTCGTCTCGCGCAGCTGGCCGGTGGTCTCCTTCTTGATGACCGCGTCGGCCACGCGCTGCGAGAGCACCTGGTTGTTGCCGTCGACGTCCTCGGGGCGGCAGATGCCCGAGAGCATGATGACCTGCGTCTCGCCGTCGTTCACGATCTCGCGGCGCGCCTCGAGCACGAGCAGTCCGTTCGGGCGGATGTCGACGATCTCGGCGGTCACGCGCGCGGTGAAGTCGTCGCTGCGCGAGTAGTTGCCCTTGCCCTTGAAGCCCTTGTTCCCGCTGACATCGAACACCGGAAGGCTGTCGGGGTCGACCTGCACCGATCCGCCTGCGAGGCTCGTGGGATCGAGGGTCATGAAGGCCGCGACCTCGGCCTGCATGCTGTAGTCCTTGTCGGCCTTCGCGTCGGCCGAGCTCTTCGACTTGCTGCTCTCGCTGATCACGATGGTCACGAGGTCGTGCACCGAGAACGAGCGCGGCGTGAGGTCGGCGACCTCGAACAGCGAGCCGCTCGGCGCGCGTCCGCCGCGGGCGAGGTGCGCGTTGGACTGCGCGGCCGACTGGGCGGCGAGCGCGGCGGCCGTGCCCGACATCGTGGCGCGGGTGCCCTCGCGCTCGTCGTCGCGCAGCACGCGCGCGGCCGGCGCGGCGGGGGCGCCGGACGAGGGAAGCGGGGCCGTCACGCTGGTGTCGGCGGCGAGGCAGAGGGCGACGAGGAGTGCTGCGGGCATGGTGTGGGCCTTGTCGTGTTCGCCGGGGTCCGGCGTGGTGTGCAGGGTGTGGGTGCTGTGGTTCCGGCGGATCCGCGTGGCTTCAGCGGATCACGCGTGCTCCGCATCGTTTCAGCGGATCACTCGTGCTCCGCGTGGTTTCAGCGGATCACGGCCTCTCCCGGTCCGGTGATCTCGGCGGTGAAGGCCTTCGCGTCGCGCGCGCGGCGCCGGCCGTGGTGCTCGAAGGCGATCACATCGCCGACCGCGCCGTCCTCGAGCGCGACCGCCTCGATCTCGATCGCGATCGCGCCGATCTCGCGGCGCACCTTGACGACGTCGCGGCGCTTGACCTGCTCGGGGCGGGTGAGGTCCTCGCGCTCGACCACGCCGCCGCGCGGCACGGCGCGCGCGAAGGTCGCGTCGGAGGCGACCGCGTGCGGGTCGGCCGCGGTGCGCGCCTCGTCGGGGGTCAGCATGCGGCGCTCGATCGCGGCGGCGCCGCCGTCGGCGCGTCCTCCGCGGCGCAGGTCGTTGCGCGCCACCAGCACCTCGCGCTCGAAGCGCACCTCGACGCGCACGCGGGTGCGGGCCGCCTCGCCGTCGGCCGCGCGCTCCACCACCTCGAGTTCGACGCGCGGGCCGCGCAGCGAGCTCTTCTTCACGACCTCGTAGCGGGCGCCGGGCTTCGGCGCGATGCGCGCGAGCGTCTCCTCGGCGATCCGCAGGCGGAGGTCGCACGCGTCCTCGCCATAGGCGTTGCGGAGGATCTCGCAGATGATCGCGAGCGGCGAGCTCGTGCCCGCGTGCGCGGCGGGATCGATCGCGCGCATGCCGTCGACGGCCTGCGCGACGGGCGCGGTCGCCGCGCCGTCGGTGCCGGCAGCGGGCGCGTTCGTCGTCGCGGTGGCGTTCGCCGCCGCCTCGCCGCCCGCACGCAGCGGGCGCACCACCGTGCGCGTGCCGATGAACTCGAGCTTCGCGGGGTTTCCGCCGGCGACCACCAGCTGCTGGCGGATGCGCTCCGCCGAGAGCTCGAACGCGCCGGTCTCGCCGCGACCCATGGTCGTGCCGGCGAGCGACTCGGCCTCGGGGCCGTCGAGGTCTGCGATGTCCGCCAGCGTGAACGCGCTTCCCGGTGCGATGCGCACCGAGGGCAGCAGGCGCACGGTGTCGGCGGCCGCGGCGCCGGCGATGGCGCCGCAGGTCGCGCCGAGCAGCGCGAGGACCGCGAGCCGGAGGCCGGTGCCGTGGCGGAGATCGCGGAGTCGGATGCGGAGGTCGTTCATGGGAGGTGCTCCTCAGTGCGGTTTCAGCGCGTGGTCGCCGCGTGCGGCGCCGCCGGTGTCAGAAGGCGCGGATGTTCGAGATGTTCTTCAGCGTTTCGTTCGCGGCCTGGATGACCTGGCTGTTCATCTCGAAGACGCGCTGCGTCTTGATGAGCGTCACCAGCTCGGTCACGGGGTCGACGTTCGACGCCTCGAGCGCGAACTGGCGGATGAAGCCCGCGCCCTCCTCGCCGGGCAGCGACTCGATCGGATCGCCGCTCGCCTCGGTCTGCGTGTAGATGTTGTTGCCGCGGCTCTCGAGGCCGGCGGGGTTCACGAAGCGGGTCAGCGAGAGCTGTCCGAGTTCGGTCGGCTCCGCCGAGCCGGGCACGCTGGCGGTCACGCGGCCGTCGGTGCCGATCGCGACATCGGTCGCCTCGGGCGGGATGGTGAAGTCGGCGCGCAGGCGGAAGCCCGGCGAGTTCGCCATGACCAGCTCGCCGTCGGCGTTGAGCGTGAAGTTGCCGGCGCGGGTGTAGCCCTGGCCGCCGTTGATGTCGTCGGGCAGCTCGACCTCGAAGAAGCCGTCGCCCTCGATGAGGAGGTCGTAGGGCTGGTTGGTCGTCTCGGTCGCGCCCTGCGAGAAGTTGAGCTGCGTGCCCGCGGCCTGCGTGCCGAGGCCGACGTAGAGACCCGTCGCGCGCTGAATGCCGTCGCCGCCCGGCAGGCCCGGCTGCGCGAACTCCTGGTAGAAGAGGTCCTCGAAGTTCACGCGCGAGCTCTTGAAGCCGGTCGTGTTCGCGTTCGCCAGGTTGTTGGCGGTCACGTCGAGGCTGGTCGAGAGGGCCGAGAGGCCGGTCGCCGCGGTGTTGAGTGCGATGTAGCTCATGGTTCCTGCTTGGTGACGCGCGGTGGTAGGCGCGAGGTCGGTTCGTTCGTTCGTTCGGGCGTTCGGGAGCGGGGCGGTGGTCGGTCCGTGGGTCACAGGCGTCGGCGCGTCGGCCGCGCGTCGGCTCAGCCGAACCGTCCGAAGGTGTCGATCAGCTTGCCGGTCATCTGGTCGTGGGTCTGCATCATGCGGGTGGAGAACTCGATCCCGCGCGAGACCTTCACCAGCTCGGCGAGGGTCGCGACGGCGTCGACCGTGCTGTCCTCGAGGTACTTCTGGTGCACCACGGTGTCGGCGGGCGCGTCCTTGACCTTGCCGCCGAGCAGGCGCAGCGCGTCGCGGCCCTCCTTGCGGAGGTTGGCGATGTCGGCCGGCATGACCACCGCGAGCTGGCCGACCTGGTCGGTGCCCTGGAAGATCGCGCCGCGCTGGTCGATGCGCACCTTCGAGAGGTCGTCGGGCAGCACGATCGGCTGGCCGTCGCTGCCGAGCAGGGGCACGCCGCTGGTGGCGAGCACGAGCCGGCCCTCGGTGTCGCGCGTCAGGTTGCCGGCGCGGGTGAGCAGGCGGTCGGCCGCGGCGGTGCCCTGCACGCCCTTCGGCTGCTGGAGCATGAAGAAGCCGTCGCCCTCGATCGCCACGTCGAGCGGGTTCGAGGTCTCGCGCAGCGGACCCTGCGACAGGTCGATCTGGTTCGGCTCGAACAGCGTCCCGCCGCCGAGGGCGTCGAGCGCGCTGTTGGTGTCGGTGTAGACGCCGCCCTGCTCGAGGTTCTCGGGGAGCCGCGCGCGGATCGACATCAGGTCGGCCTTGAAGCCCACCGTCGTCGAGTTGGCGAGGTTGTTCGCCACCGTGTCGAGGCGCCGCATGCCGGTGATGGCGCCCGCGGTCGAGAGGTAGAAACCGTAGTTCATGGGCGTGCTCCGTGGACCGAGAGAGCAAGCGCCGCGCCAGCGGGGGTGCCGGCGAGTTCCACCGCGTCCGGCGCAGGATGGAGCCGCCACATCCGCCCCGCGGGCCGCTGCGACGCGGGGACGAGCAGCCCGTCGTCCGCGTTCAGCGCCGCGAAGCGCGCATCGAACTCCCGGCGGGACCGCGCAATCGCTGCGCGGCGGCGACCGGGGGTCGGCAGTTCCTGCGCCTGGGTGCGCGCGGCGTCCAGCACCGCGGAGAAGGGCGAGCGAACGCCCGCTTCTGCGGCCTGAAACACCATCCGAGCGGTGTGGGCAATCGACTTCTGCATGCGGCACTCCTTGCCGAATCCGTCTCCGCCTGGCCTCCTGCCGGGCGGTTCGCGGGAACGCAAGGCAACGGCCGTGCCAGCGGGGGGCGAGCGCCCCGACCCGCCCGCCGACGGACCCGACTTCTCGCTCTCCAGCCCGCGGATTGCCGATCTTCCACCTCCCGCGAGGCCGGAGCCGACCCGTCCGCGCCGAAAGCCCCGGAGCCGCATGAAGTCCGCAGCCACCTCACGCTCACGTCGAAAGGACCACATGGGTCTTCCCATTGCGCCCGCCGGCACCGCCGCCGGCTCGGACGGCTTTCGCGCCGCCGTGCGCCGGTACATGACGCACCTCCGGACCGAGTGCGGCCTCGCCCCCGCCAGCATCGCCGCCAATGGACGCGACCTCGACGACCTGATCGGGTTCCTCGAGTCGCGCGGCGTGAAGCAGCCCGCCGAGGTCACCCCGAATCACCTCGCGGAGCATGCCAACCACCTCCGGAGCGCCGCCGGCCGCGACCTCGAGGCGACGTCCACCCAGCGCCACCTCTCGAGCGTGAGCATGTTCTTCCGCTTCCTCAACTCGGTGGGGATCACGCCGACGAACCCCGCGGGCTTGCTCGAGCGGCCCAAGAAGGCGTTCACCATCCCCAAGACGGTCACCGCGGGCGACATGCGCAAGCTGGTCGAGGCGCCCACGCCCGAGCACGGCGAACTCTGGGTGCGCGACCGCGCGATCCTCGAGGTGATGTACGCCGCCGGCCTCCGCGCGAGCGAGGTCGGCACCGTCCGCCTGAACAACTGGGATCCGAAGCTCGCGTCCCTGAGGGTCCTCGGCAAGGGCCGGAAGGAACGCCTCGTGCCGGTCGGCGTGCCCGCCACCAACGCGCTGACCCGCTGGCTGGAGACGCTCCGCGCCGACATCGTCAAGGGCGACGAGGTCCGCGCCGACCACCGGCTCTTCGTCTCCAACCGCGGCCGGCCGCTCGAGCGGGTCGCCGTCTGGACGCTGGTCAAGAAGTACGCCGCGGTCGCCGGGCTGCACAAGGTGCACCCCCACAAGCTGCGGCACAGCTTCGCGACCGACCTCCTGCGCGGCGGCTGCGACCTGCGCACCGTCCAGGAGTTCCTCGGCCACGAGAGCGTCGTGACCACGCAGATCTACACGCACGTCGACGACACCCGCCGCCGCGACACCGTGGTCCGCTTCCATCCCCGCTTCAACCGCTGACCGACGCGCCGCCGCATCCGCGGCGCACCGCTACCCTCCCCGCCTATGTCGCAGAACGACCCGTGCATCCTCGTCATCTTCGGCGCCTCCGGTGACCTGACCTCGCGCAAGCTGATCCCCGCGATGTACGAGATGCACGCGATGGGCCAGCTGCACCCGGCGACGGCGATCCTCGGCGTGTCGCGCACGCAGAAGTCCGACGACCAGTGGCGCGACGAGCTCAAGCCGTGGGTCGCGCAGCAGGCGAAGGGCTTCGACGAGTCCCGCTGGGCGGACTTCGCCCGCCGCATCCACTACTTCGCCGGCGACGCGGTCAAGCCCGAGTGCTACCCGCCGCTCGAGGCGCGCCTGGCCGAGCTCGCCGAGCAGAAGGGCACGCGCGGCAACCTGCTGTTCTTCATGTCGGTCGCCGAGAGCCTGTACGAGCCGATCGTCGAGCAGATCGACGCCGCCGGACTGGTCGTCGAGGGCAAGCGCTGGTGCTCGATCGACCCGAACGCGCGCAGCTGGCAGCGCATCATCGTCGAGAAGCCCTTCGGCCACGACGCGGTGAGCGCCGCGAGCCTGAACCGCACCCTCGGCCGCGCCTTCGAGGAGGAGTCGATCTACCGCATCGACCACTACCTCGGCAAGGAGCTCGTGCAGTCGCTGCTCGTGCTGCGCTTCGCCAACTCGATCTTCGAGCCGGTGTGGAACTGGCAGTACATCGACCACGTGCAGATCACCGCGGCCGAGACCGTCTCGGTCGGGCAGCGCACCGCGTTCTACGACCAGACGGGCGCGATCCGCGACATGATCCAGTCGCACCTCTTCCAGGTGATGGCGTTCGTGGCGATGGAGCCGCCGAGCCTCTACACGCCGGAGAACGTCCGCGCCGAGAAGATCAAGATCATCGACTCGATCGCGATCCCGACCGCCGACCAGGTCGCCGACTACTGCGCGCTCGGCCAGTTCGCCGGCGACGGCCGAGAGGGCGCGTACCACGAGCTCGCGGGCGTGTCGCCCTCCTCGACGACCGAGACCTACGCCGCGCTCAAGTTCCACTTCGACAACTGGCGCTGGGCGGGCACGCCGTTCTACATCCGCTCCGGCAAGAAGATGGCTGCGAAGCGCACCGAGGTCGTCGTGCAGTTCAAGCCGCCGGCCGCGAACCTCTTCCGCAGGGTGCCGGGCTTCGGCGGCGAGGCGCCCAACCGCCTCGTGATCGAGATCGCCCCGAAGGAGCGCTTCAACCTGCGCTTCGAGGTGAAGGTCCCCGGCTTCGGCCTGCGCGGCGCGAACGTGAACATGCAGCTCGACTACGCCGACCACTTCAAGGCAGAGCCCGTCGAGGCGTACGGCCCGCTCATCGTCGACGCGATGCGCGGCGACCAGACGCTCTTCAAGCACCGCATCGAGGTCGAGGGCGCGTGGAACGCGGTCATGCCGTTCCTCGACGAGCGCTCGGCGCGCGCGCGCGCGGGCATCCATGCGAACTACGCGTGCGGCTCGTGGGGCCCCAAGTCCGCCGACGACCTGCTCGCGCGCGACGGCCGCGCGTGGCGCAACGAGGCCTGACCGCACGCGCGCGCGCGCGACTCGCCGCAGCACGGCCACGCCGCGCGACCCGTTTCGCGGGACGCCGCCTGTCCGCTACGCTGCGCGCATGTCCGACGGCGACACCTACGAGATCATCGACGACATGCCGGAGATTCCGCGTCTGCCCGGCCAGGTCGCGCTTTCCGAGACGCTCGACGAGGCGATCGACGCGATCGGCATGGACATCATCAGCCAGGCGCGCGCGTGCGTGCGCGCGTTCGGCGACTTCCACCTCGCGCTCTCGGGCGGCTCGACGCCGATGCCGCTCTACGAGCGCATGATGATCGACCCCGCGTACCGCGAGATGCCGTGGCGCCGCACGCACCTCTGGATCGTCGACGAGCGCTGCGTGCCCTTCGACCACGAGAAGTCGAACTTCGGCCAGATCAGCGAGCTCATCTGCGAGCACTCCGACATCCCCCGCTCGCAGGTCCATCCGATCCACGCCTACGAGGACGGCGCCGACGCGCGCTACGAGCGCGAGCTGCGCGAGGTCCTCGGCTGGCGCGAGAAGGGCCACGACCGCCTCGACTTCGTGCTGCTCGGGATGGGCGACGACGGCCACACCGCGAGCCTCTTCCCGCACTCGCCGGCGCTGCATGTCGTCGACCGCCTCGCGTGCTTCAACCGCGGGCCGTCGGTCACGCCGCCCGACCGCGTGACCATGACCTACGGCCTCATCAACGCCGCGCGCTTCGTCGGCGCGCTCGTCACGGGACGCAAGAAGGCGCCGATGCTCCACCGCATCGTGAACGGCACCGACTCCGCGGCGGAGATCCCGATCAAGGGCATCGCGCCGATCGGCGGCGAGTTCCGCTGGTATCTCGACGCCGACGCGGCGCGCTGGCCGGTGTGAGCGACGGGGCCGCGCGTGCGCACGGCGCGGTCATCCGCGCAAGTTCATCCGCGCGAGGGCACGGCGCGATCATCCGCGCAAGCCGAGCCGCGACAGCCACGCCCCGGGCGCAGGGCCCGGCTTCGTGCCGTCGGCCGCGCCGCCGATCGCATCGCGCAGGAACCGCGACCGCTCCTCCTCGTTGCCGCAGCTCACGAAGCACGCGGTGCGCGCGCGGGTGATGCCGACGTAGAAGAGCCGCCGCTCGCTCTCGACCGACGGGCTGCGCCCGAGCGTCTTGTCGGCGGCCGTCTTGTCGAAGCAGCCGCTCTCCTCGTCGCCGGGCAGCGGCATGTAGCCCTCGTCGCACTCGGGGATGAACACGAAGTCCCACTCGAGCCCCTTCACGCGGTGGATCGTGGTGACGCGCACGCAGCGCTCCTTCGGCTCGCCGCGAGTCGGGTCGACCGACGCCAGCCGCAGCTCGAGGTCGGCGAGCCGGCAGCGCGACGCGCGCGCGAAGTCCTCGAGCACCTCGTAGGCGCGCAGGCACTCGGCCACGCCCGGCTCGCTGCGATGCGCCGCGAGCGCCTCGCGGAAGTCGACCTCGGTGCGCAGCACGCGGATCGCGTCGGCCGCGCCCGCGTCGCCCGCATCGCGGCGCAGCGCCTTGAGCAGCACGCCGCCGAGCGCCTTCAGCTCGATGCGCGCGCCGCCGTGGAACCCCGCCATCTTGTGCAGGTCGTCGTCGAAGCAGATGTCGGCGAACGAGAGACCCTCGCGCTGCACGTCGCGCACGAGCCGCTCGAGTCCCTGCCGCGAGACCCCGCGGAACGGCCGGTTCACGATGCGCAGGATGGTGCGCGCCATCGCGTCGTCGACCGGCATGCGCACGCCGCGCACCGCCTGCACGTACGACAGCAGCAGCGACAGCGACGGGTCGTTGGCGAACGCCGCGTGGTCGTCCATCGCGAACGGGATGTCCGCCGCGAGCATGCGCCACTCCATTGCGAGGAGCTGCGCCCACGAGCGCCCGAGCACCACGATGTCGGCGGGCGGCGTGCCCCGGTCGAGCAGTCCGCGCAGCCGCTCGACGAGCGGGTCGAGCGCGGCAGGGGAGTCGCCGCTCTCCGTGACGACGACGAGGCTCGACTCCTGCTCGGGATCGGCCGCGCGCATGTGCTTGGGCACGCGGCCCTCGCCGGGCTCGATCGCGCGCGCCGCGGCCTCGACCAGCCCGGGGCCGAAGCGGAAGGTCGTCGACAGCGAGTAGGTCCGGTGCGGATGCGTCGCGATGCGCCGCGCGAACTCGCCGCGGATGTACGCGCTGCGCGCGCCGCGCCACTCGTGGATCGTCTGGTCGTCGTCGCCCACCACCGTCACGCGCGCGCGCGTGCCCGCGAGCAGCTCGAGCAGGCGGAACTGCGCGTGGTCGACATCCTGGAACTCGTCGACCACGATGTGCTCGAAGCGGTCGGCGAGCCCGTGGCGGACCTCGCTCTCCTCGAGCGCACGCACCGCGTCGACGATCAGGTCGTCGAACGCGCGGAAACCCTGCGACGCGCGCCGCTTCTCGAACCGCGCGTACACCGACACCAGGAACTCGTCGCCCGAGTGCCCCGCGCGCTTCGGCGGCACCAGCATCGACTTCCACTCGCGGATCGCCTCGATGCAGCTCTCCGCGTCGCGACCGTCGTCCTCCTCGGGGTGCTCGTGGCGCTCGGCGAACTCCTCGCGGATGCAGTCGCCCACGATGCGCAGGATCTCGCCGCCATCGGCGAGCAGCGGCATCCGCGGCGCCGCGCCCACCGACTCGAGGTGGCGCATGATCGCGAAGCCCATCGCGTGCCAGGTCTGCACCTTGAGCTCGCCGGTGTCGATGCCGGTCTTCGCCAGCCGCTCCTCGAAGCTGCGCTGCGCGGCCTTGTTGAACATCACCGCGCGCATGTGCGCGGGCTTCACCCCGCGCCGCGCGAGCTCGGCGAGCCGATGCACCATCGTGGTGGTCTTGCCGCTGCCCGCCACCGCGAGCACGGTGAGGTGCGCGTCGCCGGGCGCCTCGACCACGGTGCGCTGTTCGTCGGTGAGATGCGCGCGGGAGCTCATGCGCGGTCCCCCGTGCGGTCGGCGTGGGTGTCGTCGTCGTCATCGTGGGCGTCACGCGCGTCGGCGTGCCCCTCATCGACGTGCCCCGCACCACCGCCACCATCCGCCGCCACCGCGCCCCGCCGCGCCTGCAGGAAGTCTTCCAGGATCGCGCACGCCGCGAGCGCATCGCGCAGCGCCTTCTTCTCGCCGTGGGTCCGCCCGGTGCGGTTGAGCCGCTGCTCCGCCGCGAAGCTCGACAGCCGCTCGTCGTGGAATTCGATGCGCACGCGCGTGTACGGCCCGAGCGCGGCCTTCACCGCGGCCTCCAGCTCGACGGCGAACTCGCGCACCATCCTGGCGCGCGGGCCCTCGGTGCCGTCCATGTTGTAGGGCATGCCGAGCACGATGCGGTCGGGCCCGTACTCCTCGACCGCCTTCACCGACGCCTTCAGCTGCAGCGCGCGCGTGTGCGCCTCCGCCACGTGCAGCGGCTGCACCAGGCCGACGACATCGTCGCCCGCCGCGAATCCGGTGCGCTTGTCGCCGAGATCGATCGCGAGGTACCGCACGCCTACCGCCACTTCCCGGGCACGCGCTCGGCGAGTTCCTTGACGCGCTCCGCCTGCGCGCGCGGGCACACGAGCGTCGCGTCCTTCGTGTGCACGATCACGAGGTCCTCGCAGCCCACCGTCGCGATCAGGTGGTCGGGGTCCTCCGAGATCACCGTCATCGCGCGCGATCCGACGTCGCACCAGTGCGCGTTCGAACGGTTGCCGGCCTCGTCGGCCGCCACCGTCTCCGCGAAGCTCGGCCAGCTGCCGACATCGAGCCACTGCACCTCGAGCGGCATCACGCACACCGTGCACTCGCCGCCATCCGCCACCGACGCGGGCTCCATCACGCCGCGGTCGATCGACTGCCGCGGCAGCGTCGGATACACGCGCGCGGCGACCTCGGCGCGCGCCGGCGTGTCCCACGCGCGCGCGATCTCGGCGAGCCCCGCCGCGTGCGCGGGCGCGAACCGCGCGATCGCGCGGCACATCGCCTGCGCGCCGAACACGAACATCCCCGAGTTCCACAGGTACGCGCCCGAGCGCAGGTATTCCTCGGCGCGCAGCCGGTCCGGCTTCTCGACGAAGCGCGTCGCGGTGAACGCCCGCGCATCGCCCGCGCCGCTCCCGGCGGCGACCGGCGCGCCGCGCTCGATGTAGCCGTACCCCGTCGCGGCGTGGGTCGGCGCGATGCCGAAGGTCACGATCCGCGAGCCATCGGCCTCGACGAGCGCGAACGCCGCCCGCAGCCGCTCGCGGAACAGCTCCGCCGGCTCGATCAGGTGGTCCGCCGTCAGCACCGCGAGCACCGCCCGTGGATCGCGCGCCGCGAGCACATGCGCGAGCAGCCCGACCGCGTTCAGCGTGTCGCGCCCGAGCGGCTCTGCGAGCACGTTGCCCTCGACGAGCCCGGGCAGCGTGCCCCGCATCGCCGACGCGAACGCCTCCGTCGTGCAGACCATGCGCCGCCCGGCGTCGACCACGCCCTCCACGCGGTGCCACGCGTGCCCGAGCAGCGACATGCCCCCGGCCACCGGCAGCAGCTGCTTCGGCCGCGCCGCGCGCGACGCGGGCCAGAGCCGGGTGCCCGACCCGCCCGCGATGATGCCTGCGTATTGATGTACGGCGTACCGATGTTCCGCCTGCGCGCCCATGGTGCCCCCTCCCTCAGCTCACGCCGCGCGAGCGCAGCGCCCGCGTCACGATCTCGTCGGCGCCGAGCGACTCGCCGCCGGACGCCGCCAGCACGCGCTCGATCCGCTGCCGCGCCTGCGCGCGCTGTTCGCCGAGCGCGACCAGCACCTCCTCGGCGTCCGCCGCCGGGCCGACCGGAAGCGCGCCCGCCATCGCCGTACCCATCGCCGCGCTCACGGCCGCCGCAGCGGCGACCGCGCCCTTCTCGAGCGCGCGCCGCGTGGCCGAGGGATCCTTGAGGAACGGGTCGAGCTTCCCCTTCAGCTCCACGATCGTGCTCTCGGCGGTGCGCTTGCCGATCTCGGGCAGCGTCGCGAGGAACTTCGCGTCGCCCGCCGCGATCGCCTCCGCCATCCGCGCGTGCGACACCTGCATCGCGCGCAGCGCCTTGCGGTTGCCGATCCCCTTCACGGTGGTGAGCAACTCGAAGAACGCCCGCTGCTCGCGCGAGCTGAACCCGATCAGCCGCGGCACGAAGTGCGAGCCCTGGCCCTGCGACTCGAGGTAGTGCAGCGTGAAGAACGACACCCGCCGTCCCTGCTGCATCAGCAGCTCGCCCGCGTCGCACGCGGGGACGAGCACCTCGTAGATGAGGCCGCCCGCCGGCGCCGCGCCGTGCATCGCGCCGGCTTCATCGCCCGCGCGCACATCCCCCACGCGCACATCCCCGACGCGCACTTCGGCGACGCCGTCGACCACATCCTCCAGGACACCTTCGATTCGCGAGATCATGTGCCGCGCATCCTACGGCGCATCCGCGGCTATTCCCCGCGCGCTGCAAACGCCCGCAGATTTCTCTCCACCGCCGCGGCGTCGACCGTTCCCGCGGGCGCGTCGTTCACCGGCCAGCCGGTCTCGCGCCGCAGCAGCTCGAAGATCCGCTCCGCGCCGTCCCGGCCGTGCCCCTCGGCGCCGGGCTGCACCAGCGCCACGAAGCGGAGCCGCGCATGGGTCGGCTTGAGCAGCGCGTCGTACGCGGTGTCGGCTCCCGACCCCGGATCGATCACCGCCACCAGCACCGGCGCCTTCGACCGCGACAGGATCAGGCGCAGCCCCCCCGAAAACGGCCTCAGCTGCCGGGCCGGCCGCTCGATCGCTCCCTCGGGGAAGATCCCGAGCACGCCGCCCTCCGCCACGTGCGCGATCGCCGCCTTGAGCGCCGACGCGTCGCGGTTGTCGAAGCACACCGGGATGATCCGAATCCGCCGCCACGCCCACGCCAGTTCGGGCAGCATCATCTCCGCGCTCATCATCCAGCGGATCGGATAGGTCATCGCCGCCTGGATCGCCACCGGATCGAGCCCCGCGCAGTGGTTCGACACCACGATCAGGCCCTCCGGCCCGACGCGCCGGGGCACGAGGTGCCTGCCCTCGATCGTCAGCCGCTGGAAGTACTTCAGGTAGGGGATCGAGAGCAGCCTCGCCCACCCGATCACCGCCTCGCCGTGGTAGGAACGCCGGCCGATCGCCCGCAGCGCGAGGAACACCAGCAGCGGCGTCCCGATCAGCACCCCCAGCAGCGCGAACGCCGCAACTGCAGGCCCGACGGAGGATTCCGCCAGCACCGCCGGTTGGATCGTGACCGCCACGGGGTTCATCGCTCCGCACGGTCGCCGCCCGCGGGCAACCTGTCAACTGCGCGCCGACGCCGTCCGTGGGGTCGGCACTTCGGTTACACTCGTAGAAATTTTGCGCCACCCCCGCGGCAACGCGGGACAGTCCGACCCTCAGCCGACGCCACCACGCCCATCCTGGACGGTCTCCACGACCGACGACGCTCATGCCTCGCCGCGACGACATCCACACGATCCTCATCATCGGTTCCGGCCCCATCGTGATCGGCCAGGGCTGCGAGTTCGACTACTCGGGCACCCAGGCATGCAAGAGCCTGCGGGAAGAGGGTTACCGCGTCGTCCTCGTGAACTCGAACCCGGCCACGATCATGACCGATCCGGCCTTCAGCGACCGGACCTACATCGAGCCGATCACCGCCGAGGCGGTCGAGAAGATCATCATCCGCGAGCGCGAGCTCGGCACCCCGATCGACGCGCTGCTGCCGACCCTCGGCGGCCAGACCGCGCTCAACTGCGCCTGCAAGCTCTTCGACGACGGCATCCTCCAGAAGCACGGCGTCGAGATGATCGGCGCCGACCGCCGCGTCATCCACCGCGCCGAGGACCGCGAGATCTTCCGCCAGATCGTCGAGGGCCTCGGCCTCCGCCAGCCCAAGGCCAAGACCGTCACCAACCTCGACGACGCCCGCAAGTTCCTCGAGGAGATCGGCCTGCCCGCGATCATCCGCCCCGCGTTCACGCTCGGCGGCACGGGCGGCGGCATCGCCTACAACCGCGAGGAGTTCGACGACATCATCCGCCGCGGCCTCGCCGCCAGCATGATCGGCCAGGTGCTCATCGACCAGTCGGTCCTCGGCTGGAAGGAGTACGAGCTCGAGGTCGTGCGCGACACCCGCGACAACTGCATCATCGTGTGCGGCATCGAGAACATCGATCCGATGGGCGTGCACACCGGCGATTCCGTCACGGTCGCGCCGATCATGACGCTCACCGACAAGGAATACCAGCGCATGCGCGACGCGGCGTTCGCGATCATGCGCGCCGTCGGCGTCAACTGCGGCGGCTCCAACGTCCAGTTCGGCATCGACCCGAAGACGGGCGAGATGGTCGTCATCGAGATGAACCCGCGCGTCTCGCGCAGCTCCGCGCTCGCGTCGAAGGCGACCGGCTTCCCGATCGCCAAGATCGCGGCCAAGCTCGCGGTCGGCTACACGCTCGACGAGCTCCGCAACGACATCACCGGCAACACCAGCGCCTGCTTCGAGCCGTCGATCGACTACGTGGTCGTCAAGATCCCGCGCTGGACCTTCGAGAAGTTCCCCGAGGCCGACGAGACGCTCACCACGCAGATGAAGTCGGTCGGCGAGGCCATGTCGATCGGCCGCACCTTCAAGGAGGCCTTCCAGAAGGCGCTGCGCTCGATGGAGGTCAAGCGCTTCGGCCTCGGCCTCGACCGCAACGACAAGTGGCTCGCCGCGCGCCGCGCCAGCGCCGCCGACCTCGCGAAGGGCCTGCAGGTCGCCGACCGCTCGACCGTCGAGTGGCCGATCCCCGAGGACAAGCTCACGCGCAAGCTCGCGGTCCCCTCGCAGGGCCGCCTCTTCTACGTGCGCTACGCCTTCAAGATGGGCTGGACGATCGAGCAGGTCTTCGCGCTGACCAAGATCGACCCGTGGTTCCTCGAGGAGTTCCGCCACCTCGTCGCCTTCGAGGACACGCTGTGCCGGTACGCGCGCCTCGAGGATCTCCCGCGCGAGACGCTGTTCGAGGCCAAGCGCCTCGGCTACTCCGACGCGCAGCTCGCGAACCTCTACCTCGGCAGCATCTCGCCCGAGACCATCCTCGCCGTGCGCGCGCACCGCAAGGCGCTGGGCATCGAGCCCGTCTACAAGCTCGTCGACACCTGCGCCGCCGAGTTCGAGGCCGTCACGCCGTACTACTACTCGACCTACGAGGCGCCGTTCACCATCGACGGCAAGCCCGTGCTCGATGACGAGATCCGCATCACCGACCGCGAGAAGATCGTCATCCTCGGCGGCGGCCCCAACCGCATCGGCCAGGGCATCGAGTTCGACTACTGCTGCTGCCAGGCCGCGTTCGCCGCGGAAAACATGGGCTTCGAGAGCGTGATGATCAACTCGAACCCGGAGACCGTGTCGACCGACTACGACACGAGCGACCTCCTGTTCTTCGAGCCGCTCACGCTCGAGGACGTGCTCAACGTCATCGAGCGCCTCAACGGCGGCGGCGTCGACCGCGCCGACCGCTCGGGCAAGGTCGTGGGCGCGATCGTGCAGTTCGGCGGCCAGACGCCGCTCAACCTCGCGCACGGGCTCGCCAAGGCGGGCGTCCCGCTCGTCGGCACCGGCCTCGACTCGATCGACCTCGCCGAGGACCGCGACCGGTTCAAGGCGCTGCTCGACGAGATGGGCCTCAAGCAGCCCCCGAGCGGCATCGCCCGCTCGCTTGAGCAGGCGATCGCCTGCGCCAACTCGATCGGCTACCCCGTGCTCGTGCGCCCGAGCTATGTGCTCGGCGGCCGCGGCATGGAGATCTGCCAGGACGAGGCCGCGCTGCGCACCTACATGACCACCGCGGTCAATGTGAGCGACCTCGCCAACGCGCCCGTCCTGATCGACCGCTTCCTGAGCGACGCCATCGAGGTCGACGTCGACGTCGTCGCCGACTTCGAGCCGAGCGAAGGCACGCGCGCCCGCATGATCGCGCACGACGGCGACGCGCCGCGCGCGATCGTCTGCGGCGTGATGGAGCACATCGAGGAGGCCGGCATCCACTCCGGCGACTCGACCTGCATCGTGCCGCCGTTCTCGCTGTCGCCCGCGCTCGTCGACGAGATCCGCACCACCGCGCGCCGCCTCGCCGAGCGCCTCAAGGTGCGCGGCCTGATGAACGTGCAGTTCGCCGTCAAGAACGACACGGTGTACATCCTCGAGGTCAACCCGCGCGCCTCGCGCACCTCGCCCTTCGTCGGCAAGGCGAAGGGCGTCGCCTGGCCGTTCATCGCCGCGCAGGTGATGATGGGGCGCTCGCTCGCCGCGCTCGGCACGAAGGAGATCCCCAACACCGGCTTCTACGCCGTCAAGGAATCGGTCTTCCCCTTCGCCAAGTTCCCCGGCGTCGATGTCGTGCTCGGCCCCGAAATGCGCTCGACTGGCGAGGTGATGGGCGCCGACCGCTCGCTCCCCATCGCGTTCGCCAAGGCGCAGATGGCCGCCGGCGTGCATCTCCCCACCAAGGGCAATGTGTTCCTCTCCGTCCGCGACGGCGACAAGGACGAGGCCATCGCCATCGCCCGCGACCTCCGCTCGATGGGCTTCGAGGTCTACACCTCGAAGGGCACCGCGGCGTTCCTCAAGACCTACTCGGTCGAGACGAAGTCGGTCCACAAGCTCAGCGAAGGCGCGCGCCCGACGGTGCTCGACCTGATCGCCAACGGCGAGATCCACCTCATCATCAACACGCCCACCCGCAAGGGCAGCAAGACCGACGAGGGCCGCATCCGCGCCACCGCGGTGCGCGCGGGCATCCCCATGATCACGACGATCTCCGCGGCCAAGGCCACGGTCGACGCGATCGCGGCGCTGCGTGCGGGTGCGTGGACGGTCACGGCGATCCAGGACTACTTCCCGCACCTCGCGCGCCCGAAGGCCGAGCGCAAGGCTGCGGAACTGGTCTCGACCTGAGCGTCGCGTTCCGGGGCCGACGGAGCCGAGCGAGTCCGCAGCAATCACGAGGGTCTGTCGGAACCAGGTGTGGGAAAGGTCTGTGCGGCGGCGGCGCCTGGCGAAAAATGCGAAACCAGAACGGCCGTGGTTGACGGCAAGTGAATTCGTCTTATCATCAGGCGCGCAGTGCCAAATGCGCCGGCGCCTGCGAACTCACTGCTGGAGGCATCAGATGTTCAGCGCACTCGCCCTGCTCCTCACTCCGATTCTGGTTCCGGGGTACCCCGTCTCCGGTGCGACCGAGCCGGTGACCGGCGAGGCCATGTGTGCGCCGGCGCTTTCCGGCCTTTCCGACGATGAGCTCCCGCGGTGGCAGCGCGAGCCGAGCGGACCCTTCCTGGATTGCTATGACAATTTCAGGCTCGCGGGTTTCGCTCCTGCGGAAGCCAACCGGCTCGCCCACATCGGGATCTACGGCA